>JAJQBY010000049.1 GCA_021203045.1 Oscillospiraceae bacterium | reverse complement strand
AGTCATTCTTTTTCGTCTTTTTGACTGTTGCACTTACATTGTATATTCACCCGCATAAAAACGCCTCCCATCCGTATTCTATGGATGCGAGGCATTCTTGGTTCCTTTATTATTTTTTCGGTCAGCCTTTTTGCCTTCCAGCTCCCAGGGCTTAATGCGGCTGGCTTCCTCATACATCCGCAGATAGGAGCTATAGCGGCTGGGATGAATCTGCCTCATCTCTGCCGCTTCGCGTACGGCGCAGCCCGGCTCTGTCCGATGGGTACAATCATCGAATCGGCAACCGCTTCGCAGCGTCTCAAACTCCGGGAACAGCAGCGGCAGCTCCTCTGTGGTAATAGGTTCCTCTGTCTCATCTCCAAAAGAAGCAAAGCCCGGAGTATCGCACAGAAGCGTTCCGCAGCCCAGATCGAACAGCTCCACATGGCGGGTAGTATGCCGGCCGCGGCCGAGCTTTTCGCTGACGGTCCCGGTAGGGATTTGAAATCCGGGCGCTATGGCATTGATCAGACTGCTTTTCCCAACGCCAGAGTTGCCTGTAAAGCAGCATATTTTTCCTGCCAGAGCAGCCTTCAGCGTTCCTATACCCTGACCGGTAGCGGCGCTGACCCGAAACAAGGGATAGCCCGTCGTCGAACATATCTCATACAACCCGTCCCCCGGCTCCAAATCACACTTATTGATGACCAATATAACGCCACAGTTATTTTTCTCACACCGCACCGTTACTCGATCCGCCAGATATGGATCAGTCACCGGCAAAGCGGCAGAGATGAGCATAACAAGGCAGTCCACATTCGCTACCGCCGGACGGGTGAAGGCATTTTTTCGGGGCAGAATCTGGCTTACCGTGCCGCTGCCATCCCCGCCTTCCTCTATAAGAACGCAATCACCGACCAAGGGCGTGATGCCCTCCTTGCGGAATCGGCCCTTGGCCCGGCATTCCACGATCCTGTCCTCACAGCGAACGTAATAGAACCCGCTAAGGGCCTTTATGATCGTCCCCTCCTTGTTCACCCGTTCACTCCGTTCCCTCTCCCTCAACAGTTTCCGGCGCATCGTCTGTGTTCTCTGTCTCATCTGTGACGACGGCGGGGGTCTCTGTGGGCGTGGGAGTAGCGGTCGCACTGGGACCGGTACCGATCTGGATATATACGGCAGTGCCGCTGACGACCTGAGTGCCGCTGGTGTAATTCTGCCAGATAACAAGACCCGATTCACTGGCACTTGAGGTGACATAGGTAATATCGGACTCAGAGCAGACAAGCCCCTCCTGCTGAAGGGCCAGCAGGGCCTCCGTTTTTGTCATGCCTACAAGATCAGGCACCGTAGCGTAGGAGACAGACGGCCCGGCGCTGACAGTCAGGGTAACTGTTTCGCCGCTGGCGATAGATGTTCCTGAGACCGGGTCTGTACTGATAACATAGTTTTCCGTGATGGAGCTCGATTCTTCCAGGATGATCTCCACATTCAGTCCCAGCGTTTGCAGCTGGACCTGCGCCTCCGTATAGGGGTGGTTGATCAAATCCGGTACCTCCACAAGCTGAATACCAGAGCTGACGGTAAGCTGCACGTCAATGCCCTCAGACACGATCATACGGCTGGTACCGGCCGCCGGGTCCTGCGCGGTGATGACGCCCTCCTCATACACTGTGTCCGCCTTATATACGACGGTAAAGTTGAACAGACTGGTCATGGCCTCATCACTGGTGATATTCTCAGCTACAGACCCCACGAAATTCGGTACATCCGTGCGCTCTGCATCGCTGAAAATGTCCCCAAGCCAGTAGCTCCAGACGAAACCGAACAATCCCAGCGCAAACACCAATACCAGGCCAAGGCCAAGCAGGTTGCTGATGCGCCGCTCCCTGGCTCTGCGACGGGTATAGCCCTCCTTGGAAAGCTCCCCGGCCGTGCTGATGCGCGGTACATTGCGGGAAATAACATGTACCTCATCCCGCTTAGGGGGCGTATTTTCTGCCAAAGCCTGTCTTACCTCCTTACCTACAGCCGCTGTCTGGCCCTTGCGAAAATCCTCCAGGTCAGCCAGCATCTCGTCCGCCGTGCGGTAGCGATCGTTGGGATCCGGCTGCATGGCCTTCAGCGTTATTTCCTCCAGCTCAGGCGGGATATCCGGGTTGATGGCCGTAGGAGCATCCGGAATAACCGTGAAATGCTTCAGCGCCACCTCGCCCACGGTTTCCCCATCAAAAGGAAGCTGGCCCGTCAGCATTTCATACATGACCACGCCCAGAGAATATATATCTGACCGGGCGTCCACGGTCTCGCCCCTCGCCTGCTCCGGGGAGATATAGTGAATGCTCCCCACTGCCTCCTCTCCGGAGTCGCCCTGCTCGGATTCCTCCAGCTGGGCTATGCCAAAATCGGCCACCTTCGCCGTTCCGTCCTTGGGCAGGATGATGTTCTGCGGCTTGATGTCCATATGAATGATACCCTTGCTATGAGCATGACTCAGCGCCTTGGCGATTTGTGTGGAAAAATGCAACGTTTCGCGCCAGGACAAAGCGCCCTTCTTTTTCAGATACTGCTTCAGGTTGATGCCGTCTACATATTCCATCACGATATATTCCGTATCTCCGGAGGATACTACGTCATACACCGCCCGGATATTAGGGTGGCTCAGCATTCCGACCGCTTGATATTCCGTGCGGAACCGACGGCGTGAATCTACATCCATAGCCACATCATCGCGCAGGACCTTGATGGCCACATTCCGCTTCAGCTTATGGTCAAATGCTTTATATACAACGGCCATACCGCCGATACCAAGCACAGAGAGCATCTCATACCGACCGTCAAGCGTCTTACCAAGACGCCAGCTCACTTTGTTTTCCATATCAAGCGTCCCCCTTCCTTTCGAAAATCACAATGGCAGTCACGTTATCTCTGGCACCGTTATCTACCGCCTCGTTCACCAGGGCACAGCAGGCTGTCTGCGCATCTCCTGCTGCCAGGATAAGCCGGTGCAGCTCCGCATCCTCCATGGCGTTCGTCAGTCCGTCTGAACAAATGAGGAAGCTGTCCCCCGGGCGAATCGGAAATGTGAAGATATCACTGGTAACAAATCGTTCGCTTCCCACTGCCCGAGTGATGATATTCCGCCGCGGATGATGCCGCCCCTGGTCAGGTGTGATCTGCCCGCTGTCCACCATCATTTGAACAAGAGAATGATCCTTTGTGATTTGAACAATGCCATCCTTTGCGATACGATAAGCCCGGCTGTCTCCCACGTTCACGAAGACTGCTGTATCGTCCTTCAAATAGCCGCCCACCAGTGTGGTCCCCATGCCGGTATATTCCTCAGAATGAGCGGCGAAGCTGTATATTTTTCGGTTGGCCGCATCCGTAGCCTGACGAAGGATATCCGCCGTATCTGTTCCATCTGGCGCCTCCAGGGCCCCCTTGGCAAAGGCCATGAACCTGGCCCGTGCCATATCGCTGGCCATCAGCCCGGCAGCTGCCCCGCCCATGCCGTCGCAGACCACGGCCATAAGCCCGCCGGCGACGGCGCAGACATCGAAGGAATCTTGATTTTCGGCCCGGTACCGGCCCTTGTCACTCAATCCAAAAACATTAAACATTCATAGGTGCCTCATTTGTCCGCGGCGAAGCTGTCCACAGGCAGCATCGATATCTCGTCCGAGCCGGCGTCGGACCGTCACAGTGACGCCGCTGTCCGCCAGCTCCTTTGCGAATGCACGAACGGTCTCCTCCTAAGAGGGAGCCAGATCGCGCTCAGAAACATAATTCAGTCGGATAAGATTTACATGGGCCCCCGTGCCGCGCAGCCGCTTTGCCAGGAGCCTGGCATGATAGGGGGTGTCGTTCACATCCCGCACCATAGCGTATTCAAAGGAGATCCGCCGCCCGGTCTGCCGGAAATACCGATGGCACGCATCAAACAGTGCGTCTACTCCGTACTGCCGGTTCACCGGCATCAGGCGGGAGCGAGTCTGGTCGTCCGGTCCGTGGAGGGATACGGACAAGGTCAATTGTAAATTAAGAGCGGCCAGTTTGTCAATTCCTTCTATCAATCCGCAGGTAGAAAGAGAGATATGCCGCATGCCGATATTGGCGCCATCCGGATCATTCACCAGCCGAAGGAAGCGGAGGACATTGTCAAAATTGTCCAGCGGCTCCCCTATGCCCATAAGGACGATGTTGGAGACTGGTCCGCATTCCAGACCGGTGCGCAGTACCTCGTCCAGCATTTCAGAGGCGGACAGGTCTCGTATTTTCCCGCCGATGGTGCTGGCGCAAAAGGCGCAGCCCATCCGGCATCCCACCTGTGAGGATATGCAGACGGTGTTACCGTGCTTATAGCGCATGAATACGGTCTCCACGCTTTCCCCATCCGGCAGACGCCACAGGAGCTTTTCTGTCCCGTCCTGAGCGGATATCTGCTTTTGCAGGACCGTCAGGCTGGGGATATAGTACCGCTCGTCCAGCTTTGCTCTAAGCGCCTTGGGCTGGTCGGTCATTTCCTCAAAGGAGGTGACGCCCCGCCCCAGCCAGCGGAACACCTGCTTTGACCGCCAGGAGGGCAGGCCAAGCTCTTTAAGCTCTGCCTCCAGCTCCTGGGGAAGCATAGATTTTATATCCAGCTTGTTCGCTCCATCCGGCATATATAAAACCCGTCCGTTCCGTCTGTATCGGGCCAGTAGACCCGTTCATAGCTTTTTATGAAATCCTTATGGGCCGACAGAAAGGCCTCCGATACGGCCTGATTTTCCCTATCCCGCCAGGTGCAGGTGGAATAGATCAGCCTTCCGCCGGGCTTCACCGCTCCGGCCAGCGCATCCAGCAGCTCCATCTGAAGGTCGGGAAGCGCATCCAGCTCCTCCTTGGGCCGATATCGGATGTCCGGCTTTTTCCGGATAACGCCCAGCCCACTGCACGGCAGATCGGCCAGCACTACGTCAAAAGCGCCCTCTGCTTCTCTTGCATCCCCCGGCTGGCACCGGACAGAGGTCAGTCCCAGGCGTTCCGCCCCTGCCTTAACGAGCGCCAGCTTCTTGCTGTTGATATCCTGAGCAAGCACCTGACCTCTGTCTCCCATGGCGATGGCAGCAGCAAAGCTCTTTCCGCCGGGAGCAGCGCAGGCGTCTAGCACAGCCATGCCCGGCTCCAGCTCTGCGGTCAGGACAACGCTGTGGGCGGCAGGGTCCTGCACATAATACAGGCCCTGCAAAAAGGGCTCGCTCTCCTCAATACGCCCCTGCCGCTTCAGCAGCAAGCATCCGGGCATATCCCCGAACGGCTCCGCCCCCAACTGAGCCGCAAGTGCCTCCGTCGTTGTTTTCAGGGTATTCGTCTGCACATAGATGGGCGGCGGCTCATTATTCGCCCGGAGGACAGCCTCCGCTCCGTCATAGCCACGCAGAGCAATAAGCTCCCCCACCATCCAGCTGGGATGACTGTATTTTACCGCCAGATATTCCGTGCCTCCACGCTCCGGCAGCGCCGGAAGGGTATTTTTTTCCTTATCCGCCGATAAGCGGCGCAGCACGGCATTTATCAGCCCGGCGGCACGAGGCGTATATTTTTTGCACTGTCGGACGGCCTCGTTCACCGCCGCACTGGGCGGTATTCTGTCCATAAACAGGATCTGATAGGCTCCCAGGCGAAGAATATCTCGCACCTTCGGCTCCAGCTTTCCTTTGGCATAGGCATCCAGATAATAATCCAGCAGAGGCAGGTTTTGCAGCGTGCCGTAAAACAGCCGCGCAGCCAATGCCCCGTCTCTCCCGTCCATGGCATATTTCTGATTGAGCGTATTCATGACCTGGCGGCTCCAGGCAGAATCTCGGCGAAAGCGTTCCAGCGCTTCCAATGCAGCCCGGCGCGGCATATCAGACCTCCATAGGGTGCCCCAGAAGGTAGGCCCCCGCCGCCATACGTTTTCCACCCGGCGCCTGCAATTCGGTGATAAGAACGGTCTCTCCCCCGCCGCAGGCCACCTCTATGCCCTTTTTTCCGGCAGAGACAACGGTTCCCGGTGCCTTGGAGGTGCTTCGTCCTGTTCTTTCTCCATCGAATATCTTAAAGACCGTGCCTCCTAACTCCGCTGTGGCGCAGGGCCAGGGCTGCATACCGTATATATGCTTCATCACCATATACGGCTCCTTCGTCCAGTCAATGGGCGACTCCTCCTTAGACAGCGGCGGCGCATAGGTGGCGCAGTTCCCGTCCTGAGGCGTACGGGGAGCCGTACCAGCCTCTATAGCCCGGAGAGTCTCTATCAAAAGCTCCGCTCCCATGGGGGCTAACCGGTCAAAAAGCTGGCCGCTGGTCTCTTTTTCACCGATCGCTGTTTCCCGAGTCAGAATAACGTCCCCTTCATCCATGCCCTCGCTGAGGTACATGGTGGATACACCGGTGATCTTATCGCCGTTTATTACGGCACGCTGGATAGGGGCGCTGCCCCGATAGGCGGGCAGAAGGGAGCCGTGGACATTGATGCAGCCGTATTTAGGCAGGGTCAGCATATCGTTCGGCAAAATTCGCCCATAGGCAACCACAACAATGATATCAGGGGCAAGCTGTTCTAAGATCGCAAGAGCGGCTCCATCCCTAAGCTTTTCCGGCTGGTATACGGCAAGCCCTGCGGCCAGAGCGGTTTCCTTCACGGTGCAGGCCGCCAACTTGTGTCCGCGATTTTTCGGCTTATCAGGCTGGCAGAACACGCCGGAGATAAAATATTTCTCGTCGATCAGCTTTTGCAGGGAGCAGGCAGCAAAATCCGGCGTTCCCATGAAAACTACGTTCATTTTCCGTCCTCAGAGGCATAATACGCCTCTAACTCATCGTCCGACATGATATGATCGCTGACCTCCAGGAACATATGTCCGTCCAGATGGTCCACCTCATGGCAGAAGGCGCGGGCGGTCAATCCATAGCCCTCTACCTCAAAAAATTCTCCATAACGATCCTGCGCTCTCACCCGCACGTGATCGGGGCGCTGCACCCATCCATAAACGCCGGGCACGGACAGACATCCCTCCGGCCCCTCCTGCTCACCATCGGAGGCAATGATCTCAGGATTTATCAGTTCGATGATCCTTTCCGGCTCGCCCTCCGGGACATTGGTCTCCAGCACCAGGACAGCCCGGCGCAGGACGCCCACCTGGGGCGCAGCCAATCCAACTCCTTCCGCAGCATTCAGAGTCTCCTCCATGTCGTCCAAAAGCTGATGCAGACGATCGTTAAAATCTGTCACAGGACGGCAGTGCTTAGACAGTGTCTCGTCTCCCTCATGTAGTATATTGCGAAGCGCCATAGCTTCTCATTCCTTTCTTCCTGTCTCTTTTTGCATTAAAAATGGATATTTTTATATATCCAATTATTTGAGATTTTATATCATTCCAGTGGGTCATAATCTGCATAAACAGAAACTCCCCTGTATTTTTTTCCATCATTGCAGTTCATCAGCACCCAGCTCACAGCAGAACGGAGCGGTTTTCCCTCCGGTCCGCTGACCGTTACCCGGTAGCGCCAGGACTTATTCATCCTCGCAACAGGTAAAGGCGCAGGACCAAGCACCCTGACGTCCGCAAGCTCCGCCGTCAATTGCAGGATCTCCCGCCGGATATCCCGGCAGCAGCGCAGCACAGCATCCTCATCCTCGCCTGTAGCGGTCAAAACGAACAGCTCGGAAAAGGGCGGTGTTCCTGCGATCTGCCGGAGAGACAGCTCGTCCCGATAAAAGCTGTCATAATCCTGCCGGGCAGCCTGCTGGATGATCTGGTTTTCCGGGGTAAAGGTCTGTATCACCGCCCGGCCCGGCTTGGAAAACCGGCCGCTGCGGCCTATGACCTGGGTTATGAGAGAAAATGTTCGCTCCCCCGCCCGGTATTGGCTGGCATACAGGCTCTGGTCTGCGGAAAGAACGCCTACCAGGGTAACATTTTCAAAATTCAGTCCCTTCGTCACCATCTGCGTTCCAACCAGAATTGGGATGCGCTGGACACGGAATTGCTCGAACAGCGCCCTGTGGCTCCCAGCCGGGGCTACAGCGTCCGCATCCATCCGCAGAATTGGCACGTCCGGAAAGACCTCCTGTATCTGCTCAACAGCCTTTTGTGTACCGATGCCGGTGAAGCTAAGCTTTCCGCCGCAGTTAGGACAGGCTGCATCCACCGGCTGCGTGTGATCACAGTAATGACACATCAGACGATTGCCTATGCTGTGATAGGTCAGATTTGCGGTGCAATTGGGACATTTATAAGTGTATCCACAAACGCCGCAGGCGACCAGCTTATTGGCGCCCCGCCGGTTGAGAAACAGGATCGTCTGCTCGTCACGGGACAGATTCTCCTCTATCTCCTCCCGTAGTACAGAAGACAGGCAGGTACCGTTTCCGCGCTGTATCTCCCGTTTCATGTCAGCTATCCTCACCTGAGGCAGCTGCATAGCGTTATATCGCTTTGTCATGGTAAACAGGTGATACCGGCCCGTATCCGCATAATAACGTGAGCGCACATCGGGCGTGGCGCTGCCCAGAACCAGGAGGGCATTTGACTGTGCACAGAGAAACTTCGCCACATCCCTGGCGTGATAGCGCGGAGCAGTCTCGGATTTGTAGGTATCCTCCTGCTCCTCATCTATGATTACAACACCCAAATCTGTCACCGGCGCAAAAACAGCGCTGCGGGTGCCAATGACCACTCGCGCGTCTCCGGAACGGATACGCTTCCACTCGTCATAGCGCTCCCCCATGGACAGGGATGAATGGAGCACCGCGATGCTGTTTCCAAAGTGGGCAGAAAAGGTCTGTATCATCTGTGGCGTCAGGGCGATCTCCGGCACAAGAAATATGGCCGAGCGGCCCCGGCCTAAAGCCTCGTGAATAAGGTGGATATATACGGTGGTTTTTCCACTGCCGGTCACGCCGAAAAGAAGGGAAGCCTGGGGCTTGCCCGTATCCATAAGCTTCAGCAAACCGTCAAAGGCCGCCTGCTGTTCTGCGTTCAGCACAGGAAGGGGTTTTCGCTCCTCCCGGCCGTAATCCGGGCGGCGGTATACTGTCTCTCTGGACAACGTGACAAGACCCTTTTCTGCCAAGCGCTTGACTGTGTCCCTTCCCGTGCCCGTAAAATAGCACAGATCAGCCACCGACACCTTGCCGAATTGGGCAAGCACCCGCAAAACGGATGCCTGCCGTACGGCTCTCTGATTCTTTTCTGCATATGCCAGCGCTTCCTCCGGAGAAACAGCCAGCGCGGCCCGCTGGATGGTCTTGTCTCCCCCCCGGCGCACGGCTTCCGCTCCGGTGGACAGAACGCCCTTTTTTACAAGACTGGCAAGAGCCGGACCGGGATTCTTCGCGCCGAAAACGGCTTCGATGTCCGCCAGCTCGCATCGCCCTCCATGGCCTGTCACAGCATCCAGGGCAAGTATCTCCGCCTTACTCTTTCCTGCCAGCTGATAGGCCTTCGTCCTGTCCATTCCCTCTGCTAGGCAGTATACGGGACAGACCCTATACCACAGCCCTGACGGGAGCATGGCCTTGACCCCGTCCATGACCGTACAGAAAAAACGCTCCCGCATCCACAGGGCCAGCTTTAACTGCCCCTCTGTCAGAAGCGGCTCTTGGTCCAGCACTTCCAGCACCGACTTCAGTTTTTTTTCCGTTTTGCCACCCAAAGCCAGCACCACACCCTCCCGGGGGCGGCTGCCCCCAAATGGCACAGCCACACGGACTCCGGGCCGGACAGCTTCGGCCAGGTGCTCAGGCACAGCGTAGGTATAAGGCCGATCTACCCAATAGGTCACACCGGCTACGGCAATGCGAGCTGTCTGCTCCTGCTTCAAGGCAGTTCCTTTCCGGGATAAGCAGGGGCTTTCCCTGTATTCATCCCTGCATATCCTCGTCTGTCAATACGATTTCCGGCACAGTTCCGGCCAGCGTCTCATCCCCAACAGGCTCAGAGGGAAGGGTCGCCACATATTCCTCCAGATCCTGCTCCAGCTGGTGATCCCGATGATCCTCCGCCGCAGCGCCGGTATCCGTGTGGACGGTCAGCTTGCCGGTATAGACCTCATCGATAGCGGCAGAGACCGGCTTTTTCGTCAGGGGTATGCCCTGCTCCTCCGCCTCAGCGGATATTTCCCTCGCCCGTTTGGCGACCAGGTTTATCAGGGCATAGCTGCTGCCGACCTTATCGATCAGCTCAGCCATTGGTGGATACAGCATCATAATAGGTTCTCTCCTTCAAAAATATTTTTCAGTCTTCTCTCACCCCGGCAAAGCTCGGCGGTGATGATCGCGTCCAATTCGCGGACGGCTGTATCTGCATCGTCGTTCACGACGATGTAAGCATAGTTATGAAGCTGGGAGTATTCCTCCCTGGCGGCGGCGATCCGGGCCTGGATACGCTCCTCCGGATCCGTTCCCCGTTTGTGGAGACGGTTTTCCAGTTCTTCCAGGCTGGGCGGACAAAGGAAAATACTGACCGCATCCGGCCTGTGGGCCATTACCTGGGCGGCTCCCTGGACCTCTATGTCAAGCAGAACGTTATACCCGGCGGCCAGATTTTCCTCCACCGGCGCGGCAGGCGTGCCGTAGCAGTTGCCCACATATTCCGCATGCTCCAGAAAAGCATCCTGCCCGATCATGGCAAAAAATTCCTCTCTGGTTTTAAAAAAATATTCCCGGCCATCCTTCTCCCCGGGTCGAGGCTCTCTCGTGGTGGCAGAAACAGAAAAGCGTATATCTCCACGCTTAGCCGTCAGGCCGGATATAACCGTACTTTTTCCTGCTCCGGACGGCCCGGAGAGGATGACCAGAATGCCTTTATTTTGCTTCATTCCCTTCGCCTCCTGTTCCTTCAGCCGCCCGCCGGGATACCTCCTCCGACTCCAGTGGACAGAGTATCACATGATCGCTGTCCATTACAAGAACTGTTTTTGTCTTGCGCCCGAAGGTGGCGTCAATAAGCCTGCCGTTCTCTCTGGCCTGAGCCACCACCCGTTTGATAGGGTTCGACTCCGGGTCTACTGCCGCAATGATGCGCTCCGGGGCAACAAAATTGCCAAAACCAATGCTGATGAGCTTCATCACCCGGCCTCCTTATTCAATATTCTGGATCTGCTCACGCATTTTCTCAAGCTCCGCCTTCATGTCTATGACGGTCTTGGCGATAGCGCTGTCCACACATTTGGAGCCGGTGGTGTTTACCTCCCGATTCATCTCCTGAATCAAAAAGTCCAGCTTACGGCCCACGGGAGAGCCGCCCTCCAAAAGCAGGCGGAATTGGGCGATATGGCTGCGCAGGCGGACGGTCTCCTCATCCACAGCGACCTTGTCAGCATAGATGGCGGCCTCCTGTAATATGCGGGTCTCATCCACCGCAGCATCTGCCAGAACCTCCTGCATACGAGCCAACAGCTTTTCCCTGTATTCGGTTACAGTCTCCGGGCTGCGTTTTTCCACAGCGGTCACCATATTCTCCAGCCGGTCAAGCTTTTGGGTCAGATCCTCATACAGCTTCGCTCCTTCACGGGCACGCATGGCGTCGAAGCCTTCCAGCGCCTGAGACAGGACCGACACGATAGCCTTGGAAACGCTGTCCTGATCTGTATCGGATTTATCTGCTGTCAGCACCTCAGGGAAGCGGCTCAGGCTCAAAGCAGAAAGGTCTGCCGGCAGGCCATATTGCTCAGCCAGTCCCTCCACAGCCTTCACATAAGCCGCCGCCAGGGGCTGATTTACCTGGACGGACACTTCCTGGGCAGCGGAGGTGTCCACAGAGATGAAAACATCGACCTTACCCCTGCTGATATGCTCGCCAACAGCCGCACGAACGGCCTCCTCTGCAAAGAGGCAGCTTTTCGGCAGCCGGACAGAGACATCCAGATATCGATTGTTCACACTTTTCAGCTCGGCGCTGACGGCAATGGAATCGATCTCCCCCTTCGCGCCGCCATAGCCGGTCATACTCTCAATCATTTCACATACCTCGCAATTTTCTCTATATAGATACGAACCATCATGGACAGGCACCAGTCATATACCGCAAACGCTACCGCTCCCAAAAGATAGAGCGCGTACCATGGGAATGTTCCGCCCACGGAAAGCAAAGTCCAGTATAGGGCAAAGACAATGGTATACAGCCCCAGCTTCAGCGCCCATTCCGCCACACGGCTGTGGAATCGTTCAAGCAGGCTTTTCACCAGCGGGTAATAGCCAAAAAATGCAGCATAGGAGATGACTGCTGCGCCTGGATACAGCAGAAATCCCAGTCCGGCCGTCACAGCAAAGACCCCAATGCCCCATCCAAACCCGTAAAGCATACGGGCTACGCAGACGGCGAAGCTGGCAACGGCCAGCAAAGCCAACCGCCCGGTGGGCAGCACCGAGGCCAGGACCAAAAACACTACTCCCAGCGCTGTTATCAGCGCCAGCCTTGCCAGTCGCTTCGTGGACGCTTTCATCGGGACGCCTCCCTATCAGCAGCAGGGGATAAGGTCCCCGCCCATCATCTCACAGCAGCAGTCCATGCAGAGAAGATTGCCGCAGATGTTGCAGGCCGTGTCCGCGTTGGTCATATTCATATTGGCTCCGGCAGGGCGATATGCCTGTCCTCCCTGGTTCATATACTGCACCGCCTGGCGGTATTCCTGGTTCATAGGCTCCATGTTAGAGGCCGTGCGGAAATAACGGGAAGCATCATCCATCCACCCCTTACGCCAGCAGACACTGCCCATCAGATAGTTCCACTCTGCGTCATGGACAGACATATTATTCAGCATGTTCTCCGCCTGTGCCAGGTTGTTGGCGTTGATCAGGACGCGTATCTGGGCATATGAGGCGTTCCCGCCCGTATAGGAGCGCTGCTGCTGATAGCCGGTATAGCTCTGACGCTGCTGATAAGCGCTGCTGCCGCCATAAGCGCTTCCGCTATTGCCCTGTTCACGACTTCTCGTGATCTCATCATAGGCCTCGTTGATCTCCTTCATCTTCTCTGATGCCAGATCAGCCAGGGGGTTGTCGTGATAGTTGTCAGGGTGATACTTTCGCGCCAGATCCCGATAGGCCTTTTTGACCTCCTCGTCGCTGGCGTTGGGAGAAACGCCCAATACACTGTAAGGATCGTTCATATCTTGCTCCGTTCTCTTTTGTGGGCATGCCATGTACCGGCAAAAATCGCCTGCGTGACAGTAGGCAGCCCCAGATATATAACATTGGAAATGATCTCTGAATAGGGCGACGGCTCCAAAAGCGCCCACGCGGCGGATATGCTGTTGTGGGAGTGTTGGAGCGTCAGACGCAGGGCCGCTTCATCCGGCTGCGACAGCTTCCCTTCCTCCAAATTAAAGCGATAGCGAAGGGGGTTATAATCTCCGGACCTCTCATCCCGGGCCAGATCGTCCACCGCATCCAAAATATATATGATACGGCCAAGGTGATATAGGAGCTCCCCCAATATCCGCGACCGGTCTCCTCCTGCCCCTTCTCCGGCTGCCCGGAGAATACAGGCAAAGGCGTCCGCCGTCTCGTCCAGGCTGGAGCTTTTGGCATCCTCCAGTCTGTTGAGGCGAAGAAGCTGCGTCTCAACGACCGATGCAAAACCGGGCTGCCGGTCCGTCGCCTTTTTATAAGCCCGCCGCAGAATAAGGCAGGCAATGCGGTATAAGAGACTTTTTAAAAGGCTCTCATCCCGCGCGCCGTCCCGCAACTTCCACCAGGCCAGAATGACGGTCTCATCCGCCGCCGTATCCAGCCCCATACAAGCGCCGAGACACGGATATTTCCGCGCGGGATGCACTGGACAGCGCTTATCACAGGTGTTTTCCTCTCCTTCGCCTGCAAGCAGCATAGCGAGAAAGGTGAAATCGTAGTTTACAAGCAGCCGACAGAACGGCCCATACCGACGGCGCAGGTCATGACACAGGCCACAGTATACGCCGCGATAGCGCTGATATTCCCTGATCTTCAGCTCGCCCTTTTCCGGGCGGACATAGCCGTACATCAGCGGCAGTAGCCGGTGATGCGGAAGGTGATCTGCTTCCGGCGGCGGCCAAGGATAACGGCCAGACCGCCTCCAATAAGCAGTCCCGCCACACTGGCTGCCACACATCCCCCCTGGGGCAGGCCGGACACCGCACCAACAGCGTATCCCGCAAAGAAGAACACCAGCGGCATAAGATATATCAGCGCGGCCGCACCCATAATACCGCCGGTACTGCTCTCCAGCACCACACGGTCACCGGGCTTTGCGTAAACAAGGTTATCCGCCGGAATAAGCAGGCGGTCGGCATATATACATGCCTCGCAGCTTCCGCAGTGGCCGCCGCAGGCGGTCCCGCGCTCTACGGCCACCTCCGCCTGGCCTCGTTCCAATAGCTTGGTCACCACTCCGTTTTGTGTCATGACTGGTCGTCCACCTCTTCTTCCGCTATCTGGATGTAGATTATGTAATCGCCTACGGCGCCGGCATCGTCAAAGCCGTCCACGTAGATCGTCACCGGCACACGGGATGTGGTGGTCACATCCGTCAGATCCGCCACCGCCCGAATATTGTTTGCCGATATCTGGCTGAGCGTATCCGAGGAGGCCCGGATAGTAACGACCAGGTTTGCTGTCAGAATGCTGGCCGTATAGCCTTCCGGCAGGTTGATATAGCTCAGATTCGTCACGGAGAATACGGCGCTTTCCAGTCCGGTAAACTCAAGACTCACCGTGGCAGTCGTCTCTCCCGAAATGCACTCCACTCCATCCGGCAGGACAATGGTATACTCCGTCGTGGGGAAGGAAAGGAAGTCCGACAAATCAATAGTGGCAAGGGTGATGGTGTTGATACTCTCCAGCGTGGCTGTATCTCCCGCCAATGTGATGGTAGTGGGGGTGATGGTCTTTATCACATTATCACTGGTAGCGCCGCCTCCGTCTACTAGGGACACGTACAGGACCACTGTCTTGACCATGCTGACCGGTACGGACACCGTCACAGATTCCGTATCCACAGTTAGATCATCAAATGACAGAGCCTCACCGTCAGAATTCACAAACGTGTAGTTTGCCGCGACAGAAAAAGTGGTGCTTACATCGTCTCTATCCACTATCACCTGGGCAGCTGCGATCTGCTCCAGCTCCTCCTCCGGCCCGATGACGGTCACATAGCTGGGGTCAAATGTCATAAGATCAGAGTCGATGGCGTAGCCATCTGCCACCGTCCCAACAAAGGAGCCTGTGAACTCCACCACCTTTGTGGCGAGCTTGCTGATCTGAAGTCCCACCGTCTGCGGCGACTGAGAAACAACCTCGATGTTGGAGCTGTTGACAGAGCTGGGATAAGACAACGTATAGGCCATAGTGCGGTAACCGGCCCTGGTGACGCTGGAAAGATTGACTACAGCCTTCAGGTCAGAGCTTGTCAGCTTGCCAAGCTCCCGGCGGCTGCCGCTCAGGGTAACGGTCACAGTGGTATTTTCTTCCTCTGAGATGATAAGGCTCAGGGAATCCCGCATGGTATCCTCTCCGGAGTAGGTGACCTCCACGCCATAGAAGGTGCGGGTGATCGCCGAGCTGTAGTTAGAGGTATAGTATACCCAAACGATCACGGCAATGACCAGGGAGACAACGATCCAAAAGGCATTGCTGTTCCGCAGGCCGCCGCGTTTTTTATTCGTCTCCTTCGTTTTCCCCATGTTTTTTCTCCATTTTACGTCTTAGCCTGTCCTTCAGTGTAACGCGCTCATTGGGCTCATCTGCCGGCAGAAGCTCCCGCCGCAGCAGCATTTCAAAGGTATCCGGGGATAAATGCCGTTTCAAAAGGCCATCCACTGCCACGCTGATACCGCCGGTCTCCTCTGAAACGATAACGACCACCGCGTCAGAGTGCTCGCTCATACCGATGCCCGCCCGGTGCCTCATGCCCAGATCACGGCTCAGATTGGCGTTCTTTGACAGGGGCAGCATACAGCCTGCCGCTGCGATGCGTCCCTCTTTCACAATAACCGCTCCGTCATGAAGGGGCGACTTATCGAAAAAGATATTCTTCAACAGCTCTGTGGACACAACGGCATCAAGCGCCGTGCCGGAGGAGAGCTGCTCGTCCAGACGGTTATACCGCTCAAAAACGATCAAAGCCCCTGTCCGGCTCTTAGACATGTCCTCGCAGGCATAGACCGTCTGCATAATGACATTTTCCAGCGCCTGGCTGCCCCAATCCTTTCCAAGAAAGAACAGGGATGTGGAGCCGACCCGCTCCAGCGCACGGCGTATCTCCGGCTGAAACAGCACCACGACCGCTATGATACCGATGCTGAACATCTGCTGAAGAATGAAGTTTGTGACTGTCAGATTCAAAGCGCTGGAAAGCCACAGCGCGATGATAAGCAGAAGGATGCCTCTGGCCACTCTGGTAGCAGTCGTTCGCCGGATAAAGGATATCACCGCATAGATAGCCGCAGCCACCAGCAGGATATCCACCACATCGTACCACTGCACAGACAGTATGTATTTAGCGCTATCAGCCAGTTCAGTCAGAAAGGAATTCATGCAGCGTCCTCACTCATCTCATTGGTTCTTGCAATCCTTGGAAAACACAAAATATTCTTTGTCAATATACTATTATAGCTCAGCCGGCCCAATATATCAACAAAATTTTCTCCGTAAAATATTCCAATAATCTTCCATCTATGATCCTATGGCCGGGGCATCCTCATGATGCTCTCTCCGCTTATCCGGCCAGGTCCAGAAGTTTCTCCGCTGCACTGCGGACCTCCTGGAATGTATTGAAAGGAGAGAAGCTGAACCGGACCGTTCCCGCGCGGAGCGTTCCCGCAGTCTGATGTGCCAGTGGGGCGCAGTGCAATCCTGCCCGTACCGCGATGCCCTGCGCAGCCAGCCGGTCAGCCACATCCTCGCAATCCATTCCATCAACCTGAAGGGAAACTACGCCCGCCTGACAGTCGGGATCAGAAGCACGGAACAGTTTTATTTTGGGCGATCTGGACACTATATCACAGAATGCTGCCATCAGCTCCCGCTCATGGGCCAGCGCTGCCGCCGGCGTCCGGCGGCCAAGCCATTCCACCCCGGCAAGCAGTCCCGCGATGCCGGGTACGTTATGCGTGCCCGGTTCCAGACGGTCCGGCAGGAAATCCGGCATTTCAACGCTCTCACTGACAGAGCCAGTGCCTCCATACATCAGGGGCCTGGGCCGTTCCTCCCGGCAGAGAAGCACACCTGTCCCCTGCGGACCAAGCAATCCCTTGTGTCCCGGCATAGCGGCAAATGCGCAGCCCAGGCCGTCAAAATCCAGCCCCACGCTCCCGGCAGACTGCGCCGCATCCACGATAAGCGGCACTCCCGCACGCCGGCACAGGGCACCGATCTCCTCCACCGGAAGGATATAGCCGAACACGTTTGACACCTGACAGCACACCGCAGCCCTGGCGCCCGGCAGCATGCGCCGAAACGCCTCCACTGCTTTCTCCGGCCTGAACAGCGGCGAGGCCGCTACACGGATGTCCGCGCCTATGCCATAAAGAGGCCTCCAGACAGCGTTATGCTCATAGCCGGAGATCACCACCCTGTCCCCCGGTCCTACAAGACTGTTGATGGCTATATTCAGCCCATGAGTAGCGCTGCCGGTAAATATCACCCGCTCCGGAGCGGAAACGCAGAACATATCCGCCAATGCCGTCCGGCAATCCAGCACCAGTCCCGCGGCGGCCATGGCGCTGTCATAACCGCCCCGACCGGGGCTCGACATGGTGCGCACAGCGTCCGTCATGGCATAGCGCACAGCAGCAGGTTTTTGCAGGCTCGTAGCGGCACAGTCAAGATAGATCATTCTCCCACCTCCAAAGCACCGTTTTCATCCCTGGCAATGACCCGTTCCGGGGCAAGCCCCGCCGACGTCAGCAGATCGACCGCCCGTTCCCTGTTTCGGGCCGCGACGATCACACAGTAAGCGCAGCCTCTGGTGCTAACAGCCTTTGGCAGCCGGGATACAGTCCCCGTAATCCCTGTTCTCTCCAGCACTCGTGCGGCACGCTGCGCGTAGGTCAGGCTTCTGAAGGTGAGCAGATATTGCATAAAAATGCCTCCCGCGAATGGTTACAGCCCATTGTATGCAGGAGGTATTCCCTTTGGTTCCTTAAACTAAAAGCACCACTGCATGACAGCTCATACCCTCGCCGGAGCCGGTGAAGCCCATGTGCTCCTCTGTGGTGGCCTTCACGCTGACGGCAGTCATATCCACACCCAGGTCGTCAGCTATGTTTCGCCGCATGGCATTTAAAAAGGGCGCCAGCTTGGGCCGCTGGGCAATGACAGTCACATCGCAGTTTTCCACATGATATCCCGCAGCGACGGCCTTTTCCACAGCGGCCCGGAGGATGATGCGGCTGTCTATCCCCTCCGTATCCGGATCGCTGTCCGGGAACAGGTGTCCGATGTCTCCCAGCGCTGCCGCGCCCAAAATAGCGTCCGCCAAAGCATGGAGCAGCACATCCGCATCGGAATGGCCCTCCAGCCCCTTTTCAAAGGGAATCTCCACACCGCCCAATATCAGCTTCCGGCCCTCTGTCAGTCGGTGAGCGTCATATCCGTGTCCTATTCGCATTGCGTCCTCCTCCCGGCAATAATCGCCTCCGCCAGTGCAAGGTCCAGCGGCGTTGTTATCTTTATATTTTCCTCGCTGCCCTGGGACAGGAATATCTTCCCGCCAATACGCTCCACGGCCATGCTGTCATCCGTCGCGTCCGGCTGGTTCTGCAGAGCGTCTGTCAGCGCGGCACGGATAAGATCAGCCTGGAAGCACTGGGGCGTCTGCACGGCAAAAAGCTGTGATCGCAGAGGTGTATCAGTCACCACGCCATCCTTCGCCTGCTTGATAGTATCTCTCACCGGGACGGCAGGGACTCCGGCGGTATGCTTATGGGCAAGCCACATGGCATCCTCGATGACCTGTTCTGTTACCAGAGGCCGCGCTCCATCATGTATGGCGATCAGCTCCGCCCTATCCGAGACCGCCATCACCCCGGCATAGCAGGACTCCACCCGCGTGCCGCCCCCCGCCACTATCCGGGCAGCCTTGGTGATCTCATATTCCCGGCAGAGAGCGGTCACAGCCTGAAGCCTGTCCCGTCGCGCGACCACAACGATCTCATCTATCATTTCCGAACGCTGAAAGGCAAGCAGCGTATGGGCCAGGACAGGCCTGCCGGCCAGCAGAGCCGTCATCTTATCCCCGCCGAAGCGGACGCCGGAGCCGCCGGCCGCGATCACCGCTGCCCCATAGCCGCATCGGGCCGCTTTCATCTGAGTGGATAATGCGCTCATGGTTAAACCTCAACATATTCTGGAGTACATTGCCATATATTATACCCGTTCCCAGACTCGTACGCAAGGGAACCACACCACAGCGGGAGGAGAAAATTTTGCTTCGGGACAAAAATCTGGCTTTTAACACTGCACTGCTGACAGTTTCCGGCCTGGCCATGCGTTTCGTCGGCATGATATGGCAGGTCTGGCTGGCTGCACGCATCGGCGAGGCCGGTATCGGACTGTTTCAGCTCATCTTGAGCGTGAACAGCCTAGCGGCCACCGTGGCGGTCTCCGGCATCCGGTATACCACCACCCGTCTGGTGTCCGAGGAAACGGGCCGCTCACGCTTATACGGCGCAGCCCAGGCCCTGGGACACTGTATGGGCTACGGACTGTTTTTCGGCAGTGCTGCCGGAGTCATTCTGATGCTATTGGCCGAACCGCTGGGCTTCTTGTGGTTGGGGGACGCCCGCACCGTACGGCCTCTGGTCCTTTTGTCCTTCACCTTGCCCCTGATGGGGATAGACTCCGTCATGCACGGATACTTCACCGCAGTGGGACGGGTATGGAAAAGTGTGACCGTCTCCGTTTTGCAGCAGCTGGTGTCCATTGCCGCCACAGCGGTTCTGATAAGTCTTTGCCCGGAGGATAACCTGGAATTTGCCTGCCTTGCCATCACCGGTGGGAGCCTTATCGGAGAGCTATTCGGCGTGTGTGCCCTGGCCGCAGCCTATTTCACCGACCGGCATAGTCATTGCATCCGGAGATCAAGGGATAAGGCCCCTCTGCCCGGCATGACAAACAGAATGCTGAATATCGCCCTCCCCCTGGCGGCCGCCGCTTATGCCCGAAGCGGTCTTTCCACCCTGCAGCATTTACTGGTGCCAAAGGGCCTGCGAACCTCCGGCCTCTCCGCAGAAGCTGCCCTGTCCGTTTACGGGGTGATACAAGGCATGGCCCTGACCGTAGTGCTGTTTCCCTCCTGCCTGATGCTGGCTGTGGCAGAACTGATCGTACCAAAGCTGACAGAGCGTCAGGTGCAGGGACAGAAGCGGAGCATTCGTCTGGTCACTGAGGATATATTATATAAAAGCCTCTTGTTCTCTGCCATTACTGCCGCCCTGCTGTTAGGATTGGGGGACAGTCTGGGTCTTGCGCTGTATGACTCCGGCGAAGCAGGGCGATACATACAGCTTTTCGTCCTGATCGTGCCGGTAATGTATATGGATATGGCAACAGACGGCTGCCTGAAAGGGCTGGGCGAGATGATGTTTTGTATGTATGTGAACATCGCCGATGCTGGCCTCTCTGCACTGCTGGTGTGGCTGATGCTGCCCCGATGGGGCGTGTCCGCTTACATATTCATCATATGCTTCACGGAAATATTCAATTTTATCCTCAGTATATGGCGGCTGAAAAAGGTATCAGGCTTCCGTCTCCCGTGGAAAATGGCAGGCCGTGTGATCCTCTGGGCCATATTGTCCGGCGCTGCTGCCAGAGTCCTGAACAATGCAATAAGCGCCGGAAACGGTGTTCCGGCGCTTATTATTTCCATGGTTATGGGACTTGTCCTCTATAGTGCGGGGGTAATCAGGCCTGAGGGGGCAGCAGGCAAACCAGCATCTGAGTGACAGTGTCGCCGGTGTTGGTGACGGACTTGGCAGCGCCGCCGCAGCAGTGATAGGAATCGCCGGCCTTCAGGACGGTCTCCTCCGTATCGGTCTTCAGGGTCATCTCGCCCTCCAGGATGTAGTAGATGGATTCCAGAGGATTGGCTCCGAAGTCCGTGCCACCGCCGGGAACGAAATAGGTGATGCCCATGATGAGCTTGCCGCCGTCTACGTCCGCCGCATCATGCAGACGGGTGGGAACGCACTCATTATGGCCAGCAGCAGTGTAAGCATAAGTTGTGCTGCCGGGAGTTCCTTTTTTCCTCTGGATTTTGTACTGTGCCATGATTGAAAACTTCCTTTCAAATGATTTTTATTCGTTCAGCAAAGTGAATAAAAACCTGATATTCGATAGCATTTTCCATAGCTATCGTTTTTATTTTAGCACGACGCTGCAAATAAATCAAGTATTCTTTGACAGATGAAGAAGTATTTGGTAAGGTATTAATAGGACACAAATTTTTTCAGGAAGTGATATATTATGGTTTTGACGATAGACCTTTCCAACAGCTACATCACATTAGGCGGCGTAGTGGACGGCCGGGTAATGTTTTCCTGCGATCTGACCTCGGTCAAATTCCGGACGCCGGACGAATACTGCGTTCTGATGGGCCTTATGCTGGAGCGGCATCATGTGGACTGTCAGAAGCTGGAAGGGTGCATTCTCTCCTCCGTAGTGCCGGAGCTGACATTATCTGTCCGCCGGGCAGCAGAGATGCTGACAGGCATCTCCCCTATGGTGGTGGGACCGGGCGTCAAGACGGGATTGAACATCCGGTTGGATGATCCCTCCGAGCTGGGAAGCGATTTTGTAGCGGCCTCTCTGGCGGCCCAGGCCCGTTATCCCCTGCCAGTGGCTACGGTAGCCATGGACACCGCCATGGGTATCGGCGTCACGGACGCCAGCGGCGCATATATCGGCGGCGTGATCGCCCCCGGCGTGATGATCTCCACCTCCGCCCTGTCCAGCCGGGCCTCCCTGCTGCACAACGTGGTCCCACAGGCCCCGGGACATATCATATGCAAGAGCACTGATGAGAGCATGCGCTCCGGCATCATATACGGTGCAGCAGCCATGCTGGACGGCCTTCTCACCGGCATAGACGAGGAGCTGGGCCAGCCGGTCACCGTGGTAGCCACCGGCGTATGGGCAGAGGCTGTTATCCCCCACTGCCGCCGCAAGGGTATCCATCTGGACAAAGACCTGATTCATGAGGGACTGTGGTTCATCTGGAACCGGAACCAACGGAAAAAATAAATTATCCATGGCAGCGCCGGTGAACGCACCCTGTCCGCGAAATACCTACTCACACTTTTCCGATGATGTTCCGTGACAAGCCTTTCTGATAAATCAATACAGATAATCACGCCACCAGGCAATCGGTGGCGTGATTATTATAAATGTATGGATATAGGCAGGAAAATTACGATTACTCCGCAGCCTCCTCAGTCTCGGCGTTCTTGATTTCCGCCGCATGCTCCGCCTGGATATCAGGGAAGACAGAGAGCATGGGCTCAATGTCCTTGCCGCGGAGCTTGCGGTCAACATAGTTCTGCGTGATGCGCATGACCTGCGGAGACAACACCAGCACAGCGATAAGGTTCGGGATCATCATCAGACCGTTCAGGGTATCAGCAATATCCCAGGCCAGGTTGTCGCCCATGACGGCGCCACCGAAGATGGCAATGACGAAGATCACGCGATAGATGATGGTGTACTTCTCGCCGAACAGGTACTCAAAGGACTTGGTGCCGTAATGGCTCCAGCCAAGAATGGTGGAATAGGCAAAAAGCGCAATAGCAATAGCAACGAAGGCGCCGCCTATAGTGCCGAAGTGCATGCTGAACACAGTGGCAACAATGTTGGACTTGGAAATGGCCTCACCGGCATACTCGGTAACGGTCACGCCGGTCTCCAGATCGACCAGGCCGGAGGAGAGAACAGCAAAAGCAGTCAGAGTGCAGACGATGATGGTGTCCGCAAACACCTCGAAGATGCCCCACATGCCCTGACGGACAGGCTCCTTGACGTTGGAGCTGGAGTGGACCATGACAGAGGAGCCAAGGCCGGCCTCGTTGGAGAACACGCCGCGTTTGCAGCCCTGTTCGATGGCGAGCTTGATGCCGTAGCCCACAACGCCACCGCCGGCAGCTTTCCACGCGAAAGCGCCCTTGAAGATAGCGCCAAACACAGCAGGAACCTGGGAGATGTTGACGATCAGGATAATGATTGCGCCGACGATGTAAAGAATGACCATGAAGGGGACAATCTTCTCGGTCACGTTGGCGATACGCTTCAGGCCGCCCACGATGACCAGACCGGCCAGGACGAGAACCAGAATACCGGTGACCCAGGTGGGGATATTAAACACGGACAGCAGGTTGCCGGAGATGGAGTTGACCTGCGTCATGTTGCCGATGCCGAAGGAGGCCAGGAAGCAAAACACCGCAAACAGAACTGCGAGCACCTTGCCCAGGCCCTTGCAGCCCTTCTTGGCGCCCAGGCCGTCCTGGAGGTAATACATAGCGCCGCCGGACCACTCGCCGTTTTTGTTCTTACGACGATAATAGATACCCAGGACGTTTTCGGAATAGTTGGTCATCATGCCGAAGAAGGCGATGAGCCACATCCAGAACACGGCGCCGGGGCCGCCCACGATGATAGCGCCAGCCACACCGACAATGTTACCGGTGCCGACCGTAGCCGCCAGAGCGGTGCAGAGGGACTGGAACTGAGATATGGATTTATCCTTGGTATGACCCGTTACGTTCTTGTCCTTAAAGATAGCGCCGATGGTGTTTTTCCACCAATGCTTGATGTGTGTGAGCTGAAAGACCTTTGTGAGGACAGTCATCAGCACGCCGACGACTGCCAGCAGGATGATTGCCGGCCAGCCCCAAACCACATTGTTGATCGCGCTGTTGATGTTGGTTACTACTTGCAGCATTTTGGTTTTCTCCCTCTAGTTTTATTTCCCGGCCAATAAAAATTTGGATAAGCCAAAGCCGCTTATCCAATCCACAATCCAATCGGGTCTGATTGAAAAAGGCTCTGTCCTTTTGCCTGAGAGATTGCGGACGTATGATCGTCCGTTTGCCCCTTCGGCACCCGATAGCACAGAACATGTCGTTCCTGCCGCCGAGCTTCTCCAGAGTACGGTCGCAATACAGTCGCAATCGCCATTGAAAGCTCCTGCATTGGTCTTCCCGCATATCCAATTTTCATCGGTGAGGTTAATTAAAGGCTATCATAAGAAAGTCTTAATTTCAGGTGAAAATCGTGGTTTACAGTCATTTTCCCGATTTTAAACAAAAATTTCTGTCGTGGCTTACTTGCATATAATCATTTTAACTAATATTCTCAAATAGAACATCTTATTTGTTCAAAAACTCTTTACAACCCCGGCAAAAAAAACTTATAATTTCTGTTGTTACGCATCGCATTACATTATATTACGGAAGGGGTCGTCTCCCATGAATCTGTCAGAAGTTATCATCTTTATTCTATACCTGTGCTTTATGCTGGGTGTCGGTATCTGGTTCTTTGTAAAGAGCAAGACCGGCGGCGAGAAGGGTTATTTCCTTGGAAACCGTCAGATGGGGCCGTGGGTCACGGCGCTGTCCGCTGGCGCGTCAGACATGAGTGCCTGGGTGCTGATGGGCCTGCCCACCTCGATTTACGCGCTGGGCTTGGGCCAGCTTTGGATACCCATCGGTCTTGCTTTGGGCTACGCTCTGAGCTGGGTATTTGAAGCGCCTCGCCTGCGGCGGTTCTCCATCGTGGCGGACGATTCCATCACCATCCCGCAGTATCTTACCAACCGCTTTTTGTCCAAATCCAAATCCCTCCAGGTGATCTGCGCCGTTATTTTTCTGGTAGCGTATACCATTTACGCCGCCTCCAGCATGAAGGCCTGCGGCACTCTGTTCCACACCGTTATCGGCATGGATGAGACCGTGGCCATGTATCTCGCATGCATCATCATCGTGGCCTATACCTTCCTGGGCGGCTTCTCCGCCGTCTGCTGGACGGACTTTTTCCAGGGCATGCTGATGCTGGGCGCGCTGCTGATCGCCCCGATTTTTGCGGCGTCCATGCTGGACGGCTCCACCACTACCGCCGTGTCCGACGGATATTGGAATCTGTTTTCCAGCTGGCAGGATGTTATCTCCGGCCTTGGCTGGGGCCTTGGATATTTTGGCATGCCTCACATCATCATTCGCTTTATGTCCCTGAAAAGCCAGAAGGATTTGAAAAAATCCGCCAAGATCGGTATTATCTGGACGGTTCTGATTCTGGTCTTTGCCGCTGTTGTGGGCATTGTGGGCCGTATGTTCCTGGGCTATGACGATGGGATCTACGGCGATTCCCTGGTGTTCATCACCATGGTGCGTGCTATCTTCCCTGGCATTATTTCCGGCATCCTGCTCTCTGCGGTCCTGGCTGCCTCTATGAGCACGGCGGACAGCCAGCTTCTGGCTGCCTCCTCCGCTTTCGCCAGTGACGTGTATAAGCCCATCATCCGCAAGGGCAAATCCAGCGATAAGGAAATGCTCTGGGCGGGCCGCATCGTGGTGGTCGCCATCGCCGTTATCGCCGTTATCATCGCCTCCAATCCCAATGCCGGCACTATCATGAGCCTGGTCTCCAACGCCTGGGGTGTGTTCGGCGCGGCCTTCGGTCCGGTCATCCTCCTGAGCCTATACTGGAAGCGCTTTAACTTTAAGGGCGCAGTAGCCGGCATTCTTGCTGGAGCCGTGGTCGACATCCTGTGGCTCGCCTTCCTCTCCGGCACCGGTGTCTATGAGATTATCCCCGGCTTCATCGCCGGTCTCCTGGCCGCCGTCATCACTACCTACTGCACCAAGGAACCCTCCAAGGATGTAGAGGAGCTGTTTGACAAGGCTGTAGCCTATACGGACTGAACAGATAACTGAAAAACAAGCGCCGGGGCAGTTCCCGGCGCTTTGATATAGTCCCCTTAGAGTAGGCACTCGAAAAAGAAAAAATTCGAGACTACACTAAGGGGACTATTATTATGGCAAGAAGCAGTCACAGGAACCGAAAATACAGTACTGAAATAAAGATAGCAGCGGTGCAGTCCTATTTGGCAGGAGAGGGAAGCCTTCGGACTGTTTGTAAACAGTATAACATATCGGATAAGCGTGACTCCAAGGATGGATTGCGTGCTATAATGGTCATAAAGAGTTTAAGCAGCCCAATGCTGCAAAAGGAGCACTCTATATGACGAAGGGGAAGAAAACCACCCAGCAGGAACGGGCAGAGATTGTAGCGTTTTGCCTGGAACGAGGTGCCGGCAGAAAATATCCTGAACCGTAACTTTCATGCGGACAAGCCAAACGAGAAATGGTTGACGGATGTGACAGAGTTCAAGTGGTATGAGGGGCCAGTGGTGCACAAGCTGTACCTGAGTGCCATTTTAGACTTGTGTGATAGACGGATTGTGGCATATAAAATTGGTGTCAGCAACAACCGGCTGGTATTTGATACCTTCGATGAAGCGGTCAAGATGAATCCAAATGCACATCCTCTGTTCCATAGTGACCGCGGGTTTCAGTACACCAGCAAGCTATTCCGCGCAAAGCTGGAGAAAGCAGGAATGACACAGAGTATGTCCAGAGTGGGAAGGTGCATTGACAACGGCCCGATGGAAGGCTTCTTGGGAATCTTAAAATCCGAGATGTACTATCTGAGAAAATTCACGGATGAACAGGAACTGATCTCCGCCATTGAGAACTACATCCATTTCTACAATACCGGGCGTTACCAACGGCGGCTCAAGTGCATGACTCCTATGGAGTTCCACAATGCCGCATAAAAAGACGGCCTCTGCCCAGGGCAAAGACCATCTTTAAAAATATTCTTTTGTTTTTTCTCTGTCTACTTGACTGGGGGCACTTCACTGGTTTCAGACGGGGGTAAAAAATTGGGGAGTTGGAAAAAATGTCTATCCCTGGACCTCCCCGTCCTGACCGGTGGGGATTTCCTCCCCGCCGCCGGCGTTGCTGTCCGGCTCCTGCGGCGTATCGCCGCCGTTATCGGTCTCTACCGCTGCGGGAGGCGCATTGTCCGTGGGGGCCGGAGTCGGCTCCGCTGTAGGCTCCGCCGTGGGCGCGGGCGTAGCCGTCGCCGTCGCCGCAGGCTGGAACACCGCATAGATGGTGTGGTTCGATGTGACGTTTGAGAAGGTATAGGAGCTGCCCGGCGTGACGGCGGAGCCGTCTACCAGAAGCTGGCTTATCTCATAGCCGCTGTTGGGTGTGATAGTAAAGGTGACGCTGCCCCCCTCCTCTACGGAGACCACCCCGGAGGGGCTGATGCTGCCGCCGCTGCCGGATGTCACCGTAATGCTATAGGTCGTGGCAGACACGGGCGCAGTGGCGCTGTTCGTTGCCACAGGGGGCATGGTGGCAGTGCCGGGGGTGGCCGTGGCCGAGGTCAGCAGACCGGAGAGAATGCTTGTGGACGAGGGCGTAGCCGTGGCCTCCGCATCATCAGAGGTCCCAGAGCCGCCCAAAAAGCTGGACAGCGCCCCGTAGCCCACGATGATTACCGCTGCGGCGATCACAATGGCGATCAAGCTTTTCTGCCAGCCCCGCAGGCCCTGATCGCTTCTGTCTGAGCGGGTGCTCCGGCGGTCATAGCTTTCATAGTCCTGATATTCGGAATCCGGCTTCACATAGACCGTGCGTGCGGGCTCCGCCACCACTACCTTCGGCCTGGGCGGCACCAGCTCGTCAAAATCCGGCCTTGCGGGTATCTCCTCCGGCTCCTCCTGGTTCTGCTGTTCCCAGTCCGGCTCCGGGGCGATGTCGTTTTCCAGCGGCTCCTCCTCGTCCTCCGGCGTGGGAGCCATATGACGGCCACGCTCTCCCTCGCTTGCCCGGCGGGGTATGTAGTCCGGGGGGAACTCTCCATAGGCGTCCGGCTCCAGCAAATCCTTGCCGTCCAGCACGTCTGTTATTTTATCCTCCAGATCATCCAGCCCGAGGCCGTCCACATCCAGGAAGGAGCCAAAGTCAAAGGGCTTTTTCCCGTCACCGGACGGCGTCTCCGGCGGGGAAGCGTCCTCGCCGTCCTTGGTCCATTCGATATCGCCGGTGTTTCCCGTACCCTCAGGACCGCCCGGGCGGTCTTTTCTGCCGTTTTCGTTTTTATCAGTCATTATTTTTACCTACCTTAGGCGAAGCAAGTGTGGTACAATCTAAATATAACATGCTGTTACTATATCATATTCCTGCAAATTTTTGAAGTGTGAGGTTTTCTCCCATGAGCAAAACAGCCCTTGTCACCGGCGCATCCCGGGGTATCGGCGCGGCCACGGCCCGCCGCCTCGCCCGGGAGGGCTGGGACGTTATCCTCCACTACGGTCACTCCGTCCGGGAAGCCCAGGCGCTGGCCCGGGAGCTTCACGCCCGGGCGATACAGGCCGATGTGACCGACCCCGCCCAGGTGGAAGCCATGTTCGCGGCCATCGGACCGATCGACCTTCTTGTCTGCAATGCGGGCATAGCGGAATACGGTCTTTTCACAGACGCCACAGAGGAGGTTTGGCGGCGGGTGCTTGGCACCAATACAGACGGGGCCTATCGCTGCTGCCGTCAGGCCGCGCCCGGTATGATACACCGGAAGTCCGGCTGCATCGTGCTGGTCTCCTCCGTGTGGGGTGTTCGCGGGGCCTCCTGCGAGGTGGCTTATTCCGCATCCAAGGCGGCCATCATCGGCCTTGCCAAGGGACTTGCCAAGGAGCTGGGCCCCTCTGGTATACGGGTCAACTGCGTGGCGCCCGGCGTTATCGACACGGATATGCTTGCCCCGCTGACCGAGGCGGACAAGCAGGCACTGGCGGATGATACGCCCCTCTGCCGGCTGGGAAGGCCAGAGGAGGTGGCGGCGCTTATCGCCTTTCTGGCCTCTCCGGACGCCGGCTTCATCACCGGGCAGGTCATCGGCTGCGACGGGGGCTTCGGCGTTTAACACATTATGGCGTAAAGCGTCTCTTTTTTATAAGCGCGGGCTTATGGCCGTCAGGCAATCCCGGCAATATACAGGCAGAGGTACGCCGCCGGGATGGCAAAGAGCATACTGTCCATCTTGTCCATGATGCCGCCGTGCTCCGGCATCAGGTGGCCATAGTCCTTGACCCCGGCCATACGCTTTATCATGGAGGCCACCAGGTCCCCCACCTGCCCGAAGCAGCTAGCGATAAAGGCCGTGGCCGCGCAAAGGCCCATAGGCACCGGAGCAAAGGGCTTCAGCACCAGAGAGATGAGCACCCCTGCCACGGCGGCAGAAATCGCGCCGATAATGCTGCCCTCCCAGGTCTTATTCGGGCTGACCCGGGGCGCCAGCTTATGCTTTCCCAATGCGCTGCCGCCGATGAGCGCCATGCTGTCGCAGGCCCAGGCCCCCAGAACGGCGATGCACAGCACGTCCAGCCACACCTGAGACCCGGCGGCATAGAGAATCACAGCATAAAAGCCAAAGGGCCACACCAGGACAAAAAGGTTATCCGCCGCAAAATTGGCTCCCTTGTCCGGTCGCAGGACGCCCCAGAACATAACAATAAAAGCCACGATCGCGAACAGCGCCACCATCCATGCCACCGGCGCATGAAGCCAAACCAATATCCCCTGCGCCACGCTGTAAAGCGCCATCAGGGGCATGGCCACATATTTTCCCGCCCTTGTCAGGACGTTTTGCAGCTCATAGGCCGATACGACCGCCAGAGCCATAAAGAACAGCAGCCGCGTGGGCCGGCACAGAAGAATGCAACCCCATGTGACAATAACAATAACAGCGGCAGGGAGAAGTCTCTTTTTTATCATCCGTATACCACTCCTTTTTTCCCTCATTATATGCCAAATCCGCCCCCTTTACAAGCCTAAACCTTTCGCACTGCGAAGGCATATCCATGAAAATACCGGCGGCATGGCATGTGCCATACCGCCGGACAAATCGGTCATTTCGCCGATTTTCCTTATTTCTCCAAAAGCGCCCTCTCCGGGGTCACAAGAATCTTTACCTGGGCCTTCTTCTCCGGACCCGTCAGGGCGGCGAAGCCCTCTTTCACGATGTCATCCAGATAGACCCGTTTTGTGATATATCCCGGCACAGAAAGCCTGCCGCTGCTGAGAAGCTCGATGACCTCCTCAAAATCCGGGCCGTTATAACAGATGCTGCCCACCACGTTCTTCTCGGACATGACCAGCACATTGGGATTCATCGTGATATCCTGCACCCATATGCTGGTGATGACCTCATAACCGTGAGGCCGGATGCAGTCTCGCAGCAGATGGAAGCACTGCTCGGAGGAGGTGGTCTCAAAGGCCACGTCCGCGCCCCGGCCATTGGTCAGCCGCCGCACCTCCGCCACAACGTCGTCTACATTGGGGTCCAGCACCACATCCGCACCGGTGTTTTTCGCATATTCCTGACGGACGGACTGCCGCTGAACGGCAATGATCTTCGCCGCGCCAAGGGCCTTCAGGCAGGCTATGGTGGCAAGGCCGATAGGCCCGGCCCCGGCCACCACAGCCGTCTGCCCCGCCTGGAAATGGCCCACCTTGAGGGAATGATATCCAACGGACAGAGGCTCCACGATAGCCCCCTGCTCATAGCTCATGCCATCTGGCATTTTGTGAACCAGCTTCTCCGTGAAGTTGCAGTATTCCGCAAAGCCGCCGTTATCGCTGACAAAGCCCAGAAAGCTCAAATGCTCGCACACGTTCAGATTATCCGTCTCGCAGGAGGGGCACTCGCGGCAGACCACCAGCGGCTCCGGGATGACCCTGTCCCCCACCTTCAGCTTTTTGCAGTCCGGCCCCACGGCCACCACCACGCCGGAAAATTCATGGCCCATGGTCACAGGGTTCACACACCCGGTCACATACTGGGGCGTGTCCCCCGGTGTGAAGATAGGCCCGTCCAGATATTCATGCAGGTCAGAGCCACATATGCCGCACCACTTCACCTGGATGCGCACCTCGTCTCCCACCGGCGCTACGTCCGGCACCTGATCGACCCGCAGGTCCTTCGCGGAATAAAATCTTGCCGCTTTCATGTGTGTATGCCTCCTATAATAAATTCTTTTTTGTTTGATATTTAACTAACGCAATAATATACCTTTCTTTGTCCCTTGTCAAGAGGATATTCGTTATATAGTATTATTGCCAAAAATCTGGAATTCATGTCCTTCCCCGCACTATTGGAACACAGGAACAGCGCCGCGCCATAATCCGGGCGCGGCTCTGTTATTTTTTGCATGTGGTTCAGTCTGTCGTCGAGCCCGCTTGAGCCTGGCTGTCGGTGGTGTTATCCCCTGTGCGGCCGTCCGTCAGGTCGTCCCCGGCCTCCTTGACGCCGTCGGCAATATCCTCCCCCGCCTCTTTCACATCGTCCATCATGTCCTCACCGGCGCCCACCACGCCGTCCTCCGCATCCTCTCCGGCATCTATCACACCGTCTCCCGCGTCTCCTGTACCGTCGTCCATGTCATCCGCAGGACTGGGAACCGCTGTGGATGCGGCCGCCGAGGGCGTGGGCGAAACTGTTACCTCGCTTGTGGAATCCTTCGTTCCGCAAGCGGATAGTGTACCCATCAGCAGCAGTACCGCTACCAGGGTCGAAAGAATGGTTTTCATCATTCCGCCTCCGATTTATATTAGAAGTAACAGCCTTAGTATGCCAACTTTCCGCCCCAAGTTTCACGGCAAAGACGAATTTTTTTACTAAGACAGGAGCTTTTTTCCGTAACATCACATTTTATTAATCAACAAGCGCCCTACGTATATGCTATAATACCCCCATGGAACGAAAACGCACCTGCTGCTTCACCGGCCACCGGGCCGAGAAGCTCCCCTGGAAGAATGATGAATCCGCTCCCGCATGCCTTGAGCTGAAAGCCAGGCTGGAGGGGGCTGTTTCTGCTGCCTATGAGGCGGGCTTCCGGCACTTTCTCTGCGGCATGGCCACCGGCGCGGATATCTACTGCGGAGAGGCGGTAGCCGCGCTGCGGGACGCCCGCCCGGATATCACACTGGAGGCCGCCATCCCATTCGACGGGCAGGACAAGGCCTGGCCCGCCCCTTGGCGGAAGCGCTATCAGCGGCTTATAGAGAGCTGCGATACCGTCACCGTTCTCCACACTATGTATACGCCCACCTGTATGATGGACAGAAACCGCTATATGGTAGACCGCTCTGCCCTGCTCATCGCCATCTATGACGGAGAAAGCCGGGGCGGTACACAAAATACCATGCTCTATGCCCTGCGGCAGGGCGTGGAGATCGTGGAGCTGACCCCATAAGCCGCAGACAAGGAAAGGTTGAGGAAGCCCCCATGAAGAAAAAAAGCATTGTTATCGCCGTCATCGTGGCAGCCCTTGTGCTGGCTCTGTTATCCGGCGGGATGGCGCTGTATTCCCATCTGACCCAGGGCCGGTCATGGGCTGCGACGGTGTTCACCTGGCAGCTCCATAAGGATGAATACACTACAGATGAAGCCTTCGCCGCCTATCTTGCGGAAAAATCAGCAGAAAACGCACAGCCCTATGTTATCCCGGAAAGCGTCGATATGTCCGTCTCCGTCGTGCGGCACATATACCAGGAGCTGGACTACTTCGTCCTGAATCCGGATGGGGACGGACTGCTGTTCTATTTTGCAGGCGGCTCCTACATCGATCAGCCCCGGGCCGTGCACTGGCAGTTTCTGGACCATCTGGCAGCGGACACGAATATGACCATCATCGTCCCCATCTATCCAAAGCTGCCGGATACGGACGCCGCCGGATGCTATGAGACGCTGCTGGCCTTCTATCAGAGCTATGACAAAGCCGGCGACCGAGTGGTATTCATGGGCGATTCCGCCGGAGGCGGTATGGCCCTGTCCCTGGCCATGCAGCTGCGGGACGCGGGGCTGGACGGGCCGGAGGCCCTGGTGCTACTGTGCCCCTGGGTGGACGTGACCATGTCGAATCCGGCGATAGCCGATTACAAGGACGGCGACCCGGCGCTGGACGCCGAAATGCTGGCGCAGTTGGGTATTCTGTGGGCCGGGGAGTTGGACACCGCAGACCCGACCGTCAGCCCGATCAATGGCAGTCTGGCGGGGCTGGGCTATATCACCCTCATTACCGGCACGAACGAGCTGCTGTATCCGGACATCACGGCCCTGGACGAGCTTCTGACCGATGCGGGCATAGCGCACGACCTCATCGTCGGCCAGGGGATGTTCCATGTCTGGCCTCTGTATATGGACTATGGCATTCCGGAGAGTCAGGAGACCTATGAGCAGATCCTGGCCGCGCTCATGTAAGCAGACACAAAATCAGCCCATATACCACGGAGGCGGACAGGCCGAAGGTTATCACCGGCCCCGCAATGGTGAACATCTTCACAGCAGTGCCCAGGATAAAGCCCTCGGTCTTGAATTCCAGCGCCGGGGAGACCACGGCGTTTGCAAACCCCGTAATGGGCACCAGCGTCCCCGCCCCGGCGAAGCGGGCCAGCTTGTCATAGACCCCCAGGCCCGTCAGCAGGGCAGACAGGAACACCAGCGTCATACTCACCGCCGTGGCCGCGTCCTCCTCGCCCAGACCTGCCCAGTCGCCATAGAGCATGGAAAGCCCCTCTCCCAGGCAACAGATAAGCCCGCCCACCAGAAAGGCTTTTGCCAGATCGGCCGCCAATGGCGATTTCGGGGCCATGTCCTTGATATATTCATTGTATTCTGCGTTTGTCATTTTCACCTTATACTTCACCGCTCTTAGTCTGTGCAGGCAGGGCGGATTTATACACCCAGCAGCCCGAAACCGGGCCGCTGGGTTTTTCGTTGACAACGCTTGCATTTCGTGCCATAATACCCGTGACCGGTTCTCCACACCCGGTCCAAACGGCGCAGCAGGAGCTGCGCCGCTGTGCGGTTTTGTTTCGCCGTACTCTAAATATAAAATGGAGGTATCCCGCATTGAGAAACAATTCTTCCCTGCGCCGGCTGTGCGCCGGCGGTGTGATCGCGGCGCTGTATGCCGTCCTCACCCTTGTTCTGCCCATGCTGTCCTGCGGTCCGGTGCAGATACGCTTCGCTGAGGCGCTGACCATTCTGCCCTTCTTTCTGCCGGAGGCCATACCCGGCCTCGCCATCGGCTGCTTCATCGCAAACCTGATCGGCTCGCCCTATGTGCTGGACTGGCTTTTCGGCACACTGGCAACCCTTCTGGCCGCGCTCTGGACAAGCCGCATGAAGAAAAGCTGGCTGGCCCCGCTGCCCCCGGTGCTCTGCAACACCGTCATCATCGGCGCGGAGATCGCCTGGTTCGAGACCGGCTTTTCCTCCGCCTTTCCCGCGGCATGGGCCTATAACGGTCTGACCGTCGGCATTGGCGAGCTGCTGGCCTGCTATATCCTGGGCATGATTCTATTAAAGCTGCTGCCAAAAACCAGCTATTTCCGCCAGCTCATCCCGGAAAAACGGCTGACGCTGCTATCAAAATAAATCAAGACCGCCGTCCGCGCAGTGGAGTGCGCCGGACGGCGGTCTTTATTATGCTTTCAGATAGTCACGCTCAGGCGCTCTGCCACCTTCTGGACGGTGGTCATTTCGTTCTGGTAGACCTGCTTAAGCTTCTTCCATTCATCCCTGCCTATACTCAGCTCCTCGTCCTCATCCTCCTCCAGCTGCTGGCAGAGGTCGAGCCGCCGTTGACAAAAGCTTTTGCGGTACACTAACTCCTTTTGCGCGATCCTTTTCAGCTCAGCGACCTGCGCCTCCCGCTCCGGCTGTTCCTTCTTCCATTTTTTCGAGTCGTGAATATCAGAGAAGGCACTCCACAGGAAAAGCACACCGATAAGCGCCAACGGCAGCATGGAAGCGTTAAAGGGCGCAGTGACCCAAAAGTGGTCCAGCAGCCAGGCAATGCCATAGATCATAGCGCCACTGATGACGCCACTCACAAGGCTTCCGGCCGCTATCCATACAAACACGGCAAAGATGATCAGCGGGACCAGCCCGAACCAACCGCCCAGAAGCTCCCGGCCCGCAGGCAGGAACCACAGGCTCACGCCCAGGCAGTAAAGAGCATATATGAGCTCCGCAACAGAATAGCCGATACCCGAAGGGGCCGACTTGTTGATCTTGTCGATTTTTTCCGCCGCCTCTACTTCCGCCTGGCAGGAGCGGCCGTATTTATCATACTTCAAAAGTTTCTGCGCCTCCCCACCATAGGCCGGTCGCAGCAGGTTGCAGACACCCCCAAGAAACATCAGCTCCTTGCCCTTCTTTTTCTCTATGCCGCGATCCATCTCATAGTCTATGGCCGTCTCGCCGATTTGAATGACCTCGTCCCAATCGTAGTGCATGGATTCAATCTCCGCCTCGACTCCCGGTGCCAGCTGAACATAAGCGGCTTTGGCGCTGGGGCGCGTGGGAAAAATCTCCTTTGCAATACGCCTTGCCTCCGTCCTGTCCGCCTTTGATTCACTAACGAAAAGCCGGCCCGCCAGCGTCTCCGCCGCTATCAGGTCTCCCGCGGCATACCATTTCCGCAGTGCCGCCTCCGGCGCCAGGCGATAAAGAAACGCCACCTCCTCTCGCTCCTCCGGCGAACGCCCTTCGATAAACGCCACAACAAAGCGGTCCCTTTCCGGTCCCGGAGTTGCCAGAATCTGTTCTACGCTGACCGCCGGCTGATTGATATTCAAGTTGTTGTCCCCGCCGACGTCCGGCATATCGTCCTTGAGATTGAAATTTTTGAAGCCATCGTTCGCATTTTTTAAATCATTCACTCATATCGCCCCCTATTACACTTCTTTGTCTTTGTTTATCCATCGCTATCATACCATCAACCCCGCCAATGCGCAAGCGTTTTCCCCCTGCGAAAGGCACAACCGCCGCCCGGACGCATATGCGCCGGGCGGCGGTCATTTCTGCGGTCGCTCGCTCAGGTCTCAGACCGCGTCAGGGTGTGTTATCAGTTCCTTTTCCTGCAGCTGCGGGTCACGATAACGGTCGCCATGCCGCCAACACACAGGACCAGCAGAACGAGCCACAGGGCGATATTCGCATCGTCGCCGGTTTTGGCGGCAGTGGATGTCGCAGGCGTAGCTGTGGGGGTAACAGTCGGCTCTGTGGTTTCTGCGGGCTCCTCGGTTTCCGTGGGTTCTTCGGGCGCGGCAGCCTCGGCCACAGTCAACGTGTAGGACAGCGTTACACTGTCGTAATTATCCGTTCCCGCAACAGTCGCCGTGATTATCGCGCTGCCCGCACCGACGATGGTGACCTTGCCGTTTCCATCCACCGTGGCCACGCTGGTATCGCTACTCTCATAGGTCACAGAGCCCTCCGCGCCGGTCAGCGCGTTTGTGAAATCATCATCGCCCACGGTTTTGTTCACTTCACTCTCCGCAAAGGAGACCGCCTGCGCCGCCTTGGTGATGACTACCGTCACAGACCCGCTCACGTCCGTATAGTTGTCCTTGTGGGCCGTATAATAGACGGTATACTCGCCTGCCTCGGTAAAGATGGGATTTTCAGCACTGTAGGTCTCGCCATTCGTGGAATAGGTGATTTCCGCGCCGTCCGCCGTCACGGTAATGGAGTGGCCCTCGCCGTCATACGCGCCGGTATAACCCGTCGCCGTCACTGCAAATTCGCCCTCCAGAATGGTCAGCTTCACGGGGTCGCTGGCCGCCGCGTTGACGGCGCTCGTCTCCGGGATGGAAGCAATTACATAATACGTTCCGGCGTTGACCGGCGCGCCGTCTAGCACCTGCGTGCAGGCTTCGTCCGTATAATAGGTATAGATGATCTCGCCGTCATATTCTTCGCCGTTTGCAAGCGTCACCACAGCCCCGCCGGCCGTTATCGCCTCGCCGGTGTAGGTCTGGGACAGCTCCGCCATGGTAACGGTAGCGATGGCTTTCCACTGGGCATAAAGGGTCGTCCGCATGCCGCCGTTTCCGTTGTTGTTCGTCTCCTCGAAGCTGTATATATCACCGCCCTGATAGCTGTCGCCGGAGCCGTCAGCTTCCGTGTTCCAACCCGCGAAGGTGTAGCCATCGCGGACAGGCTCGGTGGACTGCACCGTCAGGTTTACGCCGTTTGAGAAGTTGTTGGACGGGCCGCCCTCGCCGCCGTTGGCGTCATAATAAAGGGCGTTGGTGGCCTGCCGAATCGTCACCTTTGTGCCGGAGGTCGTCGTAGAAGCAGCACCGTTTGTTGTCACCACCGTATCATCGACAGGAATCGCCGTGACAGTCACAGTATAGGTGCCGGTGTCGCTGACATTTCCTGCCAGCGTCAGGACGCTGTCCGTCGCACCCTCAATGGTTTCTCCGTCCTTGGCCCAGGAATAGGTGTAGGTGAAGCCGTCATACTCTGTGACAGTGGCTGTCAGGAAGCGGGTGGAGTTTGGCGGGTAATAGTAGGTATATCCATCGCTTATCACATCTGACTCGGTGGTCAGCTTCACCTTCACCGTGGGCGCAAGAACAGCGCGCACCATAAACAGGGTGACGTCCTCCGTGCCGTAGACAGTCAAGCTCTTTCCGCCCTTAACATAGACACTCTCGCTCAGCGTATTGTCACTGCCGAGAATGTACCAGCCAGCCTGGCTATACCCCGAAAGGGCGGAGGTGGGGAACTTATATGTTCCGCTGGATACGACCGTCATATCGTCGATGTCGTCGCCGCCGTTGGCGTCAAAGTGGATAGTGTATTTCACGCCCAGCACAACCGCGCTGTTTTCGCTGTTCGCCACCACGTCATAGGCGGTGTTGTCAGAGGTGAAATACTGGGCAGAATCCACATAATAAGTGGTGCCGTCCTCGGAGGAAGTGATAAGGACGATGCCGTTTTCGGTACTCGCAGGGTCATCGCCCGTGGTTACACCAACACTCGCGCCGTCGGTCAGTTCTCCAGTCAGAGTGATCACGCCGCCGCTGAGAAGATAGAGGTTATCCTTGCCATTGCTGCTTGTATTATCCGTAATGACAGGATTCCCGGAGAGATTCAGCACATAATCCGCCGCAAGCTGATACACGCCACCGCCCAGTTTCGTCGCAGTGTTTTTCTCGATTGTACCGTCGTTGATAGTAATGCTGCTCTTGTTGCCGGTAACAGCAGACCGATAACTTACGCCGCCGCCATTTTGTGCTGTGTTTTCGGAAATGGTGCCGCCATTCATCACAAAATGGGCACTCGAAGCGCTTGTTTTAATACTATGGACTGCAACACCGCCGCCATAGGCTGTCGCCGTATTGTTTTCAATGGAACCGCCGTTCATGGTAAAGGTTCCCTTATCAACATATACGCCGCCGCCATTTTGCGCCTTGTTGCCGGTTATCGTGCCACCGTTCATAACGAACGTCCCGTAGACATACACGCCGCCGCCCAAAGCGGTAGCGCCAAGATTAGTAGTCGAATTGCCAGTAATAGTGCCGCCGTTCATCGTGCAGCTTCCACTGGTGCCGCCGATATACAGGCGACCGTTGGTAATAACGCCGGTTTGCGCCTCGCTGCTGTCGTTTAGTATCAGCGTACCTTCCACATTGACGGTTTTCTTCCCGCCGACGCCGGTGACGGTATGCCCTGCCAGGTCAAGGGTGATGTCTTGCCCCTTGGCCACGGTCACGTCCTCAGTGACATCAGCCAGCAGGGTGACCACATCCCCCGCGGTCGTGGCTGCGTCGATGGCCTCTTGCAAGGTTCCATAATAGGTTACGGTATCGCCGCTGGTGACGGAGGCCACACAGGACAGCACCACTGCACTCACGCCGCTATCCGCCGCTACGCAGTAGCCATCGTCAGAGGTGAAATACTGGGCAGAATTTTCATAATAAGCGGTACCGCTTTCAGAGGTCGTGATCTGAACGACTTTACCTGCTGCAGGCGTGTCCGCGGTGGTTACACCCACACTGGAGCCTTCCTCCAGCACGCCGGTCAGCGTGATAAGCGCCGAACCACTCTTATTTTCAAAAACGTTGTTTTCTTCGCCATTTACGGTATTGCCGCTGATAACGACCTTGCCGGACAGCTTGAACGTGCCGTTGGTAAGTGCTACACCGCCGCCACTGGATTTGGCAGAGTTGCCGGTGATGGAGCCGCCGGTCATGATGAACGTGCTGGTAGACACATTCAGCAAAACGCCGCCGCCATAGGAGCCGTTGGCTGTATTATTTTCAATTGAACCACCGTTCATAGTGAAGGTTCCCTTACTGGAAATATATACGCCGCCGCCATAATTTCCAGCCGTGTTATTACTGATAACGCCATCGTCCATAGTGAAGGTACAGCCACTGCCGACATACACACCACCGCCGTTATAAACGGTATTTCCGGTAATGGAACCGCCGTTCATAGTAAAGGTGGCGCCGCTGGTATTCAGTCTGACAGTGCCGCCGGTGCTGCCAATTCCGGTCGCGCCGGTGATCATTCCTGTACCATCCTCGCTGGAATCCACCAGTGTCAGACTTCCGTTTATCGTGATAACGCTACCGCTCTTTGCCGCAGTAATAGTATACCCCGCCAGGTCGAGCGTGATGCTCTGGCTCTTTGCAACGGTCACATTCTCCGTTACATCGGTCAGCAGGGTGGCGGTATCGCCCGCTGTCGTGGCCGCGTTGATGGCCTCTTGCAGGGTCTCATACTTCGTCACCGTCTCACCGCTGGTGACGGTGGCAACATACACGGTCGCCGACAGCACTACCGCGTTCAGGTCGCTGTCCGCTTTGGTGTAATATCCCTCTGCGTCAGAGTTAAAATATGTGGCAGACGCATTATAGTAAATCGTGCCGCTCTCAGTTGAGGTTATCTGAACGACCGTATCCTCCGTGGGTACATCGCCCATCGTCACACCAACGTTTGCGCCCTCGGTCAGCTCTGCGGTCAGATTAATGGTTCCCTTGCTGCTGCCTGAACGTACCTGTACATTGTTGGCATAGTTATCCTTCAAAAGCGTATTGCCTGTGACCCGCACAGAGCCGGATAATTTCAGTGTTGTAGCCGCTGCACTCAAATAAATACCGCCGCCATAGGTTCCTGCACTATTGCCGGTGATGGAGGCATTGTCACTCATCGTCAGGGTACCGGCCTTTATAAATACGCCACCGCCGTGACCGCCGGTAGTCGTTCCCGCAGTGTTGCCGGTCACGGACGCATTACCGCTCAAAATCAGCGTACCGCTGTATATGTATACACCGCCGCCTTGGCCGGTGGTTTTTCCGGCAAAGTTGTTGGAAACTGTTGCATTGCCGCTCAGTGTGACCACGCTGCTGCCGGAGATATACAGACCGCCGCCAAGTGCGCTGGCTGTGTTACCGGTGATGGAGGCATTTCCACTGATTTTCGCCGTGCCGCTGGCTATGTACACGCCGCCGCAGTTGCTGCCCGTGTTGCCAGAGACAGAGCCGCCCGTCATGGTGAAGGTGCCGCCGGTCACATATATGCCGCCGCCATAGGTGGCAGTATTGCCGCTTATCGTGCCGCTTATCATAGTGAAGACAGCTCCACTGTTTACATACACACCGCCGCCGTATTTGCCTGTTGCAGTGGTCGTAGCCTTGCCGCCGGTAATGGTGCCGGTCTGGGCTGTGCTGCTGTCGGTCAGGGTAAGCGCACCTTCCACGGTGATAACGCTGCCACTGCCCGTGCCGGTCAGGGTACAGCCGTTCAGGTCAAGGGTAATACTCTGCGTGCTGGCAATAGTAATATCCTCGCCGGTAATATCAGCAAGCAGCTTAACGGTATCCCCCGCCTCTGTGGCCGCGTTGATAGCCGCTTGCAGGGTCGCATACTTCGTCACCGTCTCACCGCTGGTGACGGTGGCAACGTAAACCGTGGGGTCCGTGGTCAACACAAACGCACCTGCCTCATCCACGGCCACATAATAGCCCGCATCGGAGGTGAAACAGGCCAGAGAGGATGCGTATTCCCCATATTGCACGAATGTAACATCCGTGCCATCTGAAACAGTGGCCGCAGTGGTCACGCCGATGCTGGCATTCTCGGCCAGCGCCCCGATCAGGGTGATGTACTCGGTCACGCCTGTGTTGGCGTTGTTGGTGAGATATACGTTGTTGATCATCCCGTTCGTGGTGTTGCCGGAAATGACAACACTGCCGGAAACGTTCAGCTGGCTGAGCTGCGATGAGGTATACTGCACATGGACACCGCCGCCACCCATGCAGGAACTGTTGCCGGTGATGCTGCCACCGGTCATGTTCAGCACAGAACCGTTATAGAGATAGACGCCACCGCCGCCGGAGGCCGCTTTCCCGGAAGTGCTTGTCGCCGTAACTGTGTTGTTAGTGATGCTGCCGCCGTACATATTCATGGTGGCATAGGTGAGGTACACACCGGCGCCGTCGCCATAAGTGGAGGACAATGTTACCGTGTTGCCGGTAATGCTGCCGCCGTACATATTGAACGTACCCATGTAAACTCGCACACCGCCGCCATATCCTCTCGCGGCATTATTGGAAATCGAACCGCCATACATGGTGAAGGTACAGCCTTCAAGAACCTGCACGCCTTTTCCCGTATTGCCGGTGATGCTGCCGCCATACATGGTAATCGTGCCGCCATTTGTAATATTGACACCGCCAACCCCTGAGGCCGTACTGACATTGCCGCCGGTGATAACGCCCGTGCCGACGCTGTCCTTCAGCGTCAGGGAGCCGCCGTCCACGGTGATAACCGTGCCGCCCGCACCCGTCAAGGTATAGCCTGCGAGGTCGATTGTGACCTCCGCGCCGCTGGGGATAGTGATGTTGGTAGTCAGAGTAACGTTATCAGTCAGAGTATACTCTCCACTGGTAAGCGTCCCGCCCTCGGCGGTCAGTTCCATGGTATCGGTCATGCTGTTGAACAGCTCGAACAGCTCGTCGAGCTTGCTGTCGTCCACCTGGGCCTGCTCCTCAGCTGTCAGGGTCTCATAGGCGTCGTTGGCAGCCTGGGCCCGGGCATAGACCTGGTTCAGCGCCTCGTCGTCCAGCGCCGCCAGCTCGTCCGCTGTTGGCAGGGCGTCTATCAGCGTCTGAACGGTCTGCACGGCAGTCGTCCCCTCGTCCGTCTCCTCAGTCGCAGTCTCCTCTGCGGATACCTCTGCTGTGGAGTCAACAATGACCGTCTCCGCCAGTCCCTCCTCAACGGGTTCCTCAACAGGAGATTCCTCCGAATTTCCCTCCACGGATTCCTCCGCGGGAGCTTCCGTAATCTCCTCTATGGGTTCCTCTGCGGCTTCTTCCACGAGGGTCTCCGCAGATTCCACCGCAGGAGTTTCTGCCCCCTCCAATTCAACCTCCGCTATATCTGCCGAAGTCTCGTCTATATAGACCCCATCTGTCTCATCGGCCAGGACTGCTCCCGGGAGCATCCCAACACATAAGACGATAATCAGCAGTATGCTGAGCCATTTCTTGCCACGCTTCATCGTGTGCCGTCCCTTTCATTTTTATAGATTACAGGTCGCCGGCAGAAATACAGTCCTGCCGATACCCTGCTTCACTATAATTTTTCAAGGGAGCTTTATCTACCATGGAATAGTAAATCCTTGGTATCGTTTGTAAAGTATATTGTAAAATTCCGGAAAGAAAACAGAAACGCCTCCCCGCCCGTTGTCTGGGCAGGGGAGGCGCCGTGCTTCTTAGCTGTTTTGCTGATACTGAACGTATCAGGACGCTTCGCCGGAGGCAGAGGCCTCGCCGGAGGCGGAATCCGTGGAGGCGGAGCCCTCCAGCTCGGAGGTGATGGGGTATTCTATCTCTATGCCGTCCTCCAGCATAGCCATGGCGTCGATATAGCTGGTCTTAGAGGTATCCAAGGGGTCGGTGGCGACATGGACGTTGTCCCAGCTCCAGAACAGGCCCACGTTCACCCCCTGCATCGTCCAGGCTATCGCGTCGTTCTGGGTGGTCATGAGGGAGACATCCTTGTCCTGGGTGCCGTGTACCAGGCGGACCCATGTGGGCTGCTCGGTCTCCTCGTCCAGGATATAGCGCAGGGGGTTATACAGCTCCACGATGGTGGCGTCCGTATAGGCATAATATTCGTCACCGTTTTCGATGATGGCTACGTCCTCCTCGAAGGCGGCCAGCATATCCTCATAGGTCTCATACATGCCATAGGTATCATCCGGGCTATAGAGGACGGAAAGCTCCTCCGCATTCTCCTGGAGGACCTCCAGCAGATAGCTGTCCCAGTGGCGGTAATCCTGGGTCTCGTTGCCAAACTCAAGGTTTTCCGCATTGTAGTCGCCGTTCTCGTCCAGGAACCCAATGCGGTCAAAGGCGGTGACACCCTTGGAGCGGCTGCGGTAGCTCAAAAAGCCCTCGGCAGTCATTTCCACCGTCCAGCCATCTTCCTCGCTGCCGGAGAGGGTCATGCCGAACTCAGACAGGTCATAGCCCTTGAGCTGGAGGCCGTCGATGGATTCGGTATAGCTGTAGTGGCCGTAAAAATAGGCCTCCGCCTGGCTCTCGCCGTTTTCGTTTTCCCAGGTGACGCTGAGGGTCACGCTGTCGATGTGGTCAAGGAACCACTCCAGATCGGAGGTGGCCTGCGCCACCATGAAGTCCACATAGGTGCCGCTTACGCCGTCCTCGTTGATGGTCATGGCCTCGGCCTCGCCGTCTCCATCCAGGTCATACACAAGGCCCAGATCGTTCACATATTCCACATAGGCCTCGGCCACATAGGCGCTGAGCGTTCGGAGAAACTCATCCGCATCAATGTCATCCAGGGCGGTCAGGGAGAGGAGGGATTCCCACTCATAGGCAAGGTCGGCCTCCTCCAGGTTCGTAATGGGAGAATACGGGCATGCGCCCCAGATGGCATCGGAAACGGTGCTGTAATAGCTGTCCGAATCCGCGTCATAGTAAGCGCCTAGCGCGCCGGATTCCTCCAGATAGGGATAGAAGTCGGAGTGGTTACCGGTAGCGGCCAGCATCAGGCTGTGTGCGCCGCCGCCGGAGCCGCCGGTGGATACGATGCGGTCAGCGTCGCCGCAGATATTTCCAAGCTCAATGTTGTACTTGAGCCAGCGGACAACCGCCTTCTGATCGACCAGGCAATAGGGGGAGTCGCCGGTGTAATAGGAATTGCCCTCCGCATCGGTGGCGACGTTATTCTTGCCCCGGTTGCCGCAGGCGACGTTTATATAGCCATAGCTGGCGTAGGTCCCGCCGGCCCCGCTGGTGGTGCTGGCAGAATAGCCCGCCGCGCCGGTGTTGATGATGATGGGCGCGGTAGCGGCAGTATAGACTGCCCCGTTAGGGCTGACGATCTCTGCGTCCCAGTCGATGATCAGGTTGCCGTTCTCGTCGATGCCCTCTACATAGGCCGCAGGGATAGCGATGGAAAGGCCCTGATAGCTCTCAAGCTCAGGATTTGCCACGGCTGTGACATAGCTGATAGTATAGACACTGCTGCTGGCTGTCCAGGTATACTCCCCGCCGGCAATAGCGTTTTCAAGGTTCAGGACAGTCTCCACCTCCTCGGCGGAATACTGCACCTCGTATTTGCAGACGCGCTCCAGCCAGGTGAACAGGGCACTTGTCCCCTCCTGGCCCCAGGAAACAGCACAGTTTACCGTGTCCCCGGCGTCCTTCAGAGTCGCGCCAAGGGCCAGGGCGGCACTGGCAACGGCGGTGTCCGTCTGGGCAGCACGGATGTAGAAATACGCCGCGTTCTCCCCGGCGGCGGGGTCGATGACAGTCTCCCCTGCCGCGCCCTCCGCCGTGAGGGCCACGCCCTCGGTGCTGACAGCCAGGGTCTCATAATCCACCCCGAAGCCCTGGGCGTTCTCCTCGCAATAGGCCTGCGCGCCCTCGGTATCGATGGTGTAGACGATGTTCGGCCCGTCCACCCGGCTGGATTGGTAATTATCCAGTAGATAGCTCTCCAGCGCAGCGCCATAGGCGGCCACGAGTTCCTCCTCAGAGACGGAGCCAGCCACCGCCGGGTCATACATCACAGCAGCATAAATCCCGCTCCCGCTCACAGCAAGCTCGGCGATCCGGGCCGCCGTCTCACCGGAGCCGATAGCGACGATAAGCGCCGAATCGCCGGGCAGGGCCTCGTCATTCGCCGCGAGCCAGGCGACGGTGTCCACCAGCGTATCCCCGTCGGCGTGAGCCACCACATAGCCCTCCGCGAGGGCCGCCTGGTCGGACAGCTCCTCTCCGGTGACCAGCAGGATGGGCGCAGTGGCAGCATAATAACCGTTTACCACGGCGCTCGTGGCCGCGCCGGTCTCATCCAGATAAGCCGCCGGTACCAGAATATCCTGCTCCTCCAGCGTCCAGGCACCGGTGGCCTCGTCCGCCATCCAGGCCAGGGTCTCCCCCGCTCCGGATGTCTCCCCGGAGGCTGGCTCCTCCGAGGATGCGAAGGTCAGGCCGGTGCACAGCCCCGCCGTCAGGCACAGGCAGAGCAAAACGGATATAAGTCTCTTCATTGGTCGTTCCTCCTGTAAGGTTTGCGCATCGCGCGCATTTGTTATCAATATAACTTATAACACTTTGTTCATTTGATGAAAACCCTTCCGGCCCGAACGACACATTTTTGGCGCAAACAACACAAAAAATCTCCGAACAGGCAGAGAAAACAAAAGAATATTTTTAAAGATGGTCTTTGCCCCGGGGCAGAGGCCGTCTTTGTTATGCGGCAGCGTGGAGCTCCATAGGAGTCATGCACTTGAGCCGCCGTTGGTAACGCCCGGTATTGTAGGTATCAAATACCAGCCGGTTGTTGCTGACACCAATTTTTATGCCACAATCCGTCTGTTGTACAAGTTTAAAACGGCACTCAGATACAGCTTGTGTACCACTGACCCCCTCATACCACTTGAACTCTGTCACATCCGTCATCCATTCCTCGTTTGGCTTGTCTGCATGAAAGTTACGGTTCAGGATATTTTCTGCCGTCGCCTTCGGGGTGGAGAGTGTGTAGTTGTATCGCTTTTTCCGGCATACCGATTGCAGCTGCAAGGCTCGCATCAGCCTGCGAATCCGCTTCTTGTTAAAAGCAGTGTGATTCGGTTAATGGCAATCGTCATCTGCCGGTAGCCAAGGATTCCATTCTGCTCCACATAAAGTGCCTTAATCCACTCTATAATCTGCTCATTTAATAATTCGTTGCTGTTTTTCTCCCGTTTTAACCAACTGTAGTACGAGCAGCGGGGAATATGAAGAGCGGTGCATAATTTAGACACAGAATACTTCTCTGTTTCGTGCATATACTCAATCGCCAAATAAGACGGCTCCTGCCTTACTTCTCCCACCAAACACCTCCTTCCTGCTCCCTCACTTTTTTAACAGGTCTATCTCCATCTGTTTGTCCCGGAGCTGCGCCTCCAGCATCTGTACCTGCGCCTGAAGCTTCTCGGTGTCGGTCATCTCGCTTTCCGGCTTTGTACGGCCCCTGCCGTCTGCTAACCCCTCTATTCCTTTTGCCTTATACTTGCGTACCCAGTTTCAGGCAGAACTCTACGATCTCCGCCCGTTCCTGCTGGGTGGTTTTCTTCCCCCTTCGGCATATAGAGTGCTCCTTTTGCAGCACTGGGCTGCTTAAACTCTTTATGACCATTATAGCACGCAATCCATCCTTGGAGTACATGCTTATCCGATATGTTATACTATTTACAAACAGTCCGAAGACTTCCCTCTCCTGCCTGATAAAACTGCACCGCTGCTATCTTTATTTCAGTACTGTATTTTCGGTTCCTGTGACTGTTTCTTGCCATAATAATAGTCCCCTTAGTGTAGTCTCGAGCTTTTGCTTTTTCGAGTGTCTACTCTATGGGGACTATATCATGGACACGACCTCGGGTCATGTCGTATAATAGGGGCAGCATAGAGGAAACAGTTATGAGAGAAAGGCGTCCCGTCAAAAAATTCATGACGGAGCAAATGGAGCTGCTGGCAGCAAATCCATTTACTTATAAAATCAATCCCTGCCGCATCTCCTATACGCTGGAGTTCAAAAAACTGTTCCTGGCCCGGTATGAGACTGGCGAGGGAGCGCGGGAGATATTCCAGAGCCTTGGCTACGACACAGAGCTATTGGGTGACGGCAGAATCTGCAGCTTTGCCTACAGACTGTCCAGGCAGGCGGATGCGGGAGAGGTCTTTACAGAAGCTCATCCTGCCACGAAGCAGGACAAGCCCGTCTGTGTGGATTACAACACCATGCCCGCCCAGCAGTCCGTTGCTGCCATGCAGCGCGAGATTTCCCATCTCCGTCAGCAGCTTGACTTTTTAAAAAAGCTTACCGAGCTGGACAGCGGCAAGCGGTCGAGAACTTGATCATGGACAGGCCCAGCGCGAAATACCGGCTCATCCATGAGGTCGTCTCCCAGGAGGGAAGCCTGCAAAATGTCAAAGACCTTAAAGACCTTTGCCGGATTGCCGGAGTATCACGTTCCGGCTATTACAGCTGGCTTGCATCGGCGGAAAAACGCGCCGAACGGGAGACCAGGAACGAAGCTGATTTTGCCCTCATTCTGGAGGCTTATCGCTTCCGGGAGTATGACAAGGGGATTCGTGGGATTCATATGAGGCTTCTGCATATGCAGCCGCCTGCTCTGATGAACACCAAGAAAATCCAGCGGTTCATGCGAAAATATGGCGTCGTCTGCCCCATCCGAGGGGCAAGCCCCTATCGCAGGATGATGAAAGCCCTCAAAACGGATGCCGTTGCCGACAATCTCCTGAATCGGGAGTTCAAAGAGCACGGGCCGAGAAGGGTTCTGCTGACCGACATCACCTACATCCCATACTGCGGCGTGTTCTTTTTTTACCTCTCTGTGATTAAGGATGCCTGCACCATGCAGATTCTGGCCTATGCGCTCAGCGATTCCCTGGCGGTGGATTTTGTCCTAGAAACGGTCAACCAGCTTATTGAAAAGCACGGCGCCTCGTTGTACGCTGAGACGCTGATACACAGCGACCAGGGCAGTCATTACACCAGCAAAAGGTCCGGCAGATACTCAGTTATTCCAACCTCCGTCAGTCCATGTCCCACAGAGGAAACTGCCAGGACAATGCGCCCCAGGAGAGCTTTTTCGGCCATATGAAGGACGAGATTGCTGGCAAGATCGCCGCTTGCAGCTCCTTCGAGGAGGCCGATGCGGTCATTGACGACTACATGGACTACTACAACAATGACCGCGGGCAATGGTAGCTCGACAAGCTAACGCCCAATGACTATTACGAATACTGCCGCTCTGGCGTATAACCAAAGCCCCGTGCCCCCCAACCCAGAAATCACGCATCCTTGATTTTCGCTTCTGTTCTCGCTTTGGATTTGTGTCCGCGTCTTGGGGTACACTTCAAAGTGACCCTTGATAAAACTCGTCTCAGCATACAATTTTATTTGCTTGACATGAAATTTTTATTCGGTTACTCTGTTGCAGAACGAAGCTGGCAGCTCATTACAAGATCAGGGAGCGAATAAAAATGTATCATGTACGATACAAGGGAACCCACTATGAAGCCGGACTTCATTGAGGTTCCCTTTTACTGAAGCATCAGAATTCAATTTTGAATAATATCCCTTTTGAGATCACAAAGGAACGTATCGATTATGCACAGTCCTGCATCCCGATATATGAAAAGCTTTATCCTGAAATATTGGACGAAATCCGGGGACTTGCCGAAGGCCAAAATTGCGATCTCAAAGTCTTGCAGGCAATATTATTCAGTATGTATGCCATACCCCCGGTCCAATGCTGCTCCTGCTAAAGCCTGTATGCCGCTCATCACAGCATTATCGTTATGCTTTTATTTGATTCAGGACCGCTCCAAGATCCGCATCTATGCAAATCGACTGACAGGTGATCTCGTTGGGACAGAAGGCCTCTCCCATGTTAATGCAGGCATAGACCGCATTGGCATTTTTCGCGGTCATCTGCCAGAAGGGATACTTGATGATAACAGGGGTATTCGCTCCCACGCCCAGCTCTAAAAACAGGACGTGCATAGTCTCATGCCGGCGGATAAAGTCGCCGTATCGCTTCGCAGCCTTATGCCAGCCCTCATCCTCCACAAAGGCATCGTCGCATCGCAGATTCATGGTCATGGGCGCACCGCAGACCGGGCAGCGGGGGATCAGGTCTGATGGAATCATCATGTCCTTTTGCGCGGTCACCATCTGCCGGACAGCTTCTTCATTGTCATAGGTCTTGTCGTGACAGGGCTTGGAGCATTGCCACAGGCCATAATCACCTTGGGTATAAAACAGCCGTTTCCTGTCAAATTCAGCAAGCTGAAATTGATGATCCACGTTTGTGGTCAGCACAAAATAGTCCTTGTCCTTTACTATTTCCAACAGGTCTGTGTACGGCTTCCCCACACCTGCTTCATAGCGGTTGATCAGAATGTTCCGCGACCACCATGCCCAGTATTCCTCCAGCGTGCTAAAGGGATAGAAGCCCCCGGAATACATATCTGTAATACCATGTTTTTGGTGGAAATCTGAGAAGTATTTTTCAAATCGCTCCCCGCTGTAGCTCATTCCGGCCGATGCGGACAGTCCCGCTCCGGCGCCGATAACGACGGCGTCTGCCGTTTCAAGCTCGTTTTTCAGCCGTTTGATCTTATCGTAATAGGTTTCGGTAGATTTGCAGGTCGATGTCCTTAAAAACATTGAAGATCACCTCGATTTCGTTATGAGTTTGTTGTTTATATTCCTGTATCGTATAGACAGCGATCCGGGCCGCTTGGTCATTCGGAAAATGGAATTCTCCGGTGGAGATGCAGCAGAACGCGATGCTCTTAATCCTGTTCTGCCCTGCCAACTCCAAACAGGAGCGATAGCAGGAGGCAAGCAGCTCCCTGTCACTCTCTGTTAACCGACCGCTGACAATGGGGCCAACCGTGTGAATAACATAGTCACAGGGCAGGTTAAATGCCGGAGTGATCTTTGCCAGGCCAGTTTCTTCTTCGTGCCCCTGCCTCTCCATCAGCTCCGCGCAGGCGGCGCGAAGCTGAACGCCCGCATAGGTATGGATGACGTTATCAATGCAGCCATGATTCGGACAGAAGCAGCCCAGCATCTGAGAGTTGGCCGCGTTTACAATCGCTCCACAGCGCAGCGTTGTGATGTCGCCCCGCCAGAGATAGATTCCCTCCTGCGCCGGCGTCAGGTCGGATAAATCTGTAATGCCTTTACGTCGGGTCTCCTCCTGCAAATAGGCGTCCTGTATCTCCAGAAATTCAGCGCTGACCGGCTTTGGCATACGGACATTGAGCAGCGCCCGCAGGAGTTGTTTTTGCTGCTGCATATCAGAAGGGATCTCCATATTCCGATACCGGGTATCCTCAGCAAGAAGCGCCCGGATCAGGTAGTTTCTGCGTTCGTCCTGTGTCATGACTATCCTCTCTTTTCAATGGTCTGTTCCGGGCAGATCTCCGCGCAGCGGCCGCAATGCAGGCAGCGGCTCTGATCGATCACCACCGGTTTTATAGAAATATCAATACATTTCTGCGGACAGACAGAGTAGCACAGCTTGCAGCCGATACAGCCACTTCCAACAAAATAGCCGCTCACCACAGTCTCCGGCTGGCCGATCACAATGCTGTCGCGCACCACACGAGCGGGGTCGCTGATGTCGAAATATTCTCCGCTGGCCTCGTACAGGTGAAACACCTCCAGAGCGCTGCGGGTATCATTGGGATAAATTTTCTGCATATAGGCGTTCTTTTCAAAAATCTCATCCAGCTTTTCACTGCCAATGCTCCGGATCCGGCCTCGAAGCGATACAGCCTTTTTATCCTTGGTGGCAGATACTGCAATGTACCGCTGCTCCATAAGCTGAGTATAAAAGGCTTTGCCCTTTGCCGTCAGAAAGTACACACCTGCTTCATCACACAGCATCATGTCAATGATGCGTGTCTGGGGATGACCATCCGGGCCGATGATAGCGACCGTAGCAGAGTGGATGTCCTCCACCAGCATTTTCAAATAGTCATTTCCGTTCATATGATCTCAGTCCTCCGTTTTTTCTGACAGAAAGGGGTGCAGCCCCGCAAGGAGCACGGAAGCGCCGCTTGACGGTAACGGAGCGCCCGACAGCATGCTATGACCATCGGACGCTCCAAAGGTCACATGTTTCCTGGAAAACAGAACCGTAAGGCAGTTGCCGGAGAAGGCCGCAATCACGCTGTGGCATTCCTCAAACAGAAAACCTCGAAGATATGGAAAGTTATCAATTAGCCAATAAGCCAGGTGGCCATTTCATCGGCGGCCTTCATGGCGTCTTCACTTTCCATGGCAGAGCCGGGGACGTTGACATTACCAACCACATAGGCCTTGTAATCCCGGAAGCCAGCAGTGGCAAAGCTCTTCAGGTTGGCCTCCACCATCTGGGTATACACATCCACGGGACCAAAGCCAGCGAAGAAGTACCCGGCCAGTTTCTTGTCCTTGCGGGTGGCCATAGACATATCAGGCTGGGAGAAGTCCATGAAGGAGTAGGTGCGATCCAGGAAGGCCTTCAGCTGGGCGGGGAACTGATCCCAATGGACAGGAGACAGGATCAGCATTGCATCGCAGCTGTCGATGGCGGGGATCAGAGCGGCGAAGTCATCCTTCTGGACACAGTTGGGGGTGTGCTGACGCTTGCAGCCATCGCAGGCAAGACACACACGCACATCCTTCTCACCGATGTTAAAAAACGTAACCTCAGCCTTTCCCTCCAGTTTCTCAGCAAATTTCCTTGCCACCGCATAGGAGTTGCCATTGCGGCGCTTGCTTGCGTTGATGATGAGTACCTTTTTCATGATGATTACCTCCAAATAGAATTTCTTGATGGTCTTATTGTACCAACGGGTCAACGGTTTGTGAAGTACGCACAATATTGTGGCATAGTTACCAGCGGGAAACCGTCCTATTACCGGTCTCTTGGCTTTGGGGCAGATAGTCTGATCAGAATCATCTTGCATTTCCCTCTCGTTGTCTGTATAATAAGACTGTACGGAAAATTTGTAAAGTAAGCACAATATTGTTCTATAGTTACCAAATAGAAACCATGGGAGACATTCGATATGGAAACAGAAAAAACCATCGAAATGATACCGGCCAAGGAATTGCCTGCCTGTCCGGTGGAGACGACCTTAACGCTGATTAGCGACAAATGGAAGGTGCTGATTCTCCGCGACTTGATGCCCGGAACAAAGCGCTTTGGGGAGCTGAAAAAGTCCATCGGTCATGTTTCCCAGAAGGTACTGACGGCGCAGCTGCGGCAGATGGAAGCAAGCGGTCTTGTTATCCGCACCGTATTTCCAGAAGTACCGCCTCATGTGGAATACACCCTGACTGATCTGGGCTACAGCCTGAAGCCGATCCTGGATGCCATGTGGGATTGGGGAGAAAACTATAAGGCCCGGAATGGGCAGCTGGCCGACCGGTAGTCCGGCAAATCATACCATTTCGGAACACGATAAGGTCTGACGTAGATTATATAAACGCAAAGAGGAACGCCGCAGGCATGGCGTTCCTCTTTGCGTTTATTGCGCTTTTATTGCGCTTGTTTATTTATATAATACCTGAATTTCAGCGCACCGCACTTTCCCCATGCAGTCATTTCCTCCGCACTGGGCTCCTTCGGCCAGATTAGAAGCTCGCTGAGACAGGACTCCGACCAGGGCGGGATACCAATGATATTCGCTATTTTGCAGTGATAGAATCCCAGACAGGTGCTGAACAAGCCCTTATCTCTGCCTCCCTGATACAGCGGAAGTAAATCCGGCAGCACCGCGTCCTCTATGTATAACATAGACCAGTTTTTTATGCTCTCCATAAACGACAGGTCCCTTATGGCCTTCCCATGTCGGATGGAAATATCCCGCAGACTAGGCCATTTCGCCAAAAAGGAGTAGTCGGGCAGAGGCGTAAAAATATAACATCCTACAACTGTGAAGGAACCTATCCTCTCCCATATCTCCTGATCCCGCAGATCCTGCGGCGTGATATATACATCAGGGATCTTCATATTGAAGGCGTGGGCCGTATCCTCCCAGGGAACAGAGATGGCAGAAACTTTAGCGCCGGTCTCTGTAATCCCCACACTGAGATAGTCACTTTCCCGGGAAAACAGCGCCTCTCTTTGTGTATCCAGCATATGTATCTCCCTTACCGGATCTGACCGTTGCCATGGATGATGTATTTGTAGCTGCACAGCTCCTCCAGTCCCATTGGCCCTCTGGCGTGAAGCTTCTGGGTGGAGATGCCCATCTCGCAGCCCAAGCCGAACACGCCTCCGTCAGTGAAGCGGGTAGAAGCGTTCACATACACCGCCGCGCTGTCTACCTGCGCGGTGAACAGTGCCGCTGTATCCGGGTTCTCCGTGATGATAGCGTCGCTGTGCTTGGTGGAATGACGGGCGATATGGGCAATAGCGCTTTGCGCATCCGGAACCACTGCAACAGCCAGGATATAATCCAGAAACTCTGTGTCAAAATCCTTCTCCCCTGCCGGTGTGCCGGGAATAATCGAGGCCGCCCGCTCGTCCAGCCGCAGCTCTACCGGAGGCAGGCCCGCCGCCGCCCGCTTCATGACAAGTGTTTCCCGCAGAGCCGGAAGGAACGCCTCTGCAATATCCTGATGGATAAGGCAGACCTCCTCCGCATTGCAGACACTGGGGCGCTGGGTCTTGGCATTTTCAATGATACGCAGGGCCTTTTCCTGGTCGGCATCCTTGTCCACATAAATATGGCAGATGCCTGTACCGGTCTGGATACAGGGAACAGTGGCATTTTCCAGACAGGCCCGGATAAGCCCCGCCCCGCCGCGGGGAATGAGCAGGTCCACCAGGCCGCTGGCTGTCATCAGCTCCGTGCCACTGGCGTGGGAGGTATCCTCGATCAGACTGACGGCACTCTCCGGCAGCCCCGCCTTCCGAAGCCCCTGCCGCAGGGCGTTTACGATGGCGTTGCAGCTGCCCCAGGATTCCCGGCCGCAGCGCAGGATGCAGGCGTTGCCGCTTTTCACAGCCAGGGCTGCCGCATCGCTGGTCACATTGGGCCGGCTCTCATAGATGATCGCCACCACGCCCATGGGGACGGCAACCTTCTCGATCACCAGGCCGTTGGGCCGTTCCACCCGGGCCAGCACCTTTCCCACAGGGTCTGGCAGAGCCGCTGCCTGACGTATTCCCTCGGCCATATCCGCTACGCGCTGTGCATTGAGAAACAACCGGTCCAGCATCACGTCTGTGATGTGGCCCCTGGCCGCCTCCATATCCCGCTCGTTGGCCGCAAGGATGGCGTTCACATTGTCCAGCAGACTATCCGCCATATAGGCCAATGCCCGGCTCCTGGTCTCCCCATCTGCCAGGGACAGGGCCGCTTTTCCCGTCTGGGCATTGATAAGTATCTCATGTGTGGTCATAGAAAAGTCCCTCTTTCCTCTTATCTTTTTCCAATAAAACGTGTTCCTACATCTTTGCCGTCCATGATATCATATAAAAGCTCCGGCCGCTGCCCGTTGGCAATGATCATATCTATACCATGGTCTTCTGTCATCCTGGCAGCTTTCAGCTTGGTGCCCATACCGCCCACAGCAAGACCGCTGCCCTTCCCTCCGGCCAGAGCCTCAATCTCCGGCGTGATAGCGTCCACCCGGGAGATAAGCCGGGCCGACGGGTCGGCATGGGGGTCTGCGGTATAAAGCCCGTCTATATCGCTGAGAAGTATCAGCAGATCCGCCCCGATGGCACAGGCCACAATGGCTCCAAGGCGGTCGTTGTCTCCCACAGCGATCTCCTCCGTGGCGATGGTATCGTTCTCGTTGATAATGGGAAGCGTCCCCAGCTCCAGCAGGCGGGACATGGTATTCTCAAAATTCTGACGACGGCTGTCATCCTTCAGATCATCCCCCGTAAGGAGGATCTGCGCCACCACATGATGGTAATCAGAAAACAGCTTGTCGTATATATACATCAGCTCACACTGCCCGACTGCTGCAGCCGCCTGCTTCGTGGGCATATCCGATGGCCGCTGGCCCAGAGACAGCTTTCCTACTCCCATGCCGATAGCGCCAGAGGACACCAGCACGATCTTATGGCCCGCGTTTTTTATATCACTCATCACCTTGACAAGCAGCTCCACCCTCCGGATGTTGAGCTGCCCAGTGGCGTGCGTCAGGGTGGATGTACCGATCTTTATTACGACCTTCATTACTTCGCTCCCCATAATATTTTCCATTGATTATACCACGCCTCCCCTCGCCTGTGCAATACACAAAAAAATGAGGCCGGTCCCCATTCGGGAGGCCCGGCCTCATTATATCAGGTCATGCTGCCGCGAAGCGGCACGCATATGCGCCCATCAATACTGGGCAGCAAATTCCTCAAGGGTCATGGCAACGCCGGATTCCAGCATACCGCCATAGAGCATCTCTGCCGGAAAGGTGGTATAGTCACCAGCCTCGATCAGAGGCATGAACTCGTTCTCCACCTGATCCTCGGTCAGAGAGGCGTTGACCTCCAACTCAGCCAGCAGCCACTCGTGGATATGCTCCACATAGGCATCCTCCACGCTGAGCGTATCGGCAGCACCGGTGGTCTCTGCGGCAGCCTCAGCGGGGGTGATAACGATCTCACCCTCATAAGTCCCGGCAACGATCTCGGTCTCCACACCGTCCACGGTCATGGTGCCGACGATGGTAGAGGTCTCATCAATAGTCAGCTCGGTCAGATAAGAGGTCTCGGTAACAGTCCAGACAGAACCGTTGGTAACAGCCAAGATCAGGCCATAGCCCTCGTCATGATAAGCGCCAAGCTCGGTAGCGGCGGCATAGCCGATCTCCTGAGAGGAGTTGTCACCGGAGGCGAAGGTGGTCACTTCCCAGGTATCCTGGCCCAAAGAGATAGCGCCGGTAATGTTGGAAGCATCCAGAGTCACATCCAGGCTGCGGGCTGTACGCATGCCCTCTCCAGCGGGGCCGCTGGTAGCGGTGTACTCGTCACCCTCCATGGCAGCGGTATTCAGAATGTCGCCGGTCATGGTGGAGTTGGAGATGGTAACAGTGGGAGCAGCGCCGGAGTTCTCCGTGCCGGAGCCGGAGTCGGAGTTGTGAATGAGCTTCACGATGCAGTTGGAGTCGTCGGAGCGATAGATGGTGTGGTCGTATTCCTCGTCCACGCCGTTCACGGTGCCGAACTGCTCGTCCACATCGGCCATATCAACGCCGAATGCCTCGGCCACCTCGGTGTCGATGGTGTAGGTGCCGTCAAAGGCGATGGTGCAGTTATCAAAGATAACGGTGTTCGCAGTGTCGCGGAGCATGACGCCGGCCTCGCCAACGTGCAGCTCAGTGTTCTGGAAGATGATGTCGCCGGTGCTGTTGCCGGAGTGGGTCATAACGCCGTACATACCAACATTGATGTAACAGTCCACGAAGGACACAACGCCGCCGCCGGTCTCGACAGCCGCATAGTCGGGGGTATCGATGATGGAGCCGGTGAAGTAATCCTCGGCGCCGCCGTCGGAATAGGCGCCATAGCCGCTGGTCAGAACAGCGATATAGCTGTCGTTGATGTGCAGCTCAGTGGGCTCGTCAGAGCTGGTGTAAAGGCTGTCACTGTCAGTGCTCAGAGCGCCCCAGCCCTGAGAGATGACGATGGAGTTGTTATAGGTCACGCAGGACGCGCCCACAGCGTTGGTAGCGCGCACAGAGCCTTCCAGGAACAGTCCCGGAGGGCACCCCTGAGAGGTGGCCAGGGTGGGATCAGAAACCGCATAGAAGGTGGAATCATTCACCGTCACGGTAGCCGCAAAGCGGGTGAACAGAGTGCCACGGCCAGGTCCTCTGGTGATGACACGGAAGTTATTCAGCTCTGCCACGGCGTTGTCAGACACATAGACCGCCGCGCCGAAGCCGCCCATATCGTTGGTGCCGGAGCCGGCCAGGTCGATGACGTAGTCGCTGAGGACAACGGTCTCAGGCTCGGCAAGGCCAAGGTTCGTATAGCTGCCGGTGCTACCATTGTCCACCATATCCTGGGCGATCTCCTCCACGGTCAGGCTGGCATCATAGCCCATGGAATCGCAGAAGGCTTCCCAGTCAGGATAGTACTCGCTGGTGATGTAGGAGAAGTTGATCTTCTCAGCCACCAGCTCGGGATCAGAATCACCGCCCAGAACAAACGCGCCGGTGTTGCGGATAACGATGGCGTTGGTGTTGCTCTCGGTTGAGGTGATGTAGGTGACGCCATCCTCCTCGGTGACGCCGTCCATGGTGCTGATGCTCTCATCCAGCTCGCCGCCGTCATAAGCGATGGAGGTGGTGGTGACAAGCTGCTGCACCTGGCCCATGGCTACGCCGTCCAAAGTGATGGCCTGGTCAGGGTTCGCCGCAGCGGAGTCGGATACCGTTGCAGCAGAGGAGCTGGTCTCGTCGGAGGCGGATTCATCGGAAGCCGTCTCATCGACAGCGGCCTCATCGGAGGCCGCCTCCTCGGATGCAAAGGCCGCGACGCTCAGGCTGAGCAGCATGGCAATGCACAGGAGGATGCTAAGCAGTTTCTTCATGTGTTTACTCCCTTCAATTTCAGGTAAAAATCAGACGCCCCGCCGCCCGTAACGGACGGCGGGGACCATCCTGCTAAATTATAGCGCAGTAGTTTATTCCCTGTCAATGAAAATATGAAGAAATTTCACAATTTCAGATAACTGTCAGCCTGATTTTTTATCGGGACCCACAAGAAAGGCTCGTATTCTGCCTGAATTTCAGAACGGGCTGGAGAGGCTGACAAAAATAATATCCGGAATACAAAAAATCCGCCGGAACGACCGTTCCGGCGGAATGGAGCGGGCAACGAGATTCGAACTCGCTACCTCCACCTTGGCAAGGTGGCGCTCTGCCAAATGAGCTATGCCCGCAGACGGGAGGAATCTCCTCCCTATTGTTGTGGAGGCGCCATCCGGATTTGAACCGGAGAATCGCGGATTTGCAGTCCGCTGCCTTACCACTTGGCTATGGCGCCATAAAAATGGTGCCTGGGGTCGGAATCGAACCAACGACACGCGGATTTTCAGTCCGCTGCTCTACCAACTGAGCTACCCAGGCACACTTGGGAAAATATTGGAGCGGGCAACGAGATTCGAACTCGCTACCTCCACCTTGGCAAGGTGGCGCTCTGCCAAATGAGCTATGCCCGCAAATGGCGACCGAGAAGGGACTTGAACCCTCGACCTCCGGCGTGACAGGCCGGCGTTCTAACCGACTGAACTACTCGGCCTCATGGTGGGAACAACAGGACTCGAACCTGTGACCCCCTGCTTGTAAGGCAGGTGCTCTAACCAGCTGAGCTATGCTCCCACGGAGCCACCCGCTTTTCAAGCGGCTTTGCCATTATAAAACAGGATTCCCAACTTGTCAATACAATTTTTTCGTTCCAGGGAAATTTTTTTCATTTTCTTCCGGCAAAGCCCTGCGCGGCGATATACTATACTTATTCCCGCTCCCCGGATTCCTCCTCCTTCAGACGCTCAAACACAACGGCGTAACCATCCTGACCATATTCCAGGCTTCGCTTGACGCGGCTGATGGTAGCGCTGGAGGCCCCCGTCTCCCGGAGGATATCATTGTATATCATCCCCTGATCCAGCAGCCAGGCCACCTGGAAACGCTGCTCCATGGCCTGCAGCTCGCTCACGGTGCAGAGATCATCAAAAAAACGGATGCACTCATCCTTGTCCTTCAGCGACAGGATCGCCTCATACATCAGCTCATTACGGGTCTTGCGGTTGGATTTGTTCATATAGCATCCCTCCCTGCATCACATTTTTCAACATTAAAGACCGAAAGTAAAT
>JAJQBY010000090.1 GCA_021203045.1 Oscillospiraceae bacterium | reverse complement strand
GTTGAACACAATGTTTGATATGATTCCTTTCACCACTACCACTACGAAGAAGCAGTATAAGAACAACAGCATCTGGGACCCGTTCCAGGAATTTTTCGGGACTGTCGTCCACTCCGCCGCCACGGACATCCGGGAGACCGATGAGACCTTTATACTGGAGACCGAGCTGCCTGGCTATGACAAGAGCGAGATATCCGTTAACATGAAGGAGGGCGTTCTGACCATCCACGCCGAGCACAAAGAGGAAGCCGACAGCAATAAGGACTATATCCGCCGGGAGCGCACCTGGCAGACCGTGGAGCGTAGCTTCGAGGTCACTGGCGTAGACGCCGCTGGCATCACCGCAGAGTACGTTAACGGTATTCTGAAGCTGACCCTTCCCAAGCTGCCCGAGGTCATCCCCCAGCAGCATCAGATCGAGATCCAGTAATATCAAAAATCCACCCATGGCGGCCGCATTTGCGGCCGCCATTTTTTGTGCATGTGACACTTTTTTAGTTAGCGATTTGGTTCCCGGTTTTTAGTTAGCGATTTGGTTCCCGGTGAGCGAGAAAATGGACCGGTGAGCGGGAACCCGCAAACTATTGAAATATAAGGAAAAACCGGGAACCGCTGATTTTTAAGCGGTTCCCGGTTTGGTGCGGGGAATGGGACTTGAACCCACACGTCCTTGCGAACACAGGCACCTCAAGCCTGCCTGTCTGCCTATTCCAGCACCCCCGCGTTTGGATGCCAGGTCATTATAGTGGAATCGGGGGAATTTGTCAACTGTTTTTTGTAAAGTCCTCCGGCAAATCGTCCGGCGAAGGCGAGCGGGGGAGAGCGCTGGTCTTCTCCGGCGGGGTCAGACTGGCGGCGGTGTAGGCTGTGGTCAGGATCAGGGCGAAGGCCATAGCTGTGGCCCCATATCGCATAGGAAGGAGATACCGCGTTTTTAAATAAGCGTGATACCCCAGCAGAGAACCAAAGCTGACGCACAGAGGAACGATGGTCAGCCGCGGAGCGGAAACGGCGAGAACCACGGTCAGTACGTCCGCTATGAAGAAATACCGGTCGTGCATATGAGGCAGGAGAAAGGGCACTCCGATTGCGAACATTACAGCCGCGCCAAAGAGGACCTTGCTGTTCAGCCGCTTGTATTCCACTACCAGCCATACGTAAATGGTGCAGCAGAAGAAAAAGGCCAGCACGATGCCGACGCGCTCGCCGGCCTCGGTGGAGAGATTGTCGAAATTTAAAAGGGCATAGATGGAGGAGGAGTTGTAATTCAGTCCGTCTCCTATGGAGCTGGTATTGCGGAAATACAGCGTCAGAAGCTCCCAGAAGCCCCGCCCGGCCAGTACCGCCGGCAGGATGGAAAGAATATAGGTCAGGGGGAAGATGAGGATGTGCCGGAGCTTGACGTTTTGGGATATCAGGAACAGGAAATATACCGGCAGCAGGAAGATCCCCTGGAGCTTAAAGGAAACAGACAGGGCGATGCAGGCTACGCTCCATCCGGAGCGGCCGTCCAGCGCCAGATAGATTGCCAGCACGGCAAAGGCGGCATAAATGCTGTCGCATTGCCCCCAAAGGGAACCGTTCAGAATCACCGTAGGCATCCACAGGACCAATATAAAAGCGGTCAGCTTTCTGGCGGGACAGTCGGGATTTAAAACACCCACCAGCCGCATGGCGGCCCAGGCCAGGATTACATCGAACAGGATGCTCAGATCCTTTACCAGCAGCAGATCGTATACCTGGCTTTTGGAGATGAGGGCCAAAAAATACAAATAAGGTACATTATAATTGCAGGACCATATCTCCTCGCCTAGACCATTCCAGGCGCCGGAGGTGCGCAAGGATTCGATCCAGATCTTGATCCAGTCCTGGTAGTCCAGCGTCTCATAGGTCAGGAAGCAGTACCGCAGGGCAAAGGCCAGCGGTACCAGCACGATGACGGCAACGCGCTGGGCGCGGGTGCGGAACAGCCCCTCGCGCCACAGCAGGAACAGGGCGAGGAGAAGCTCGGCGTAAAGCAGGATGGTGGCCCGGTAATCCAAGGAAAAGCCTCCTTTTCATCAAAAAAGCGGCGAGATGACCCGCCGCGAGAAAATCATTATTTTTGTTGTATCAGGGGCTTGACAAGCCCTTGAATAAAATGATATAATGCCTTGCTAAGTTTTGAAAGGTGGGTATTCATACCCATTTTTCAACTGCCTTTATTGTACCACATTGACGGGAAAAATCAAGCGGACCCTGTCATTTTGTAACAACCCCACCTGGTGTATCATACTTTGCCGAAGGAGTGATCTTTTTTCATGCCGAAGGATGTCTACTATGGCAAAACGCTCCGCAAGAGCTTTGCCCACGTCACAGAGATCCAGGATATGCCGAACCTGCTGGAGGTCCAGAAAAAGTCCTATAAATGGTTCCTCGAGGAGGGCCTGCGGGACGTATTCCGGGATGTTGCCACGGTTACGGACTATTCCGGAAACCTGGAGCTGTCCTTTGTGGACTACTCCATGAACGAGAAGCCTAAATACTCAGAGCAGGAGTGTAAGGCCAGAGACGCCACCTACGCTGCGCCGATCAACGTCTCCGTCCATCTGCGCAACAAGGAAACGGATGTGACCACAGAACAGGAGATATTCATGGGGGATTTCCCCCTGATGACGGACAGCGGCACCTTTATCATCAATGGTGCGGAGCGTGTCATCGTCTCCCAGATCGTCCGTTCTCCCGGCGTCTATTTTGACGTCCATGCGGACAAGACTAACATAGACCTTTACGGCGCCACTACCATTCCTTACCATGGCGCATGGCTGGAATATGAGACGGATGTGAACGACATCTTCTACGTCCGTATCGATAAGAACCGCAAGCTCCCTGTGACCTGGCTGCTGCGGGCCATGGGCGCCTATAACCCGGATAAGCCCTATACCTGGCTGACCTGCGCCCCGGATCTGGAGGCAGGCGTCACCACAGATGAGCAGCTTCTGGAAATGTTCGGCCAGGATGTGCGCATCGTCAGCACCCTGGAGCGGGATACCATCCACAGCCGGGAGAATTCGCTTCTGGAGATCTGCAAAAAGCTTCGCCCTGGTGATCCTCCCACGGTAGAGACCTCGGAGGCCATGCTGGACGGGCTGTTCTTCGACCGCCGGCGGTATGATATGTCCACCGTCGGCCGCTATAAGGTCAATAAGAAGCTGGCAGTCTGGAGCCGCATCATCGGCTTCAAGCTGGCCGCGCCTATCGCGGATCTGCAGACCGGCGAGCTGCTGGCTGAGGCAGGGGAGGTGCTGGACCGTGACCGGGCGGAAGCTATCGCCGCCAGAGGCCTGCTGGAGGCCACCGTGCTGGATGAGCACGGCCAGAGCGTCCGTGTGTTCGGCAACGGCATGGTGCCGATGGATGCTTTCGTATCCTTTGATCCGGCAGAGTTGGGCATCAAGGAAAACGTTCGCTGGCTTATCCTGCGCCAGCTTCTGGAGCAGTTCGGAGACGATGAGGATGCCCTGAAGGATGCCATCGTGGAAAACATGGATGTGCTCATTCCCAAGCACATCATCGTGGATGATATATTCTCCTCTGTCAACTACCTCAACTGCCTGGCCCATGGCGTCGGCAAGCCGGACGATATCGACCATCTGGGCAATCGCCGCGTCCGCAGCGTGGGCGAGCTGCTGCAAAACCAGTTCCGCATCGGCTTTACCCGCATGGAGCGCGTCATCCGGGAGCGTATGACCATTCAGGACCCCAATGTCATCACGCCTCAGAGTCTTATCAATATCTGGCCTGTTTCTGCGGCCATCAAGGAATTCTTTGGTTCCTCGCCTCTGAGCCAGTTCATGGATCAGACGAACCCCCTGGCAGAGCTGACGCACAAGCGGCGTATGTCCGCCCTTGGCCCCGGCGGCCTGAGCCGTGAGCGGGCGAACTTCGATGTCCGCGACGTGCATTACAGCCACTATGGCCGTCTGTGCCCCATAGAGACTCCTGAGGGCCCCAACATCGGCCTTATCTCCTATCTTGCCAGCTTTGCCCGTGTGGACGACTATGGCTTTCTGGTGGCACCCTTCCGGCGGGTGGACAAGGAGAACAACGTCGTCACCACGGAGGTGGAATACCTCACCGCCGACCAGGAGGACCGTTTCTTCGTGGCCCAGGCGTCGGAGGTGGACGATGAAGGACACTTTGTCAACGCCCGTGTTACCTGCCGTCACAGGGATGAGATCATCGCTGTGGATCAGAGTCAGGTGGATTATGTGGACGTCAGCCCCCGTATGATGGTGTCCATCGCTACGGCCATGATCCCCTTCCTGGAAAACGACGATGCAAACCGTGCCCTGATGGGCGCGAACATGCAGCGGCAGGCCGTGCCTCTGCTGACTACCGAGGCACCTATTGTCGCCACCGGTATCGAGCACAAGTGCGCCGTGGACTCCGCCGACTGCGTTCTGGCGGAGGAGGACGGCCAGGTGGTGTCCGTGGATGCGGACCACATCGTCATGAAATACGACACCGGCGATGTGAAGGAATATCACCTGATAAAATTCGCACGTTCCAACCAGTCCACCGCCTTTAACCAGCGCCCCATCGTAAATGCGGGGGAGCGCGTGAAAAAGGGAGACGTGCTGGCGGATGGTCCCTCCACCAAGGACGGAGAGCTGAGCCTGGGCAAAAATGTTCTGGTCGGCTTCATGACCTGGGAGGGCTATAACTACGAGGACGCCATCCTGCTCAGCGAGCGCGTGGTCATGGAGGACGTGTATACCTCCATCCATGTGGAGGAGTACGAGTGCGACAGCCGCGATACCAAGCTGGGGCCGGAGGAGATCACCCGGGATATCCCCGGCGTGGGTGAGGATGCGCTGAAATATCTGGACGAGCGGGGCATCATCACCGTCGGCTCCGAGGTGCGCAGCGGCGATATTCTGGTCGGCAAGGTCACGCCCAAGGGCGAGACAGACCTGACCGCGGAGGAGCGGCTCCTCCGGGCCATCTTCGGCGAAAAGGCCAGAGAGGTCAGAGATACCAGCCTCAAGGTTCCGCACGGCGAGAGCGGCATCGTGGTGGATGTGAAGGTGTTCACCCGCAAGGCCGGAGACGAGATGGGCCCCGGCGTGAACCAGGTCGTCCGGGTCTATATCGCTCAGAAGCGGAAGATCTCCGTGGGCGATAAAATGGCTGGCCGTCACGGCAACAAGGGCGTTGTATCCCGCATCCTGCCGAGAGAGGATATGCCCTATCTCCCGGATGGCACGCCTTTGGATATCGTTCTGAACCCCCTGGGCGTTCCCTCCCGAATGAATATCGGACAGGTGCTGGAGGTCCACCTGGGCTATGCGGCCCATGCGCTGGGCTGGAAGGTGGCCACCCCCGTGTTCAACGGCGCGAACGAGGAATCCATCCGCGAGTGCCTGAAAATGGCGGGCCTGCGGGAGGACGGCAAGATACAGCTCCGGGATGGCCGTACAGGCGAGCCCTTTGATAACGATGTCACCGTGGGCTGGGTGTACTTCCTCAAGCTTCACCATCTGGTGGATGATAAGATTCATGCCCGTTCCACCGGCCCGTACAGCCTGGTGACCCAGCAGCCTCTGGGCGGCAAGGCCCAGTTCGGCGGCCAGCGCTTCGGCGAGATGGAGGTTTGGGCGCTGGAGGCCTACGGCGCGGCCTATACCCTCCAGGAGATCCTGACCGTCAAGAGCGACGATGTGACCGGCCGTGTGCGTACCTACGAGAGCATCGTGAAGGGACACAATATCCCGACTCCCGGTGTGCCGGAATCCTTCAAGGTCCTGGTGAAGGAGCTGCAAAGTCTGTGCCTGGACGTGCGCGTTCTGGATAAGGACGGCAACGAGATCGAGCTCAAGGAAGACGAGGACGATGATTTCACGCCCACCTTCAGCTCCGTTGAGTCCAGATCTGATGACCGGGAATTCGAGGAGAGCGGCTACAACATCGAGCAGATAGATGAGGACGCGCTGGAGCTGGATTTCGGCAGCGAGAACGGCCTCGTGGACGATGACTATACAGAGGACGCGGATGACGCAGAGGATGATACTTTCGGACAGGAGGATGATGACGAATGAGTTACGCTCCTTTTGAGGCGATACAGATCGGCATAGCGTCGCCGGAGATGATACTTTCCTGGTCCTCCGGCGAGGTGAAGAAGCCGGAGACCATCAACTACCGCTCCCTGAAGCCGGAGCGGGACGGCCTTTTCTGCGAACGTATTTTCGGACCCACCAAGGACTGGGAATGCCACTGCGGAAAGTATAAAAAAATGCGCTATAAGGGCAAGATATGCGACCGCTGCGGCGTGGAGGTGACCAAGTCCAAGGTGCGCCGGGAGCGGCTGGGCCATATCCAGCTCGCCACTCCTGTCAGCCATATCTGGTATTTCAAGGGTGTTCCCTCCCGGATAGGCGTGCTGCTGGAGCTGACCCCTAGAGTGCTGGAAAACGTCCTGTACTTCGGGGCCTACATCGTCACAGACCCCGGATTCTCTCCTCTGCAGAAGTGCCAGATACTCTCCGAAAAGGAGTATCGGGACATGAAGGAGAAGTATGAGGACGACTTTGAAGCAGGCATGGGCGCCGAGGCCATAAAAAAGCTTCTGGCGGACATCGACTGTGATGCCCTGGCTGTGGAGCTGCGGGAGCAGCTCAAGGAAGCCACAGGCCAGAAGAAGGCCAAGATCGTCAAGCGTCTGGAGGTAGTGGAGGCGTTCCGCCAGTCCGGAAACAAGCCGGAATGGATGATCATCGACGTCCTGCCCGTCATTCCTCCTGAGCTTCGGCCCATGGTCCAGCTGGACGGCGGCCGCTTCGCCACCAGCGACCTGAACGATCTGTATCGCCGGGTCATCAACCGCAATAACCGTCTGAAGCGGCTGATGGAGCTCCGCGCTCCGGATATCATCGTCCGCAATGAAAAGCGTATGCTCCAGGAGGCGGTGGACGCCCTGATCGACAACGGCCGCCGCGGCCGGGCTGTCACCGGGGCCAACTCCCGCGCCCTCAAGAGCCTTTCCGATATGCTCAAGGGCAAGCAGGGCCGCTTCCGTCAGAACCTTCTTGGCAAGCGCGTGGACTATTCCGGTCGTTCCGTTATCGTTGTCGGCCCGGATCTGAAGCTCTATCAGTGCGGTGTGCCGAAGGAAATGGCCATTGAGCTGTTCCGTCCCTTCATCATGAAAAAGCTGGTGGACGACGGCGCCGCCAATAACATCAAATCCGCCAAGAAGATGGTGGATAAGCAGCGGCCGGAGGTTTGGGATGCTCTGGAGGTAGTTATCAAGGAGCATCCGGTCATGCTGAACCGCGCTCCGACGCTGCACCGTCTGGGTATCCAGGCGTTCGAGCCGGTGCTGGTGGAGGGCCGAGCCCTGCGGCTGCATCCCCTGGTCTGCACCGCATTCAACGCGGATTTCGACGGCGACCAGATGGCTATCCACGTACCCCTGTCTGCGGAGGCGCAGGCGGAGGCTCGGGTGTTGATGCTCTCTGCTAATAACCTGCTCCGTCCTCAGGACGGCCAGCCTGTCACCGTACCGACCCAGGACATGGTCCTCGGCTCCTATTACCTGACCTATACCAGGGAGGAGGAGGGCACCGGCAAGTGCTTTGCGAACCCTGCCGAGGCCCTGATGGCCTACAGTGAGCACGTTGTGGGCATCCATGCGCCAATCAAGGTGCGCTTCACCAAGACCATCGACGGGGAGACCCGTTCCGAGCTTGTGGACACTACCGTGGGCCGTATCATCTTCAACGAGCCTATCCCGCAGGATCTGGGCTTCGTTGACCGTTCCGACCCGGCCAACGCCTTCAAACAGGAGATCAGCTTCCGGGTGGACAAAAAGCTCCTGGGCAAGATCATCCAGCGCTGCATCGACAAATATGGCTTTACCATCGCCACGGAGGTCCTGGATAAGATCAAGGCTCTGGGTTATAAATATTCCACGATCGGCGCTATTACCATCTCCATTTCGGACATGGTCGTCCCCGGGGCGAAAAAGCGCATCATCGAGGAGACGGAGTCCACAGTGCTGCCCTATATTGAAAATCAGTTCCGCCGTGGCTTTATCACCAACGACGAGCGCTACCGCCTGGTGGTGTCCGCATGGGAGAGCACCATCAATGAGGTCACCAGCGCCCTTCAGGACAATCTGGACGAGTTCAACCCCATCTACATGATGGCAAACTCCGGCGCCCGTGGATCTATGAACCAGATCCGCCAGCTTGCCGGTATGCGCGGCCTAGTGGCCAACACCGCCGGTAAGACCCTGGAGATTCCTATCAAGGCAAACTACCGCGAGGGTCTGACCGTGCTGGAATACTTCGTCTCCAGCCGAGGCGCCCGGAAGGGCCTGGCCGATACCGCTCTGCGTACCGCAGACTCCGGATATTTGACCCGCCGTCTGGTGGACGTGTCTCAGGATGTTATCATCCGGGAGCTGGACTGCGGAACGACCGCCGGCATCGACGCCAGGGTCATCCTGGATAAGGTGGTCAAGTCCCGCGTCAGCGTGGATGCCCTGGAGGGCAAATTCGCCCCGCGGGACATTACGGACCCGGCCACCGGAGCGGTCATCGTTCCGAAATACAAGGCGTTCAGCCCGACGGATGTTGCGGCGCTGGAGGCTGCCGGCGTGGGCGAGGTAGACGCCGCAGCAGCGGCTCAGACCTTTGGCGAGAGCATTCGGGGCCGGTTCCCTGCTGTGCCTGTCTGCCATCCCGAAACAGGCGAGGTGCTGTTTGACACTGACCATATGCTTATGCCCGTGGATGCCCGCCTGCTGGAGGACAGCGGCATATTCTCCGTCAAGGTGCGCAGCGTCATGTGCTGCGATGCCAAGAGCGGCGTTTGCGCCCGGTGCTACGGCATGAACCTGGCCTCTGGCAAGCCTGTCGATCCCGGCGAGGTCGTTGGCGTTATCGCGGCCCAGTCCATCGGCGAGCCCGGCACGCAGCTTACTATGCGTACCTTCCACACCGGCGGCGCCGCTGGTTCCGACGTTGAGGATATCACCCAGGGCCTTCCCCGTGTCGAGGAGCTGTTCGAGGCACGCCGTCCCAAGCGTATGGCGGTGCTGGCGGATATTTCAGGCACGGTGTCCATGGAGGATGCGAAGAAGAACGCGGTCTGTGCGCTTACCATCACCAACGAGGCCGCCGGAGAGACTCAGGTCTATCAGATACCCTATTCCAGCGGTATCCTGGTGGCCGAGGGCGACTATGTGCAGAAGGGCCAGGAGCTGACCCGCGGCTCTCTGAACCCCCACGATGTTCTGCGTACCCGCGGTGTGGATGATGATGAATTCGGCCGCCAGGGCGTGCGCAACTACCTGGTCCAGGAGGTGCAGAAGGTTTACCGGCAGCAGGGCGTTGATATCAACAACAAGCATATTGAGGTCATTGCCCGCCAGATGCTCCGCAAGGTGCGGGTGGAGGATTCTGGCGATACCAAGCTTCTGTCCGGTTCCGTGGTGGATATCAGCGAGCTGAAACGGGCGAATGAGGAGATCCAGGCCCGTATAGACGCCGGAGAGGCCGAGCTTGTGCCGGCCACTTATACACAGATCCTGATGGGTATCACCAAGGCATCCCTGGCAACGGAAAGCTTCCTGTCCGCCGCCTCCTTCCAGGAGACCACAAGGGTCCTGACTGATGCTGCCATCAAGGGCAAGGTGGACCATCTGGTCGGCCTGAAGGAAAACGTCATCATCGGCAAGCTTATCCCCGCCGGCTCCGGCCTGGATATGTACCGCAACGTAGGCGTCCATACCGATGAGGAAAAGGCCGCCGAGGCTGAGGAGTATGTAGACCTGTCTGCCCTGGTAGGACGGACAAACGCAATCTGATACGAATTTTTACACTATACACTAAATGCGGCCACAATCTGTGGCCGCATCAGTCTGTCAAAGAAAGCATCCCCCCTTAGCGAAAGAAGTGGTAAAATAGAAGGACGGGGGTGTAAAACATGGAGAACTGGAAAAAGGATGCACGGCGGGAAGTCGTGATGATAGACATAGATGCACTGGTGCCTCAAGACCACCTGCTGCGGAAGGTGGAGAGGGTCATGGATTACGAATGGCTGTATGAACGGCTGAGTCCATATTACAATCACGAAGTCGGCCGGCATGGAACAGACCCGGTCGTGCTCATCAAGATGGTGCTGATCCAGCATCTGTACGGGATACCATCCCTTCGGCAAACCTATCAGCGGATACAAGACAGCATGGCGTACCGTTGGTTCCTGGGCTACGGTTTACTGGACAACATCCCACACTTCGCCACAGTGAGCTACGCCTTTTGCAAGCGCTTTCCTCCGGAACTGGCGACGGAGATCTTTGAGCACATACTCAATAAAGCCCTGAACCTCAGGATGGTAGACCCCAGCGTTGTCTTCATCGACGGAACGCACATCAAGGCCTCAGCCAACAAAAAGAAATTTCAGAAGGAACAGGTCAAAAAGGCGGCCAAGGTCTATGAAGAACAGCTCCGGGAGGAGGTCAACGCCGAACGGGAAAAGCTTGGGAAAAAGCCCATCGAAGAAGACGATGACGACAGCGGGCAATATCCATGACAGCGTAGCATGGGATGCAGTATATCGTGGAGTTA
>JAJQBY010000087.1 GCA_021203045.1 Oscillospiraceae bacterium | reverse complement strand
ACTGCACTCCCTGCGAGAGCTTCTGGACGGAGAGCCAGCTGGTGGACGGCAAATGTCCCGACTGCGGCCGGGAGGTGCATCACGCCCAGGAGGAGGCCTATTTCTTCCGCCTGTCCAAATACGCAAAGCCTGTGCGGGAGCTGCTGGAATCCGGCACGTTCCTGGAGCCGGCCAGCCGGGTCAATGAGATGATACACAATTTCATAGACCCCGGCCTGGAGGACCTGTGCGTGTCCCGCACCAGCTTTACCTGGGGCATTCCCGTGGATTTCGATCCCGGCCATGTGGTATATGTATGGGTGGACGCCCTGTTCAACTACCTGACCGCCCTGGGCTATATGAACGACAAATACGATCAGGTGGAGGAATACTGGCCCGGCATCCACATCGTGGGCAAGGAGATCGTCCGCTTCCACTCCATTATCTGGCCCGCCATGCTGATGAGCGTGGGCATGCCCCTGCCGAAAAAGGTCTTTGGCCATGGCTGGCTGCTGTTCGGCGGCGGCAAGATGTCCAAGTCCAAGGGCAACGTGGTGGACCCCTATCTGCTGGCGGAGCGCTATGGCGTGGATTCTCTCCGGTTTTTCCTGCTACGGGAATTCCCCTTTGGCTCCGACGGGAACTTTACCAATGAGGCTCTGATAAACCGCATAAATGCGGACCTCGCCAACGACCTGGGGAACCTGGTCTCCCGCACGGTAGCCATGTGCGAGAAGTACTTCCCGGGCGGGCAGCTTATCGACAGCCGGGAGGCCGGACCGGAGGATGAGCCTCTTATCCAGACTGTTACGGCCCTGCGGGATATCTATGAAAAGGATATGGAGGCCTTTGCCACCCAGCAGGCGCTGGTGGATATCTTCAAGGTCATATCCCGGGCCAACAAATATATTGACGAGACCATGCCCTGGGTCCTGGCCAAGGACGAGAGCCGCCGGGCGCGGCTGGCGACGGTCATGTATAACCTGCTGGAGACCATCCGGGTGACCGTGTCCCTGCTGGCCCCCTTTATCCCCGAGAGCAGCGAGAAGATCTTCTCCCAGATCGGCGCGTCCGCCGGGGACGTGACATGGGACAACGCGGCCCGGTTCGGGGTCCTGCCTGCGCAGGTGCAGGTGCACAAGGGCCCGGTGCTGTTCCCCCGCATCGATATGGAAAAGGAGCTGAAGGCGTTGGAAGAACTGGAAAAGAAGAATGCCGCCCCGGTGGAGGCACCGGAGCCGGAGACCGTCACCATCGACGAGTTCGGCAAGGTGAAGCTGACAGTGTGCAAGATACTGGTCTGCGAGCCGGTGAAAAAGAGCCAGAAGCTGCTGCGCTTCGAGCTGGACGACGGCAGCGGCCAAACACGGCAGATCCTGTCCGGCATCGCCAAGTGGTATAAGCCGGAGGAGCTTGTGGGCAAGACCGTCCTGGCCTGCACCAACCTGCCGCCCCGGAAGATGATGGGCCTGGAATCCAACGGAATGCTGCTTTCCGCTGTGGAGAACGATGAGGGCGACCCTCATCTGATCATCCTGGAGGACAGCCTGCCCGCCGGGTTTACGCTCTGCTAAGGCGGCGTCATATTTGAGACCGGCCTCCCATATGCTTTATAAAAGGCATATGGGAGGTTTTGCTATGGCCTATGAGGATAAGACGAAGGCTTTGCCGGCGGCGCCCCACCGGCTGACTATGGACGAGCGGCAGACCCTTTGGATGACCGGGGTGGAGGAGGTGGTCAGCTTTGATGAAAGCGAGGTGTCCATCCGCACGGTGCAGGGACTGCTGTCAGTGCGGGGCACGGGGCTGAAGGTGGATAAGCTGGAAAAGACCTCCGGAGAGCTGACCATCTCCGGTATGGTGACAGATCTGGATTATCAGGAGACCGGCCCGCATCAGGGATTCTGGTCCAGGCTGTTCCGGTAAATGGAGCTTCCTGTTGCTGTTCAGCTCCGGGAGGGATGCTGGTTTATCCTGCTGGGGGCAGGGCTGGGGCTTCTGTATGATATGCTCGGCGGCCTGCGGGACAGAGCGGGCCGTCCGGCCGGCGCGGCGGCGGATGGGCTCTTTGCTCTGGCCGCAGTGGGAGCGCTGTTCGCCGGCGGTATGGCGTCTCTGGAGGGACGGGCCCGCCTTTATATGCTGGCCTGCGCCGGCCTGGGCGGCGGACTGTGGGCTTGGGCTGTATCTCCGGTGATAAGACCCCTTTTCCGGGGCCTGTGGCGCGGCGTTTCCAAATGCTGTAAAATAGCGGCCTGGCCGCTGTGTGCCGGTGGAGTTTTTTTGAAAAAACTGTGCAAAAAGCTCTTTTCAAATGGGCGGAAATGGTTTACAATAATAACCGGCACTCAGCGAGAGAAGCTCGCCGGGAGCGGAAAGGGGGCTGCGCGTCATGAAGGTCATTCGTGCAAGAGGCGTGCTGACGGGGCTTGTGCTCACAGGTCTGATGGCCTATGTCTGTATCACCCTTCTGAATATGCAGAACAAGGTGACGGACGCATCCAAGACGGTCCAGAGCCTTCAGGAGCAGGCGGAGCAGCTCCAGGAGGACAACGCCGCTTTGGAATACGCCATCGAAAACCAGGACGACCCGGAGGTCATTGAGGACATTGCCCGGTCGGAGCTGGGCCTTGTGATGCCGGACGAGTGGATATTTTATGACGGTGGAGACTGATCCGTCTGGGCGCCATCGCCGGGAAAGAGGCGATGGCGTCTTTGCACAAAAAAATATGGAGAAATTTTACGTATTTAATATTAAGTTCACAAACTGGGTGTTGACTTTGGCGAAATAGAACAGTATACTATACTTAGCTGGCTAAATGGGCGGTAGGAAATTACAGCAAAGCATAGGAGAAGCCTCGTGGATGGCAAGGAACTGCTAAATCAATTCACGGATATGACCCGAATCCACACAGCCTATGTGGAGCGCCGCCTGCTCCATTTAGATCTGCGCACAGGGCAGGGCGCTGTCCTGACGGCCCTGGGTTACCGGGGGGGCTGCACGCAAAAGGAGCTTGCGGAGTACCGCCACGTCTCGGCGGCCACCATCAGCGTCATGCTCCGCCGGATGGAAAGGACCGGACTTGTGACCCGCTCCTCCGGTGAGGACGGCAAGAGCAACCTGATCGCCCTCACAGAGCATGGCCGCCGGGTGTATGACCGTCTCATGGAGGACATGATGGGCGAGCCGGAGCGGATATTTGCCGGCCTGAGCCAGGAGGATCTCCAGGCTGCGGAGCGGATATTTCGCACGGTATCGGGAAATCTGGCCCAGCTTTCCGGCAAATAAAATCACGGCAAACCTCCCTGGAAGGGGTTTATATATAACATCGCAATCACATATCAAATTTGAAAAGGAGACTGAGAACAATGCCCAAGGTATATTCCGGGGACCTGACCAAACTCTTTGACATCAGCGGCAAGAAGGCCGTCATCGTCGGCGGCGCCGGCGGCTTCGGCGAGAAGATCGCAGAGGCTTATGCCGCCAACGGCGTGGACGTGTGCATTTCTTCCCGCAAGGAGGACAAGCTCATCGAGGCCGAGAACAAGATCAAGGCTTCTGCCGCTCCTGGCGTAAAGGTCATCCACTACGCCTGCGACGCCACCGATGAGGCTGCTATCATCGCTTTCCGCGACTTCGCTGTCAGCGAGGCCGGTCTGGGCGGCTGCGACATCCTGGTCAACGCGCAGGGCTACAACAAGAAGATGTGGTCCTGGGAGATCGACACCAAGGTCTGGAAGGGCATGCTGGAGACCAACGTCACCTCCATGATGTACACCTGCAAGTACTTCGGCAACTGGATGAAGGATCACAATCTGGACGCTGGTGAGACCACCATCCCCCAGAGTGAGTTCGAGTCCGGCAAGGCCAACCCCAACAAGGGCTATGGCAAGATCATCAACTTCGGCTCCGTTCGCTCCATCCGCGCTGTCGCCAACGGCGGCAACGGCAACGTGCCCTACAACACCACCAAGGGCGCTGTGGAGATGCTGACCAAGGCCTTCGCTGCTGACCTGCGTCCCAACATCCAGGTCAACTCCATCGGCCCCACCATCACCTACACCCCGATGATGGTCGGCCTGCTGCCTCCCGATGAGGCCACCCGTAACAACATCGCCGGCTCTCTGCCTGCACAGCGTATCGGCTATGAGATCGACGTCGTCGGCCCGGCCATCTTCCTGGCTTCTGCCGCTTCCGACATGGTTACTGCCAGCACCATCTATCCTGATGGCGGCCTGGTGGCTACTTCGTGATAAAATCGGGCCAGTCCCATTCCTTCCCCCGGCAAAACGGGGGAAGGACGTCTATTCTATAGGGAATAAATTATGAAGCTGGAAGATATCAAGACTATTGCTATGTACGGCGCCGGAACCATCGGCGGCGGCTTTGCGGCTTATTTCGCGCTGAAGGGCCTGGACGTGAACGTCTATGTCCGCAGCGAGGGCTCCATCGAGCGTGCCAAGCCCAAGATCCAGGAGGCTGTCGATACCTATGTGAAGTACGGCCTGGTGGATAACGGTGACAGCATCTGGGCCAAGATCAAATTCACCACCGATCCTGCGGAGGCTTTCACCGGCGTCTATTTCGTGCAGGAAAACGGCGCGGAGAATCTGGAGCAGAAGCACCAGATGGTAGCGACCATGGAGCAGTATCTGCCTGCGGACGCGATCATCGCTTCCTCCTCCTCCGGCACCCCGGTGACCCAGATCGCCTCCGAGGCCAAGCACCCGGAGCGTATCATCGTGGCTCACCCCTTCAACCCCGCCTATCTGCTGCCTTTGATCGAGATCTGCGGCGGCGAGAAGACCTCCCCCGAGGTCATCGAGTTTGCCCGCGCCTTCTATAAGAAATACGACAAGGCTCCTGTGGTCCTGAACAAGGAGAAGAACGGCTTCATCGCCAACCGCCTGATGCACGCCCTGTGGCGTGAGGAGATCGCTCTGGTTACCGAGGGCGTCTGCTCCATGGCCGACTGCGACGACGCCTGGACCTTCGGCCCCGGCATCCGGCTGGCCGCCTTCGGCCCGTCCCTGCACTATGAGCTGGGCGGCGGCGACCTCGGCCTGAAGGGCTGCGCCATCAAGTTCGGCGCTATGACCGACGCTGTGTTTGCGGATATCTCCGATATGAAGAAGGTCCCCGACACCTGGGCTGACCAGTCCGGCGAGGAGATCGGGCCTCTGATGGAGAACCTGCCCGAGGTCATCGGCCACACCAAGCCTGAGATCGCGGACTTCCGTGACAAGGTCATCATCGACGTGCTGAAGCTGCACAAGAGAATGTAATATAAATCGAGGAGAATAATACTTATGGCTAAAACGATCATCACCGCCGCTATGACCGGCGCTGTGACCCCTGCCGGCTACAATATTCCCGAGAAGCCGGAAGACATTGCCGCTCAGGTCTATGAGTGCTGGAAGCTGGGCGCTGCTATCTGCCATCTGCATATGCGGGATGACGCCGGCGCCGGCGTTATGGACCCTGTGAAGTTCTATGAGACTGTCAAGGCCATCCGTTCCTATAAGGACTGCGACATCATCGTCAACTGCACCACCTCCGGCGATAACCGGGTCTCCGATGACAGCCCCTACGGCAACGCCATGCGTATGCTGCATCACCGCAACGTGCCCGGCATCGAGATGGGCACCTTCGACGCCTCCTCCTTCAACTGGGGCGTTCCCGGCGGCGTGTTCCACAACAGCCCCGCCATGCTGATGGAGCTGGGCACCACCTTCCAGCAGCGCGGCATCAAGCCCGAGTTCGAGGTCTTTGACTTCGGCGCGCTCCGCGCCATCGGCGCTTATTGGAAGCAGGGCTATGTGAAGGAGCCTCTGCACTTCCAGTTCTGCCTGGGCGTTATGGGCGGCATGGACGCCACCCCCGAGTCCCTGCAGATCCTGCTCCAGGAGATGCACAACCTTCAGGCTGCCGGCAAGCTGCCCCAGGAGATCACCTGGTCCGCCTTCGGCATCGGCAAGGGCCACCTGCCTGTCATGTTCTCCTGCCTGGCCAACGGCGGCGGCATCCGCGTCGGCATGGAGGATAACGTGGTCTACGGCAAGGACAAGGACGGCAAGAAGATCATGGCCACCAACATGATGCTGGTGGAGCGTGCCGCTACTGCCATCCGCGCCTTCGGCAATGAGCCTGCCACTCCCGCTGAGGCCCGTCAGATGCTGGGCCTGAAGCCTCTGGATATTGACGCTGTCAACGCTGAGCTGGCCGCTGTCAAGGTAGAGGATCTGGAGAAGGCCAAGCAGGCCGTCAAGGACGAGTTCGGCGGCCCCTACTTCGCTGCCAAGGGCATGGGCGGCAAATAAGCCTTTCAAGCACAAAAATACAGACGCCGTTCCGACGACCTCGCCGGGCGGCGTCTTTTATGCGGCTGTAAAATAAAAAATGCCGGTGAGTTAAGTGCCTTGCGGGCCTTTTGAGACAATGGCTCGGTTGACTATTTGGCTCAATCATGGTATATCATTATATAATAACAACGCCAGAGACGAGGGCTGTGATACATGGGAAAAACATTGATGATCCTGGACGGCAACTCCATTGTGAACCGGGCGTATTATGGGATTCATATGCTGAACGCCCCAGACGGAACGCCCACCAACGGGGTATACGGCTTCGTGGCCATACTGGAGCGGCTGCTGGAGCTGGAATCGCCGGACGGTGTGTGCGTGGCCTTTGACGTCCATGCGCCTACCTTCCGCCATGAGATGAGCGAGGCCTATAAGGCCACTCGTAAGCCCATGCCGGAGGAGCTGCAGGTGCAGATACCTGTTCTGAAGGAGCTGCTGGACGCCATGGGCATCCGGCGGTATGAGCAGGCCGGCTGGGAGGCGGACGATCTGCTGGGCACTATGGCGGCCTCCTGTGAGGCGGCGGGATGGGACTGCCTGCTGGTGACAGGGGACAAGGATGCCTTCCAGCTCATCACGGACAGGACACATGTCGTCCACATCAAGACCCGCCAGGGGCAGACGGAGACCATAGAATACGACCCTGCCCGGTTCCGGGAGGAATACGGCTTTGAGCCGCTGCGTATGGTGGATCTGAAGGCTCTGATGGGGGATTCCTCGGACAATATACCCGGCGTGCCGGGGATCGGGGAAAAATCCGCCCTGGCGCTGGTGCGCCAGTTCGGTTCGCTGGACGGGGTGTATGAAAATCTGGAGGATGCCGCCATCAAGCCCGGGCAGCGGAAAAAGCTGACGGAGGGAGAGGCCAGCGCCCGCCTGTCCTATACGCTGGCGACTATTCGGCGGGACGCTCCGGTGGATTTCATCCCGGAGGAAAACCTGTGGTCGCTGACGCCGGACGGGGTGCTGTACGAAATGTGCAGCCGTTTGGGCTTCGGGCGGTTCATAAAAAAATGGGGCCTGGAGCCGTCGGCGGAGATCGCCGCGGCGGAGCAGGCGGAGGCCCTGCCGTTCAGGGAATACACAGGTCGGGAGCTGCTAGAGGTCCTGGAGCGGGCGGAGGTCATAGCCGTTTGGCCGGAGGAGGGGCTGGATACGCTCACCCTCTGTGACGGACAGGCTGTGTTCCAGGCAAGCTGGACTCAGGAGGGGCTGGATTATAACAGCTTTCTAAAGACGCTGTTTTCTCCGGATGTAAAAAAGCTGGGGCATAATGTGAAGGAGCTGATGGCCCTGCTGCTGGCGGACGGCCTGGGAACAGAGGGCTTTGTGTTCGATACCGCCCTGGCCGGATGTCTGCTGGAGGCCACCGCCTCGGATTACAGTCTGCCCAGGCTCTCCCGTCAGTATCTGGGCCGTGAGCTGGATAAGGCGGAGGCTGTATACGCCTTGTATCAGGTTCTGCCGGACAAGCTGAATGCGCTGGGGATGAAGCGGCTGTATGATGAAATAGAGCTGCCCCTGTGCCCGGTGCTGGCGGATATGGAGCAGGCGGGCTTTCTGGTGGACAGAAGGGCGCTGTATGAGTTTGGTCAGAGCCTGACAGAGGGCATCACAGCGCTGCAGCAGGAGATATGGCGGCAGGCGGGGGGCGAGTTCAACATCAATTCCCCCAAGCAGCTGGGAGAGGTGCTGTTTGAACGGCTGGGCCTTCCGACGGGAAAAAAGAATCACCGGGGCTGGAGCACCAGCGCAGAGGTGCTGGAGCGCCTGCGGGACAAGCACCCCATCGTGGGTCAGGTGCTGGAATACCGGGAGCTGACCAAGCTGAAAAGCACCTATACGGACGGGCTTATCAAGACCATCGGCCCGGACGGGCGGATACACACCACCTTCCAGATGACGGCCACGGATACAGGGCGGCTGTCCTCCCGCGATCCCAACTTGCAGAATATCCCCATCCGCCGTCAGCTCGGCTCCGGCATCCGGCGGATGTTCGTGGCCGGGCCGGGGAATGTGCTGGTGGATGCGGATTACAGCCAGATCGAGCTGCGGCTCCTGGCGAATATCTCCGGGGATGAGACGATGATCAATGCCTTTCTGTCCGGGGAGGACATCCATGCCGTCACGGCGAGCCAGGTGTTCGGGGTCCCTCTGGAGCAGGTGACAGGCCAGCTCCGTTCCCAGGCCAAGGCGGTGAATTTCGGCATCGTATACGGCATATCTGCCTTCTCCCTGGCGGGGGATATCGGCGTATCCACTGCCGAGGCCAAGACCTATATCGATACCTATATGGAAAAGTACCACGGCGTGCGGGAGTATATGGCCAATATCATCCAGCAGGGGACGGAGCAGGGCTATGTGTCCACGCTGTTCGGCCGGCGGCGGTATCTGCCGGAGCTGAAGGCCTCCAACTTCAACGTCCGCTCCTTTGGGCAGCGGGTGGCCCGGAATATGCCCATTCAGGGCACGGCGGCGGATATCATCAAGCTTGCCATGATCCGGGTGCATGGCCGCCTGAAAAAAGAGCTGCCTCAGGCCCGGCTGCTTTTGCAGGTGCATGACGAGCTGATCGTGGAGTGTCCTGCGGATATGGCGGAGCAGGCCGCGGCCATATTGGAGGAGGAGATGGAGAACGCCGTCCATTATCCGGTCCCTTTGACGGCGGATACCGGCATAGGGGCCAGCTGGGCGGACGCTCATTGACGGCATGGAGATCGTGAATGCCGGGCCGGAGCATACCGGCCGGATAGCGGCTCTGGAGGGGCTCTGCTTTGCGGAGCCATGGCCGCCGGAGGTGATCGTCCGCCTGCGGGAACGATTTCTCGTGGCGGCGGAGGAGGACGCAGTCTTGGGCTATGCCGTGCTGTCTACGGTGCTGGATGAGGCGAGCCTTGATAAGATCGCCGTGGCTCCGGAAAGCCGCCGCCGAGGGATAGGCCAGGCTCTGCTGGATGCGGTCATCGCCCGGTGCCGGGCGCAGGATATGAGCTTTCTGACACTGGAGGTGCGCGCTTCCAATCAGGCGGCCATTGGTCTGTATGAAAAAAACGGCTTCGCCGTGGCGGGCCGTCGGAAAAACTACTATGAAAAACCCAGAGAGGACGCCATCATTATGACGCTGGTGATGTGATATGCTTATCCTGTCCGTAGAATCGTCTTGTGACGAAACGGCAGTGGCGCTGGTGGAGGACGGACGGCGGGTGCTGACCGACCAGATATTCTCCCAGGTGGCCCTGCACAAGATATACGGCGGCGTGGTGCCGGAGATCGCGGCCCGCAGCCATTTGGAGGTCATCGTTCAGCTGGCGGACAGAGCCCTGGCGGAGGCCAGGGTGTCCCGCCGGGAGATAGACGCGGTGGCCTGCACCTATGCCCCCGGGCTGATCGGCGCGGTGCTGGTAGGGGTGAATTTTGCGAAAAGCGCGGCCCTGGCCCTGGGCGTTCCGCTGATACCCGTCCACCATATCCGGGGCCATATTGCCGCCAATTATATCGCCTACCCGGAGCTGGAGCCGCCCTTCCTGTGCCTTGCCATCTCCGGCGGCAACACCATGCTGGTGGACGTGCGGGGCTATACGGATATGCGCGTCCTGGGCCGGACGCGGGATGATGCGGCAGGGGAGTGCTTCGATAAATCCGCCCGGGTTATGGGCCTGGGCTATCCCGGCGGCAAGCCCATCGACGACCTGTCCCAGACCGGGGACGACCACCGGTATGACCTGCCCCGGCCCTATGTGGGGGACAACCCCTTCGATATGAGCTTTTCCGGCCTGAAGACCAGCGTGGTGAATATCGTCCACCACTGCGAGCAGACGGGAGAGGAGCTGGATAAGCCGGGCCTGGCGGCCAGCCTGTGCCGGGCCGTGTCGGAATCCCTGGTGGGCCGCACCATGGAGGCGGCCGGAATGCTGGGATACCGGCATATCGCCGTGGCGGGGGGTGTGGCGGCCAATTCCCGCATCCGCCGGGATTTCCGGGCGGCTTGCGAGCGGGAGGGTAAGACTCTGTATACCCCGCCTATGCGCCTTTGCGGGGACAATGGGGCCATGATCGGTGCTCAGGGCTATTATGAATACCTGGCGGGGACAAGAGCGAATAGCGACCTAAACGCTTATGCCACCATGGAGCTGTGAGATATGGTCTATATAACAAATTCTGAGCGTGAGACGGAGGCTCTGGGGGAGCGGTTCGGCAGCGCTGTGCCGGATGGGACCGTGGCTGCCCTGTATGGAGATCTGGGCTGCGGCAAGACCGCCTTTGTCCGGGGTATGGCCCGGGGCATGGGCCTGGATGTGCCGGTCACCAGTCCCACCTTCACCATTGTGAACGAGTACATAGGCTCCCGGCAGCTGTTCCATTTTGATATGTATCGCCTGTCCGATGCGGAGGAGCTTTATGACATCGGCTGGGAGGATTATCTGGGCCGCAGCGGCGTGTGCGCTGTGGAGTGGAGCGAGAACGTACCCGGCGCCTTTGAGGGGGACGAGTATGTGATACGCTTTTCCAAGCTGTCCGATACCCGGCGGGAAATTTCTATCGAGGGGGGACCGCAGAAATGCTGATGCTGGCGCTGGAAAGCTCCGCCAAGGCTGCCTCCGCGGCCATATTTGAGGACGGGGCCATGCTGGGGCTGTCCGTTGCGAACGCCGGACTGACCCACAGCCGCACCCTTCTGCCTATGGCGGAGGATCTGCTGAAAAATCTGGATAAGAGGATAACAGATCTGGACGTCGTGGCCGTGGCCCAGGGGCCCGGCTCCTTCACGGGCCTGCGCATCGGTCTGTCCGAGGCCAAGGGCCTTTGCTGGGCGCTGGAGATACCGGTTATCGGAGTCTCTACCCTGGAGGCTATGGCCTGGGGCGGGCCGGATATGGAGGGAGCCATGCTCTGCTGCGCCATGGACGCCCGCCGCAGCCAGGTCTATAACGCCCTGTTCACGGTGAAAAACGGCCACCCCCAGCGGCTGACGGCTGACCGGGCCATTTCCGTCGATGAATTGAAGGATGAACTGAAGGCCAGTGAAAAGCCGTGGATTTTGCTTGGAGATGGGGCCGCGCTGTGTTATAATATTCTCAACGCGGAGCCGGGCCTGACCCTGCATCTGGCCCCCGAGCCGCTGCGCATCCAAAGCGCCCGGGGCGTGGGCCTCGCGGCGCAGGATAAGGAGCCTGTCCCGCCGGAGGCGCTGCTGCCCGTCTATCTGCGCCTGAGCCAGGCGGAGCGGGAGCGGCAGGCGCGGATGAAGGAATAAACAAAGATTTCAGAGGAGAGAAAATATGAAGCTTACAAAGAAGCTCCTGGCGCTGCTTCTGGTGCTGGCCCTGCTGGCTTGCGGCGGCTGCTCCGGAACGGAGGATGAGGAGGACACAGCTGACGGCGAAGCCGTGACGGTCGAGGACGAAACCGAGACGGCGGAGGAAGCGACAGAGGAGGAAAACGCAGAGCCAGAGGAGGAATTCCCCACAGCGGCGGATTATTACGACTATATGCAGAGCGTTATTATGACCGAATACGACCTGGTGACGACAGATCCGGTGGAGATCACGCTGGGAAGCGGAAAGACCTTTGAGGAGCCGCTGTGGGTGCAGGGCGGGACCGGCATTATCGGTGCAGAAATTCACGATTATGACGGGGACGGGAGCCTGGAAATGATCGTGCTGTACCTGGCGAACTGTATGCGGCTGGACACCTATTTTGCCCCCTGGCTGTATGACACAGAGACCGGCGTTGACATCGACGATGAGGTGTATGAGCGGGCATTTGTCATTCATGTCCTCTATTATGATTCGAAGGATGGGGAAATCTCCCGCAGCAGCTTTGACCAGTATATGATTCTGCCCACCGACGGCTGGGGCAACATCTCCATCGGTATGGAAAGGGTGGGAGATGACTATTATCTTTTCGGGCACATGTACTCGGAAAATCAGGCCACCTATGGGCCGACCTATACCCTGGTGGCAAAGCTGGGCGGCCATGACACCTTTACCTATGAGTATTCGACCGTGCCGTCCTGGTACGTCATCAATGACAGGACCCAGGCAGAGATGAATGAGCTTCTCGGCATTGAGGAGCCGCTGCAGATTCAGACTCTTTCCCTGTATGATGTGCTGGAAAGCAGTGATACTTCCAGCGCGGAGGCGTTTTACGATTCCGTGGGCGAGCGGGCGCTGTGCTACCTCGACATAGAATACACTGACTGGGATGGATACGATGTGACGGAAACCGTGACGGATTACACGAATCTGCGTCATTATCTCGAAACCGGGGGTCAGGACTGGACGGAGCGTGAGCTGCCGGAGGGCTATGAGCGGGAGGTCTCCGATGCCTCGGAAGACATGATCGCCTTCGTGGAGGAGATCGATGCGGGAGCGGGTACCACCTTTGCGGCAGATGGCGTGAACATTCTGGACGACACGGACGGAATATATTACGCCAGCTTTGACAGCGGTACACTGACCCTGACCCTTTACTGGGATTCGGAGGCCGGGCGGCCCACGGAGATCTGCATCACCGAGCAGGAAAGCGAGATCGGCACCGGCGTATGGTATGCGGCGAAGGACGCCATGCTGCAAAGCGATGTGTTCGGCTTCACGGCGGAGGAGATCGAGCCGCTGCTGGGTCAGGTGGGCTGGACGGATTACACTTCGGGCGTTTCCATTGGGGACTACACCTGCATGATTTATCTGGTTGTGGATGCGGGGATATGGCTGTATCTGCAATAAAAAACGGCATTACTATATAAAAAGGAGCGAAAAATATGAGCAACGTAATGGTTTTTGACCACCCTCTCATTCAGCACAAGCTGTCCATCCTGCGGGATGAAAAGACCAGCGTCAAGGAATTTCGGGAGTTGGTCAGCGAGATTGCCCAGCTGATGTGCTATGAAGCCACCCGCGACCTGCCTTTGGAGGAGGTCCAGGTGCAGACCCCTGTGGACGTGGCGACCTGCCACCGCATTGCGGGGAAAAAGCTGGCTGTGGTGCCCATCCTGCGGGCCGGGCTCGGCATGGTGGACGGCATGGTAGCGATGATGCCAAACGTCAAGGTGGGGCACATCGGCCTGTTCCGTGACCCGGAGACCCTGGAGCCGGTGAAGTATTACTTCAAAATGCCCCCCGATATCGCGGAGCGGGATGTCATCATCGTTGACCCCATGCTGGCCACCGGCGGCAGCGCCTCGGCGGCAGCCACGTTTTTGAAGGAGGTGGGCGTGGAGAACATCAAGCTCATGTCCATCATCGGCGCGCCGGAGGGCGTGGAGGCCATGCAGGCCGCCCATCCGGATGTGGATATCTTCGTCGCCGCCCTGGACGACCATCTGAACGAGCACGGCTATATCGTCCCCGGCCTGGGGGATGCGGGAGACAGAATCTTCGGCACGAAGTAAGGCACCCGATAACTGAACACGATACGGAAAAGCGCGCGGTGTGATCCTCGGTCACATCGCGCGCTTGATCTTTCGTTATATCTGTTATTCGGCCGTTTCGACGGTCTCTGCGCGTTTTTCCTCCCAGAGCCTGATCGCATCGCATATCAGATCCAGGCTGTGCTCCAGGCCCATGACGCTGGTGTCCACGGCCAGATTATAATACTTGGTGTTGCCCCAGGGACGGCCTGTGAACTGCTGATAGTGGCGGGCGCGGTTGGTGTCCGTGGCGGAGAGGTCCGCTGCGGCCGGTTCGCGCGGGAGGTCCATGCGCGCTGGTACCCGGTCGATGCGGTAAGGGGTGGGGGCGTGGATGAACACCCGGAAGCAGTTGGGGTCCTCATAGAGAATATAATCCGAGCAGCGGCCCACCAGAACGGCGGAGGGCTCCGTGGCGGCGATGCGCCGGAGTATCCGCACCTGGGTGGCGAACAGCTCTTCCAGAGGGGACAGCTCCATATGAGCGGCATAGCTGGAGGTCACGAAGTCGTAGACCACGCTGTGGGCCATGTTGTGCTCGTGCTTATGTATGAAGGATTCCGGCAGGCCGCTCTCCTGGGCCTCCATGGGAATCAGCTCGTCGTTGCCGAAGAATTTGGCTCCCAGACGCTCTGCCAGCTTCTGGGCCAGCTCATATCCGCCGGAGCCGAACTCCCAGCCGATGGTGACGATGCAGCGCTGACCGGCTGCGGCCTCCGGGGCCGGACCGATGGCCTGCTCCATCTTGGTGTCCCGTTCCACGAAGTGCATAAGGGGCTTTTCGCATACCCGGAGGAACAGCTTCATCACCAGCCCCACGGTCAGAGCGCAGATGATGGTGCCCTCCCGGACGCCTACCAGCTTATGGAAATAGATCAGACTGGTGGCGGCGGAGATGCATACCATGGAGCAGTCGAAGATGATCTTGCTGCTGGATACGGTCAGGCCGGTCTTTTTAGAGATGGCGAGGCTCATGCCCTCTCCCGGTGTGGGTAGAATCTGCGGGGCCAGATACAGCATGACCCCAAGGGCCACCATGGGAACGCTGCAAAGCAGAAACAGCAGCCGCATGGGATAGATCTCCGGCGCAGGCAGGAAGGCGAAAATGGCGGTGGCCAGATTCACCAGCAGGCCGAAGAAAAAACTGGCAACGATCTGCAGGAGCATGTCGGGCTTGAAATCCCGCCGCAGGATGATGATCTCCACCAGGATATAAAGACAGTAGCTGATGGTGGTGCAGGTGCCCAGATTCAGGGCGGTCAGGCTTTCCGCCGAGCATATCTGATACAGCACGTTCGCCAGGCAGGTCACCGGGCTGACGCCCAGAGAGGATTTTACGGAAAATACCACGCCGACGGCCATGATGAACAGGCCCAGACAGTACACCACAAAGCGCTTTACCCACCGCAGGATAAAGCCGGGTTCCTTTAATTTGCTCATCTTGATTACGCCTCACCTTTTTATAAGAAAAATATATCATATAATTTATGGATTCTATTATAATATCCTTTTCAGAAAAAGTCCACAGCAAAATCAGGAAGCCGTTACCGGCGGCGCCGGTCATAGGCGTGGCTGCGGCCATAGCAGGCGCTGCACAGCCGTCCCCGGTGGTGCAGGGGCAGCGCTGCCCCGCATTTTGCACAGAAGCGGATGTTATTTTTCAGGTTGTACAGCAGTATTTGATTTATTTCGTCCGCCACCTGCTCCCGTTCGGCGTAGAGCCAATCCCGATCCACATCGCAGTCGAAGGCCTTGGCGAAGGAAAAATACAGATCCAGCTCCCGGCAGTATAGCTCCAGCTCCGGCAGAGTATAGGCGGACTGCTTTTCCGGCAGCGCAGGGGGCTGAAGCGGCTCCTCTCTGCTCCATGTGCGGAGAAAGCGGAAAAACAGCTGGTTGAGGGTGTCGTCCGTCTCGTCAAAGGGAATGTTGGCGGCCCGCAGCTCCTGCTGCTTGGTGAGCTGAAAGCCTGCCTCCCGTATACGGGAGATGACCGTGATATATCGGGTAATGTCCAGCTTTACATAGGGCTGCACCGTGGGCATACGGTTCCAGACCTCCAGAACCTCCAGCAGGTCGAAATCCACCGCCGTTACCAGATCGGAAAAGCCCACCACCGCCGTCTGAATAGGCGGAACCACGGCCTCCAGCGCGGAGCGTATCAAAGCCAGATTTTCCACCGCGCCCACATAGCCCTTTTCATACATCCCATACCGCCCGGCCCGGCCGGCGATCTGCTGTATCTCCTCCGGCTTCAGCTCCCGGCGCTCGTGGCCGTCGAACTTCTCTGTTTCCATGAATATAATGCGCCGGATGGGCAGATTCAGCCCCATGCCGATGGCATCGGTGGAGACCACATATTCCATCTGACCGGAGAGGAAACCCTCTACCTGCTTGCGGCGGGTGGCATAGGGCAGGGCTCCGTATATGATGGCCGGCTCCTTTCCCCGGCGGCGCAGATCCTCCGCCACGGAGAGAACGCCCACCTTGGAGAAGGTGATCAGCGCATCCCCGGGCTGGACGGTGGTATAGTCCATGGTGCGGGTCATGCAGAGAAGGGGCGTCCGGCGCTTGTGCTCCACTACCTCATAGCTGTCCCCGCAGGACTGGATGATGCGCAGAAGGATGCTTTTGGCCTCCGGTGCGGCGCACAGGTGTATCTCCGGTGCGCGAACGCCCAGTATGGCCCGGGTCCAGGCATAACCTCGCTCCCGGTCGGCGATCATCTGGCATTCGTCGATGACGGCCACGTCATAGACGGCGTCCAGCCCCAGCTTTTCCGCTGTGGCGGCCACATGGGTATCTCCCGGGCGGCGGTCCTCCTCCTCGCCTGTGGTCAGAGAGCAGGCAACCCCATCGGCCAACAGGCGCTCCTGTGCCTCCAGAGCCAGCAGCCGCAGGGGCGCCAGATACACCCCCGTTTCCGCCCGGATAAGCTGCTGAAAGCCGGCATAGGTCTTGCCGGTGTTGGTGCCGCCGATGTGCAGCACAAAGTGCCGCCGCATGGCCCGGGCCTCCGGGTATTCATCCTTGGGGTTCAGAGCGGCCAGGGTATCCAGGCTGGTGCGGATGGCCTGAGGCACATAGTAGACAGAGTAAATGTAGCCCAGCCCCCGGTTCAGCAGCTCCTGACAGGGAAAGTCAGTCATGGTCAGAAGCGCGTCCACCTTTGCCTCCGGCTGGGCGCCGGCAAAGGTCTCCAGCTCCTGCCGGGCCACGGACAGCAGGATGGGGACGTAAAGACGCTTCAGCTTTTCACCATAGGGGGAGTCCAGGTTTTCCCCCAGCCAGGGCATGGCGGTGACGAAATTCTTGATGAGCCGGGCATAATGATCGCACCGCTTCTGGGCAGACAGGGTAAGGAAGTTGTCTATCCGGCCCATGGATTTTCCCGGTCCCAGGCGGACGGCCCATTCCGTGCCGGGGAGAAGCTGCATGACAGCCCGGTGGTATTGCTCTCCCAGCAGGGCGTCGGGGCCTTCCGGCTTCGGGGTTTCTGTCCATATAGCATCCAGGAAATCTCCTGCCATATGCAGAGCGAGCTGACCGGCTCCGCTCTCCCGCTGGGGAAGGGCGGGCGGTTCGGCGGGGCATTTCCCGATGGATGCCAGGGCCTGGAATCGGGGGGACTGTTCCGCGGCGAGCACATCGCTTTTCTTCCATAAACGGATGGAGCCGCCCCTGGAGCTGCGGCGGTATTGAGGCCGGGGCAGCAGCTCCTTTTGCAGGGCTTCCGTCCACCCCCTGCCCTTCAGCGCCCGTGCGGTCCAGTATTTGCTTTGCTGGCTCATGGACAGCGGCTCCTTTCCGTTGATATGAAATACAATGCCTATAGTGTATCACACTTGGGGCCGGTTCATCAATGATTATGAGCTGAAAATCTATGTCGGAAATAGGTCGGACAGCTGTGCGGGGGAATAGAGAACCATTAATGTAAAATTAAAAAAATACCCTGTGGTGGACACAATCGATAAATGATTGGCAAAAAGTTTGTAGCTTCCTCTGAAATTATAAAAGACCGGTGAAAAATCGGGAAACGTATGTTATAATTTATACAACACGGGCCGACCTGGCATTCGGCCTGAATATTTCTTTGGAGGAGAAGCAATGAAATCAAAGGTATGGAAACATCTGATCAGCCTGCTGTGCGTAGTGGCGCTGGTGGCCTCCCTGGGTATCACGGCCTGGGCCGCCGATGAGTTGACGCTGGAGGACGTGGCCGCTATGGCCCAGAAGGCCCTCGACCAGCAGGAGATCCAGAACATCATGAGCCGTCATGTCATGTATCACTGCTATGGCGAGCATCAGGAGGAGATGGAGGAGATCTGGGTCCAGGAATATGAAAACCAGCTCACGGCCTCCTTCGGCCAGAACCAGGGCTTCTATGTGGGCTATGGCTCCATCTGGGAGGCCTATGTGGACGGACATAATGAGACCTGGCTCTCCAGCGCCAAGAGCTACTGCGAGAACAACGGCATCGACACTACCGGCATGACCGATGAGGAGATTCTGGAAATCTACGGCGGCGTAGGTCAGCTGCTGCTCCACGTCACCACCACGGCCATCATCGAGGTGGCCGATGACGGTCAGACAGCCCGCGCTTTCTGGTATTCTCCCGGCATGATCGCTGAGAGCGGCCAGTCTGCCAACACCATCTGGGAGGCCTACGGCGTTGACTTCGTGAAGGAGAATGGCGAGTGGAAGATTTGGCACCTGCATATGTACACCGACTTTATGGGCAGCTTCTATCTTGATCTGGGCGGTTCCAGCTCCGGTAGCGGAGAGGCTTCTGGTGAGGCCAGCGGTGAGATATCTGGTGAGGCCAGTGGCGAGGCTTCCGGCGAGGCCAGCGTGGAGGCAGTCGAGGCTACTGCGGATTCCAGTGCTCAGGGTGATTACACTACGGTTGACACTTTCCTGCTGTTCGATTATGTCAGTTCGCCCCAGTATTCCGAGTTTTCCAGCGATCGCCTGCGTAGCGAAATGGAATCCATTCCTATCCCTCTGTCCTATGAGACTTGGAGCTTCGATGAAGCCAACTTCGGCCCCACTCTGGAGGAGTATGAATCCCTGGGCATTGATGTCAGTGTTTGGTATGAGGCACACCAGTCATAAGCTGTAAATCAGTTTTATCCGCGGCATGACTGCCCCGTATCCATGGCGCGACATTGCCAGGCGGACAAGGAAAAGCATTAAATTTCCCGGCCGGCGGCTTTAGCCGCTGGCCGCTTTTTATTTATGCGCCTGGCGTTTGCAGTATAAAGAAAAACGCCGCCCCGTTTCCTGTGAGGAAGCGGGGCGGCGAGTTTTTGTGCATAGGGGAAGGGTGCGGTCAGGTGTTTTTCAGCAGCCAGGGATAGCGGTACATCACTGTCCGGGTGAACACGGCCAGGGAGGGGGGGAGAATGCCGTTTTCCTCGCCCAGGTCGATGGTGGCCTCCGTCCCGGCGAAGCGGGCCCGTATGACGGCCCCGCCCAGAGGAACGAAGCCCTGCCCATCGCTCTCAGCAAAGCTCTCCTCTGTCCAGTAGAGCGTCCACTTCTCCCGGTAGGGGGCGCTGTCCCAGGGGCAGAAGGTGGTGCAGTTGCCGCAATGGTTGCAGGGGCCGTCCAGATGGAGGATCTGAATGCGGCCGTCTACCTCGATGGGCACATTGGCCCGGTTGGGGCATACGTCTACGCAGTTTTCGCATACGGCGGCGCATTCCAGACAACGGGCGGCCTTGGGCTCACGGGGGAGGAACACGCCCTTTTTTGCCAGCGCCTCTGCCGCGGGCAGGGCGGCGTTTGTGTTCTCATATTTATCGAACGCCATGGGGCAGATGGCCCGGGCGGCCCGGGCGGCCCCGGCGATGGCCTGCACCACGGTGGAGGGGCCGGTGGCCCCGTCTCCGGCGAGATATATGTTCGGAATACTGCTCCGGCCGGTTTTGGGGTCGATGACCGCCCGGCCGCGGCTGTCTGTTTCCAGGCCCAGGGCCTTATACAGCTCGCTGTCGGTCCTTTCGCCTACGGCGGCGATGACCGCGTCCGCCTTCAGGGCGATCTCCTCTCCGGTGGGCTCTACGCTCCGTCGGCCGGAGGCGTCCCGCGCACCCAGCGTCATGACCTGGCAGCGCAATGCGCCGTCCGCCCAGGAGACGGGGGAGAGCAGCGGCTTCAGCGTCACGCCGTCGGCCAGGGCCGTTTGCAGCTCCTCCTCGTCTGCCGGCATATTGGCGGCGTCCCGGCGATAGACCAGCGTAACGGTTTTGACGCCCCATACCTTTTTCGCGGTCCGGGCAGTGTCCATGGCGGTGTTGCCCCCGCCTACGACCACCACATGGCGGCCCAGCCGGGTCTGATGGGGATGCTCCTTGAATTCGCTGAGGAAGGCGATGGCGTTGCGGGCCTGGCCCTGCTCCAGCTTCAGCACGCCCGGTACCCAGGCGCCGGTGCAGAGGAGAATATCGTCATAGCCTGCCAGCTGGGATATATCGGTGATGGCCTGGCCGAAGCGGAATTCCGCCCCGTATTTTTTTGCCAGGGCCACATCCCGCTCCACCGCTTCCGGCGCGATGCGGAAGGAGGGGATGACCCGTCCCACCACGCCGCCGGCGGCTTCGGCCTTTTCAAAGACCGTGACGGCGCAGCCTGCCCTTGCCAGGAAGTAGGCGGAGGCGATGCCGGCGGGGCCGGCGCCCACGATGGCCACGCGCTTCCCGTTGGACACGGGAGGCTGGATGGAGGCCAACAGCTTGTCATAGGCCTGCTCCGTGGCCTCCAGCTTGCAGCCCCGTATGTCTACCGGGCCCTCATAGAACTGACGGGTGCATTTGGTCATACAGGGATGGGCGCATATGGTCCCGGTGATGTTGGGCAGGGGGTTGCGTTCGGTGATGAGGGCCAGGGCTTCATCGTATTTTCCCTGGCCGGTCAGCCGCACATAGGCGGGGATGTCCTGATGGATGGGGCAGCCCTCCCGGCAGGGGGCGAAAAAGCAGTCGGTCAGGGGGACCTTATATTCGATCTTCCGGCTGAGGATGGGCTTGACAGGCTTTTTATACCAGGGGTCGGACAGGGCGTTCTTTGCCAGGGCTGCCGCAGCCTTGGGGTTCGTGCCGCGGAAGTCGTCATAGGGCTGCCGGCTGACAGTCTGGGAGAGCTGGGCCAGGCGATTATATCCTCCGGGACGCAGGAGATTGGTGGCCATGGTGATGGGCCAGATGCCGGCCTTGTACAGCCCCTCGACGCTGTGCCAGTCCGCGCCGCCGGAATAGGAGATGCGCAGCGCGCCGCCAAACTCCTTAGACAGGCGGGAGGCCAGCTCCGTTGTCAGCGGATAGAGCGCACGGCCGGACATATACATCTCCTCCGACGGCAGCTCCCCTGCGGTCACGTCCACGGGGAAGGTATTTGTGAGCTTCACGCCGAACTCCACGCCCATATGCTTCGCCAGGGCCTGCAGGCGGCGGAACATGGATACCGCGTCCTTCCACTGCAGATCCTCCCGGAAGTGCCGGTCGTCAAAGGCTATATAGCCATAGCCAAGGCTGTCCAGGGTCTTGCGGCAGAAATCATAGCCCAGCAGGGTGGGATTGCACTTCGCATAGGTGTTCAGCCCCCGCTCGCCGATGAGATAGTTAGCGATCAGCTCGATCTCCTCCGGCGGACAGCCGTGAAGGGTGGATATGGTCACGGAGTCGGACACGCCGGCGTCCCGCATGCTGTCCAGATAGGCGGTGATCTTTTCCGAGCCGATGCCCTCCATGGTATAGCCTACGCTCATGTTGAACACGAAGCCGTCCGCTGAGCCCAAGCCGTATTTTTCGCTGATGATCTTCAATATCCGCCAGGCCTTGATGTATTCGTCCATGGCCTGGGGCACGGTCAGCTCCGTGCTCCATTCGCAGTTATAGCCCTCGTCCTGCGCCAGAATGCAGGGGCGGCTGACACAGGCGGCCAGCTCATCTCCGTCCATGATCTGCACGGTTTTCAGCTCAAAGAACCGGGCCCCGGCGGCATAGGCCGCGATGATGTTCTGGGCCAGCTGGGTATGCGGCCCGGCGGCGGGGCCGAGGGGGGATTCGATGCGCCCGCCGAAGATGGGCAGGCTTTTGACCGGCGCGTGCCATAGATGGCTCACGCCGAATATGGTGCCGTGGGCCTTGTATTCCCCGTCAATCTGGGCCAGAAGCTCCTCATAGGACAGGGGGATCATTTTTTCAGACATATGCTACCTCCATTCCAAGTGGTCCGGGTTCCGTCCATACCGGCCATAACGATATGGACGGGCCGCGTTGCTTTATGGGTTCAGCTCGCCCCAGAGGCGCCGGGCGGCGGCCTCTATCCGCTGATAGACGGCCTCCTCGTCCGTCCGGGTGAGCCTTCTGTTTTCCATGAGGAGCTGGCCGTTTATGATTGTGTGCAGACACATCTTCCCCTGGAAGCCGTATAGAATGTGTCCGTCCGCATTTTCCGCCCCGAAGGGGGTGAAGGGGTGATAGTCAAACACGGCGATGTCCGCCAGCGCGCCGGGGGCGAGAACGCCAACAGGCCTGGACAGATACCGGCTGCACATCCTGGCGTTGTTTTCAAAAAGCATTCCGGTGCTCTCCTGCCAGCCCACATTGGGCAGGCCCGCGTTGTGCCGCTGGATGATGAGCTCCACCTTCAGGCTCTCCAGCATGTCGTGGGTGTAGGCGTCCGTTCCAAGGCCCACCAGTATGCCCTTTTGGAACATTTTCAGCACCGGGGCCACGCCCACGGCGTTTCCCATGTTGGACTCCGGGTTCGTGACGCACATGGTATTCGTCCGGGCGATCTCGTCCAGCTCATCGTCCGTCAGCTCGATGCAGTGGCCCAGAACGGTCTTTTCCCCCAGAACGCCGTGCTTTGCCAGCCGGTCGATGGGGCGTATGCCATATCTGTCCCAGCTGTCCGTCCGGTCGGTGGAGCCCTCGCAGACGTGGATATGATAGCCGGTCAGGCCGTCGTTTGCTTTGGCCATTTTTTCAAAGGTCCTGTCCGACAGGGTGAAAAGAGCGTGGCCGCCGAACATGGCCTTTATCATGTCGCTGTCCTCCCGGGCGGCCCACCGGGCAAAGGCGGCGTTTTCCTCGATGGCTTCGTCGCACTTTTTCTCCCCGTCCCGCTCGGAGACCTCATAGCACAGGCAGGCCCGGATGCCCAGCTCCCGGGCCACGTCCCGGATGGCGAACAAACTGCCGGTGATCTCCCGATAGCTGGCGTGGTGGTCGAAGATGGTGGTAACGCCGTTTTTGATGCAGTCGATGATGGTGGCGTAGGCGCTGGCCCGTGTGCCCTCCAAATCCAGATGCCGGTCGATGTTCCACCACATCCCGTCCAGCACCTGATAAAAGGTGTGAGGGTCATAGCCGTTGATGGAAAGGCCCCTGGCCAGGCCGGAATAGATATGGGTGTGGGCGTTTATCAGCCCCGGCATGATAACGCCGCCCTGGGCGTCCACAAAGCGGGCCTGGGGATATTTTTCCCGCATGGCCGCCGTAGGTCCAAGCTCCCTGATAAGCTCGCCCTCCGTGACCACAGCGCCCTCCGCCAGATAGGGGGCGGCCCCGTCCCGGGTGAGGACCCGTCCGTTTCCGATGATAAGCATAGGCGTTCTCCCTTTCGTTAAGATGAATCATTGGCGCCTCTAATAAAAGACCGCACCCGCGGGCGATGGCACCCTTGCCACAGCCCGTGCGCACGGCACTCCGTTTCAGCTTGTCAATACTATATCACAGCTTGGGGGCAGTTGCAACCAGAATCTGCGAGGAAGTGCGTGATTTTCCGGAGGAGGGGAGTATTTTCGCTGAAGCTGCAGGGATTGACATTTGACGTATGCGGATTATAATGGCATCATACCAAAAAAATAGAATGAATAACAGGAGTGTGGCGAGATTATGAAAAAGATGTTTTCTGTCCTGCTGGCCTTGGCGATGGCGTTCTCCCTGACCGCCTGCAATGCGGGGGGGGGGGTAAAACAAACCGCCGAGGAGACGGAGGAAACGACAGAGGAACTGTTCAAGGCTGATTCGGAATATATTTCAGAGGAGGACCTTCTCCCGTTTATAGCGCTTTATGATCTGTACGTTGCGCAGCGGAGCGAGGCGAGCGCAGATACGGCAGAGGATGAGGATGAACCATATGATCCTCTGTACTGCCTGAGCACATTGAATATTTATGATGAGGATGTGGTGCTCTCTGTCGCCTTTGACAGCGCGGCTGTAGATGTTACCGTCCCCGGCGACTATGAGCTCACCTTTATCGTCACCATCGACCGCGGTGCCTATGACGCCGCTGTTTCCGGCACATCTTCCACCGAGCCTGTGACCGAGGAGGTCATCATCACCAAAACCGTCCACATCGTCACGACTGAGGACTACGCCGCCGCTCTTGCGGATGGAACCATCGCTGAGATTTCCGAAGGCACGGCTATTGTCGTGGTGGAGGACGAAGTGGATGAGGTTGCTGTCGAGGAGGATAGTGACGAGGAGGACGGAGAGGATGCCGAGGAAGATGCCGAAGATAACGACACCTCCGATGACGATTCCACGGACAACGACACCACTGATTCTTCTACAGATAATAGTGACTCCGACAACACTAGCACTAACAATGACAGCGACACGTCTGACGTGACCGCCACCTCCTCCCCCACTACCACTACCGCTCCCGCCACCAGCACAGGTTCCGGCACGAGTACGTCCAGCGGGTCTACCTCCAGTGGCTCCACCAGCAGTGGGTCTACTTCGAGCGGGTCTAGTAGTGGGTCTACTTCCACTGGTTCTTCCAGTAGTTCTTCCTCTAGTGGGACGACCAATACTGGCTCCACAAGCTCCGGCAGTACTTCTTCTGGCTCTACCTCTAGCGGTTCTACCAGTAGCGGATCTACCTCCTCTGGCTCTACGTCCAGTGGTAGCACATCTTCTGGTAGCACGTCCAGTGGCTCCACTTCGTCTGGTTCGTCTTCCAGCGGGTCTACCAGCAGTGGTTCCACCAGTTCTTCCACCGCTACCGCTACGCCCGCTCCCACCGCTACCACGCATGTGCATACGTGGGTGGTAGAGACGGTTGAGGACGGGTATACGGAGAAGGTTCAGGTATCTACTTCTTACGATTACAGCCAGGCTACTTGGGTGGATGGATATTATATGTGTAAAACATGCGGTGAAAAATTTTCATCTGGGGAAGATTGTGCTGACCACGTAGCTTTTGTATGTGGCGGAAGTTATACATATGTCTCTGGGCATTATGAAGGAACTATAATAGAAAATCCTGTGTATGAGGATGTATGGGTAGACACGAGCTACACTATTACGTATTGTTCCGAATGTGGTGCAACTCAGTAACGTCAGACAGAATAAATCGAAAGCGAGGCCGATTTTTGGCCTCGCTCTTTTTTTATAAAACATTAGACATTGCAGGTGCGCCGTGATATACTTTATTTGAAAGGGTGATTAAATGGCTTTCGTCCCATACATTTATGATAACAATGGAAAACAAGTGCTTGTCAATATAGAGAATATGACAGAAGCCGATGCTGAAGAGACAATCCAGCATCCCAGATGGCAAACATCCTGGAAATCTGAATTTATAAGCGACCCCAGCATAAAGAAGTATGCAGTAAAAAACAACGGCCAACTTATTGCCCTGGGAGCGTATGAAGCAGTCGAGGACAAGCTCTATGTTCATATAGTCTATATGGAGGCTCACCCAGGAAGCAACCCCACAATGCGTCAGGGTGACCCTGAATATACAGGGATTGGAAGGCTATTGGTGGCATTTGGTATAAGCCTATCAGTAAATATGGGGTTCAACGGAGACGTAATTCTCGAAGCAAAGACCAGCGAATTGGCTCGACACTATGCAAATGATTTTGGCGCATTAGAACTTCCGCGGGCTGGATCAGTTGCACCTAGGTTCTTGATTTGCGACGAGGCCGCTCAAAGACTGCTTTCACCATATCTAAAGGAGGAAGATTGATGGATAATATACAGGAGACCTCTACATTCCCAAGGTCGGATGCCGAATGGTATTTCCGTAAAGACGAAGAAAGCGACCGTTATTACACTATTTTCTTTCAGATGTGCAAGAAGTTTGGTATCAGTTGGGCTAAAGCAACAAAAAAAGAAAAATACTTCGTTGAAGAAGTTACCCGCGTCAATTACGAACGAGATAGAGCTGTCCGTCTGGGCCTTCCACTATCCGACATTCGACCGGCTTTCTCCAGCAAAACAAGCACAATTTCGGTAGAAGCTGGTGTGAATTGACCGTAGCGAACCACAATTTATCAGCCTGTCTTCCTCCGTGGAGATGGGCTGTTTTTGCCGCGCTTGGGATTTGAAAATTTGCATATTCATGCTATAATAGCCCTGCTATGGATAAAAAACGCGAAAATAATGGTTTGGATGAGAGCCTGCGGCGACTGAGCGGGATTTTGGCGAGCCCCTCGCTGGTCCTGAGCTATGAGCACACCACGCCGCTGCTGGAGCGGTCGTGGCTGCGGCGGCTGGGGCTGGACAAGCGGCAGGCGGATGAATTTATGGACCTTTTGTGCCAGCACGGCCTGCTGGACCAGGGGGCAAGATCGGTGATAGAGGCGGTGTGCGTCCGGCGGCGGGTAACGCCGGCGGAGGCTGCGGCCCTGCTGCTGCAAGGCGAGGACTGGCCGGAGGACGGACAGCCCGCCGGGAAGGGGACAGATATTGAAAAACAGTAGAAAGCTGCCTGCCCGCTGCGGGGCGCTGCTTATGGCCTTCGCGCTGCTCATGACTCTGACGGCCTGCGGAGATGATGAGTACACCCTGTCGCTGAAGGAAGGGGACACCTTTACCATCGCCGTGGCCCAGGAGCCGGATTCCCTGAATCCCGTAACTTCGGATGGGGGTCTGTCGGAGGAGCTTTTCCTTCTGGTCTATGACTCCCTCTGGCGGCTGGACGAAAACGGGGACCCGGTGGCCTGCCTGGCGGAGGATTACAGTCTCTCCAGCGATCAGCTTACCTGGACCATCCGCCTGCGGCAGGACGTGACCTTTTCCGATGGCTCGCAGCTGACCAGCGCGGACGTGAAGTTCACCTATGAGCTGATGATGCGCTCCTCCGACCTGTATGTCCCCTATCTGGAGGGGATCACGGATATCTACTGCCCGGATGATTATACAGTGGTCATCTCCACCTCCTATGTGAAGGGGGATATGATGTATAATACCATCCCCATTCTGCCAAAGGCATATTGGAGCAGCTATTCGGACAGCCCCGGCTCCTATGAGAACACGGAGATGATAGGCAGCGGCCCTTTTGTGTATACCGCCACAGAGGACGGCTGGCTGCTCCAGGCCAGGGCGGATTATTTCGGCGGCGCGGCCCAGGTGGGCGCTGTCTGCTTTATGCAGTATGAGACGGAGACAGCCGCCGCCCGGGCGCTTTCCACCGGAGAGGTGGACGCCTGCTATGGTCTCTCGGACGTGCAGCTGCTGACGCTGGAAAGCGTTCCCGGCGTGGAGCTTATCCAGAACGTTCTTCCCCGGTCCGAGGTGTGGGCTCTGGCGCTGAACACGGCGGAGGACAGCTTTTTTGCAGACCAGTCCATGCGGGCGATGATCGAATACTGCCTCGACCGGGCGACCATCTTCTCTCTGCTCTCGGGAGAAGCGGGGGAGGCCGGGTATGTATGGGCCAGCTCCGGTACGGATTATGCCCTGTCCCTCTCCGACCCCAGAGGCTACAGTCTGGATACGGCTCAGTCTCTCCTGTGGAACGTGGCCTATGATCTGGATGAGGACGGCTATCTGGAGTATTATAACAGCGGCGACGACGAGGACGAGGAGATCGTCCTGACGCTCTATTCCAATGCGCAGGATATATGGGCCTCGACCACCGGGGCTGTCCTGGTGGATACGCTGGGGTCTCTTGGCATTCAGGTGGAGTGGTCCCGCACCGATGACGACGTGACGACCGTCTGTAAGACCGGCGGAAGCTGGGATATGTGCCTTTGCAGCTGGCAGGGCAGCGAGAACGCGGCGGTGGCCGGGTATCGGTTTTATTCCGGTTCAGGGGATATGACGAGCTGGAGCAGCAGCGAATATGACAATATTTATGTAAACCTGCGGGCCAGCCTGGATGGGGATACGATCCGCACCCTGGCCGGGCAGCTTCAGCAGGTGGTCTATGACCAGTGCCCCTACATCATATTGGGCTACAGCTGCGATGTCCAGGCTATCCGTTCCGACACCTGGACAGGCTATGAGGACATCGTGGCCGCCTCCGGCGGACTATTCGGAACCGGCAGCGCCGCCGCGTATATGGCCGTTACGCGGCTCGAAACGGAGGAATAAGAGACGGCGCGAGATAACAGCGCCGAAAAAATCTCCCCCATGCGGAAGCATGGGGGAGGTTTTGCATTTTTTTGCCCTTGTTATGGGGCGGGGCCGGGCTTATAGGATCTCGATCTGGCAGGATGCCATGGTCAGAAGGGCCGCCTTATGCTTTTCCGGGGTCACGCCGGCGCAGCAGGAGGCATCTACCGCCATATCGGTTTCCGGGTACAGCGCCCGCAGGATAAGGGCGTTGGAGGCCACGCAGATATCCGTGCACAGCCCCGCGATCTCGATTCGCGCCGGAATGATGCCCCGCTCCCGGAACGTCCGCTCCCAGCCAGTCCAGCCGAAGGTGGGCTTGTCGATGACGGCGGAGCCGCCCTCTGTGTACGGCTCCAGGGGACTGCATATCTGCCATCCCCGGGTGTCCTTGACGCAGTGCGTCACCGGGAGCAGCCTGCCCTCCAGGGTGTCCAGGTAGTTCTCTCCGTGGGTGTCCCGGGTGAACAGCACGGCATCCCCGTTTTCCTTATTTTTTCGCACCTTTTCCACCACGCTCGGGAGGATTTCCCGGGCCTCGCTTGTTCCCAGCGCCCCGTCGATGAAGTCGTTCTGCATATCGATGACGATCAGGACGCTCCGCTTCCTTGTGTTCTCGGCCATGATTGATAACCCCTTTCCGGCTTTCAGGAATCTATGCTGACGTAAATATACGAGCTGCTGTATTCGTCATATTCATCTTCTGAATCAGTCATGTAGTATATCCATGTGTTGTCGCTTTTGGCATATGTGATGCTCTCATAGTAGGAGCCGGCCATAAACTGGGATATAAACGCCTCCGGGAGTGCATAATCCGCCAGCAGCTCCTCCGCCCGGGCTGGCAGCCCGGCGCTGTTCAGCAGCTGATGCAGGGCGGCCAGCTCCGTCTCTGCCTTCAGGATGCTTTCCTCCTTGTCCTCCTGAATGTCCAGGTCAATGGCATAGCTGACCTCGCTGACGAAGCCTTCGTTGTCGATTATCACATAGATATAGGAGGTGAGGGGGCTGTCGTAGCCGTAAAGATACCCGGATACCCGATAGCCGCCGCTGTCGTATTCCTCCCTGGGGTCGTCCGCATACACGCGGTCGCACCCCTCCTGCAGGGCGGCCTGCAAAGCATAGACGGATTCCGAGGCCACGGCGATTTCTGCCTCCATCCTCTGCCTGGCCGCTACGAAATGGGGGATATAAACCGCTGTCAGCAGGAGGATGGGCAGCAGCACAACGGCGGTCACATAGTTTTTCGCCCTTGGAATCTGCACGCCGCAGACCTCGGCCGTCAATCTGGCGTTTCTGCTCATTTCCCCCGCCATGTCCACCGCTGCGGCCGCCGCGCCTGCGGCGGCCAGTCCCTTCATGGCTGCCACGGCCCGGTTCGCTTTGGGGTTTTGGGACTGGCTGAGCAGGGAACCGGCGGCCCCGATGCCCAGGGCGGCGGATACCTGGGGCGCAAAATCCCTGCTGTTCAGGGAGGCATTCGCTTTTCTGGATATTTCCTTCCATTTCTGCTTTCCCATCCCAATGCGGGGAATCAAAAAGCAAAAGATGAAGGCCACCGTATAAACTGCTGCGATGGCCAGATATGTATACAGCCCCAGACTGTAAAAGTCCCCATAAAAAACCAGATCGTTCACCATGCACAGCAATATCAACACAGCCCCGATCAGCATGGCCATGCACAGGAAGGCCGCGCCCAGGGCGGGCAGCAGGCAATATCTCCGTATGATGCGCTTTTCCTTTTCCGTCAGCATATCATTACTCTCCTCCGCAGCAGGCATAGCTGCCTGACGTTCCACAGCGTATTGTACCACAAGCGGACAAAAAAATCTCCCCCGTGCGGCGATAAATTACCGCGGCGGGGGAGAGGCTTTCTTCCTTATGATTGACGGAAGCGGGCCAGGAAGTCCTTGGTTTCCTGGCGCTGGGGATTGCCCAGCACGTCCTGGGGCGCGCCCTGTTCGCAGATGACGCCCTCATTCATATAGACCACCTGGGTGCTGACATCCCGGGCGAAGGCCATCTCGTGGGTCACCACCAGCATGGTCATGCCCTCCTGGGCCAGAGTCTGCATGACGGTCAGCACCTCGCCTACCATTTCCGGGTCAAGGGCGGAGGTGGGCTCGTCGAACAGCAGCACCTCCGGCTCTATGGCCAGGGCGCGGGCAATAGCCACACGCTGCTTCTGACCGCCGGATATCTGCCGGGGCTTGGCGTTGATGAAGGGGGCCATGCCCACCTTTTCCAGATAGGCCATGGCGCTCTCTCTGGCCTGGGCCTTGGGCTTTTTCAGCACCTTCACCTGGCCCACCATACAGTTTTCCAGCACGGTCATGTTGCTGAACAGGTTGAAGGACTGGAACACCATGCCCACCTTGGCCCGGTAAGCGGGGGCGTTCACCCCCCGGCCGGTCACGTCCGTGTCGTGGAAAAGAATTTCTCCGCTGGTGGGGGTTTCCAGCAGGTTTATACACCGGAGCAGGGTGGATTTGCCGGAGCCGGAGGCCCCGATGATGCTGGTAACATCCCCCTTGTCCACGGTGAAGTCGATATCCCGCAGCACCTCATGGGAGCCAAAGCTCTTGGACAGATGCCGTATCTGTAAAATCGTCTCGCCCATATTACCGCTCCCCCCTGGTGGAATCATTCCGCGTCTTTTTCATTGCGTCCGGGTCATAATCGCCGCTGACAGTGTTATACCTGGCTGCCTTGCGCCGGGTGTGCATTTCCGCCAGGGTATAGGTCCCGGCGGTGGGAACCAGCGGGTCGCTTTGCAGCAGCTCGTAGCTGTCCGAGCCGTCCATCCGGTGCTCCAGCCAGCGCAGCAGGAAGGAGGCTGCCAGGGTCATGCATAGGTAGGCTACCATCTCGATGGTGGCGGAGGGGAAGTAGAGGTAGGTCGCTCCCACCGCCGCCCGGTGGACGGAGAACAGCTCTGTAAAGCTGATGATAAACATGACGGAGGTGTCCTTCACGTTGATGATGAAGTTGTTGCCGATCTGGGGCATGATATTGCGCAGCGCCTGGGGCAGAATGACGCTGGTCATGGTCTGCACATGATTCATGCCGATGGCCTTGGCTCCCTCGGTCTGGCCGGGGTCGATGGAGATGATGCCGCCCCGGACGGTCTCTGCCATATATGCGCCGGTATTGATGGACACCACCAGAATGGCGGCCGCCCAGACATTATTGAAGCGCATGGCGTTATTGGAGAAGTAGGGCAGGCCGTAGTAGATGAACACCGCCTGCAAAACCATGGGCGTGCCCCGGAACACCTCCACATAGACCCGGATGATGACCCGGATAAGACCCAGGAAAAACCGCTTCACCGGGTTATCGGTCTTAGCGTGGGGAATGGTCTGCAAAATGCCGCAGACAAAGCCGATGACGCAGCCGATCAGGGTGGCGATCAGGGCCAGGAGCAGGGTGTTGCGTACGCCGCCCAGATAGGCGCCGCCGTACCGCTGCAATAGCTTTAATATGTCGCTGAAAAGCTGGGAGAGCCGATCCATAGGCGTTTCCCTCCTTATATATTACTGGCAGGGGCTGCATCCCACGGACGCAGCCCCTTGAAAAAGCAGCAAGGCTTTTCTGATATTAGTCCTCAGACAGAGGCTGGATGGCGATGGCCTCGTCCATCAGCTCGTTGAAGTCGTCCACGGTCATGGTGCTGAGGACCGCATCGATGGCGTCCTTCAGGGTGGTGTTGCCCTTCATGACAGAGACGCCGATGTTGATCTCGCCCTCGTCTGCCTCGAAGTTGTCGTCGGAGTCGGAGAAGTCCAGGATAACCATGTCGTCATAGGCGGCCACGGCGCCCATGGCGGTGGGCATATCGGTGCAGATGAAGTCCACAGAGCCGGTCTCCAGAGCCATCAGCATGGCGGGAGCGGTCTCAGCGGCGGTCTGAATCTGAGCGTCGGGGATCTGGGGCAGCATGCTGTCATACCAGATGGTGGCGATCTGTGCGGTGCAGGTGCCGCCGGCCAGGTCGGTCAGGCCGGTGGCGGAGGCATACTCGCTGTCCGCCAGGGTGACGCACACGATGGAGGCGTAGTAGTAGGGACCGGCGAAGTCTACCTGCTCGGAGCGCTCCTCGGTCATGGACTGACCGGCGATGACCGCGTCATAGATGCCGGACTGGACGCCGGGTACCAGGGAGTCCCAGTCGGTGCGGATGACCTCCAGGTCCCAGCCGTAATACTCGCAGATGAGCTTCGCGATCATCACGTCATAGCCGTTGGCGTATTCTCCGTCGGAGCCGGAGATGGGAACGGCCCCGTTGGAGTCGTCATACTGGGTCCAGTTGTAGGGGGCGTAGGCGCACTCCATGGCGATGGTCAGAACGCCGTCCTCCAGACCCTGAATGACGGTCTCGCCGTCCTCGGCGGCTTCAGTGGTCTCAGTCTCCGCTTCGGTCTCGGTGGTTTCAGTGGCTTCGGTGGCTTCCTCGGTCTCGGTCTCCTCTGCATCGGAGCTGGAGGAGGAGCAGGCGGCCAGGGCGAATACCATCACCAGGGCCAGCAGCAGTGCAAGAAATCTCTTCATGATTCATGTCTACCTTTCTCAATAAATTCTCTTGCGTCTCTTTAGATGCGCTCCCGGGGGACGCGGCCCGGAAACGAAAAAATGAACCGCTTGTGTCAAGCGGTTCATAGGATATACGGTATATGCCCCCAAAAGGGGCAAGCCGAACGGCCATTGACAGCGCTCCACAAGTACTTGTGACAGTCCATTGGGTATTTCCCAATGACCCAGCGCAGGGAGAGCAGGCACTCACCAAACGCTTCGGCGGCGTTCCCTTTCCCATCCGGCGGCTGCCTGGCCTTGCCGGGACGGTACTGATGAAAACCGCGCCTCTATCGAAAAGCGATTCAATTTTCGCCTATTATATTAGCACAGGCTCGTCCCGGTGTCAACAGGCAGGTCGAAAAAATCTTAGATTTGTAAAAGTATCATAAAAGCTAAGAGGATTTTCGAGCGATTTTACGCTATTCTATCATAGAATATACCGCAGCGCCCACAGCAATGCCACGCCCGGCGCGCCCAGAATGGCGGATATGGAAATGGTCAGGCCATTTAATCCAAGGCCCAGGCCGAACAGACTCCCCACGGTGTTTCCCATCAGTAGCAGGATAAGACCGGCCAGACCGTGCAACCCCAGCCGGAGCAGAGGCCGGGCTGCCCGGCGGATAAGCTCTGCGAGCCGGACGAGCAGCATCAGCCCGCAGGTGACGAACAGGGCGTTTAGAATGTAGTCCGGCATGAGACTTGTCCTCCTGCTTCCGTAGATTCCATATATTGTATTTGTGTTTTTCGGGATTTAGACATATAATAGCCTCAGAAAGAAAGAAGCCATGGCCATTGGGCGGGGGATGTGAGTCCTCCGCCCCTTCTTGATTTTTCCGGACGTTGTGTTATACTGAATAGTATATTGGAGTATTATGTCCACCGGCGGCGGGCCGGAAAGAAAATGGAACGAAGCGAGGAAATTTTTGCATGGCGAAACCAAGCAGACAAGCCTATGGAAACGAGAGCATCAGCCAGCTCAAGGGAGCCGACCGGGTACGCAAGCGTCCGGGGGTCATATTCGGCTCAGACGGGCTGGAGGGCTGTCAGCACTCCGTATTTGAGATACTTTCAAACTCCATCGACGAGGCCCGGGCGGGGTACGGCAAGCTCATTACCGTCACCCGGTTCGAGGATCGGTCCATCCAGGTGGAGGATTTTGGCCGGGGCTGCCCCGTGGACTGGAACAGCGCGGAGAAGCGCTATAACTGGGAGCTTGTATACTGCGAGCTGTATGCCGGGGGCAAATATGACGACGAGGGGGGCGAGGGCTATGAATACGCCCTGGGCCTGAACGGGCTGGGGGCCTGCGCCACCCAGTACGCCTCGGAATATATGGACGTGACCGTCTGGCGGGACGGCAGCCGCTATGATCTGCACTTTGAAAAGGGCGGCATCGTGGGCGAACTGAAAAAATCCCCCGCCGACCGGAAAAAGACCGGCACCACCCACCATTGGCGGCCGGACCTGGCCGTATTCACGGATATCGACATCCCGGAGGAGTGGTTCCGCCAGACCCTCCGCCGCCAGGCGGTGGTGAATGCGGGCGTTACCTTCCGGCTGCGCATCCAGCATGGGGATAAATTCGAGACCACGGAATATCTCTATGAAAACGGCATACTGGACTATGTGACGGAGATCGCCGGGGAGGCGACCCTGACCGCCCCGGTGTTTATGGAATCGGAACGCCGCTGCCGGGACCGGGCGGATAAGCCGGAATATAAGGCGAAGCTCTCCGCCGCCTTCTGCTTTTCCAACCAAGTGACGCTGCTGGAATACTATCATAACTCCTCCTGGCTGGAGCATGGGGGCGCGCCGGACAAGGCCGCCAGGGCCGGGTTCGTCTACGCCGTGGACGCTTATATCAAGCAGACGGGGAAGTATCAGAAAAACGAGTCGAAAATTTCCTTCCAGGACGTGCAGGACTGTCTGATACTGGTGACGAACTGCTTCTCCACCCGCACCTCCTATGAGAACCAGACGAAAAAGGCCATCACCAACAAGGGCATCCAGGACGCTATGACCGCCTTTTTCCGGGAGCAGCTGGAGGTATGGTGCATCGAGCATAAGGCCGAGGCCGACCGCATGGCGGAGCAGGTGCTCATCAACAAGCGCAGCCGGGAGCAGGCGGAGCGGGCCAGGCTGAATATCAAGAAGAAGCTGACCGGCTCCATGGACATCATGAGCCGGGTGGAGAAATTCGTGGACTGCCGCAGCCGGGACCCGGAGCGGCGGGAGCTTTACATCGTGGAGGGCGATTCCGCCCTCGGCTCCTGCAAAATGGGCCGGGACGCGGAGTTTCAGGGCATTATGCCCGTCCGGGGCAAGATCCTCAACTGTCTGAAGGCGGACTATGGCCGCATTTTCAAAAGCGATATCATCACCGATCTGCTGAAGGTGCTGGGCTGCGGCGTGGAGGTGGAAAAGCGGGGCAAGGAGCTGAACTCCTTCGACCTGGCAAACCTCCGCTGGAGCAAGGTGGTCATCTGCACGGACGCGGACGTGGACGGCTTTCAGATACGGACGCTGATTTTGACCATGCTGTGGCGGCTGACTCCGACGCTTGTGAAGGAGGGGTATGTGTATATCGCGGAATCTCCCCTGTATGAGATCACCTGTAAGGAAAAGACCTGGTACGCCTATTCCGATGCAGAGAAGAACAAGATCGTGGAGGAGCTTTCCGGCTCCAAATTCACGGTGAACCGCTCCAAGGGCCTGGGTGAGAACTCCGCGGAGATGATGTGGCTGACCACCATGAACCCGGAGACAAGGCGGCTTATCCGGGTCTTGCCGGAGGAGGCGAAGCGCACGGCTTATTATTTCGACCTGCTCCTGGGAGACGACCTGGCGGGCCGGAAGCAGCACATTGCCCAGGACGGCTATAAGTACCTGGACATGGCGGACATATCGTAAGGAGAGGGACATATGGCAAGAAAATCGAAGGAACCGAAGCCGGTCCGGCGGGACGCAGATCCCAATGTGATGGGCCTGCGGGGTGAGGTGGTGGAGCAGCCCATCACCGAGACCCTGGAGCTGAACTATATGCCCTACGCCATGAGCGTCATCGTATCCCGGGCCATCCCGGAGATAGACGGCTTCAAGCCCAGCCACCGAAAGCTTTTGTACTGCATGTATAAAATGGGCCTGCTGAACGGGGCGCGGACAAAGTCTGCCAACATCGTGGGCCAGACCATGCACTATAACCCCCATGGGGACGCGGCCATCTATGAGACCATGGTGCGCCTGACCCGGGACAATGAGGCCTTGAACGCCCCCTTTGTGGACTCCAAGGGCAATTTCGGCAAGGTATATTCCCGGGATATGGCCTACGCCGCCAGCCGGTATACGGAGGCGAAGCTGGCCCCCATCTGCGCGGAGCTTTTCCGGGATATCGACAAGGACACGGTGGATTTCGTCCCCAACTATGATAACTCCACCACGGAGCCGACCCTCCTGCCTACCACCTTCCCCAATGTGCTGGTGTCCGCCAACATGGGCATCGCCGTGGGCATGGCCAGTCAGATATGCGGCTTCAATCTGGAGGAGGTCTGCCAGACCACCATCGCCCTGCTGAAGGACCCGGAGCACCAGATCATGTCCACCATGCCCGCCCCGGATTTTCCCACCGGCGGAGAGATACTCTATGACCCGGCCCAGATGGCCCGTATATATGCCACGGGCCGGGGCTCCTTCCCTGTCCGGGCCAAATGGCGGTATCAGGAAAAGGAGCACATCATCGAGGTGTATGAGATACCTTATACCACCACGGCGGAGGCCATTATCGACAAATGCCGCGACCTGATAAAGGAGGGGAAGGTCAAGGAGATCTCCGATATGCGGGATGAGACCGACCTTGGCGGTCTGAAGCTGGCCATCGACATCAAGCGCGGGGTGGAGCCGGAAAAGCTGATGGCGAAGCTTTTCAAGCTGACCCCCTTGCAGGATAATTTCCCCTGCAACTTCAATATCCTCATCGCCGGGTCTCCCCGGGTCATGGGCGTGGGAGAGGTGCTGAACGAATGGATTGCCTGGCGGACGGAGTGCGTCCGGCGGCGCACCTATCACGACATGACAAAGAAAAAGGAGAAGCTGCACCTGCTGGAGGGCCTGAAGGCCATCCTGCTGGATATCGACCGGGCCATCGCCATCATCCGCCAGACGGAGGCGGAGGCGGACGTGGTGCCGAACCTGATGATCGGCTTCGGCATCGACCAGATTCAGGCGGAATTCGTGGCGGAGATCAAGCTCCGGAACATCAACCGGGAATATATCCTCCGCCGGGTGGAGGAGACAGAGGGCCTCGCCAGGGAGATCGCCGAGCTGGAGGAGCTTCTCAAGAGCCAGCGCTGCCTGCGGGGCGTGATTGCGGAGGAGCTGAAGCAGGTCATCAAAAAATATCCATCTCCCCGCCGCACCACCCTGGTCTATGCGGACGAGGTGGAGGATTACGACGGTCAGGAGCCGGAGGCGGAGGATTACCCCGTCCATCTGTTCCTGTCCCGGCAGGGGTACTTCAAGAAGATTACTCCCCAGTCCCTGCGGGTGAGTGGGGAGCAGAAGTATAAGGAAGACGACGGCCTGGCCCAGTATTATGAGACCACCAACCGGGCGGAGCTGCTGGTGTTCACCGACCGGCAGCAGGCCTATAAGCTGAAGGTGGCGGATATCAAGGAGACCAAGGCCAGCGCCCTGGGAGATTTCCTGCCCGGCAAGCTGGGCATGGACGAGGGAGAGAGCGTTGTGGCCACGGCCCTGACAGGGGATTATACCGGCACGCTGCTGCTGTTCTTCCAAAACGGCAAGTGCGCCCGGATAAGTCTTTCCGCCTTTGCCACCAAGACGAACCGCCGCCGTCTCACCGGGGCCTACAGTGATAAGAGCCCCCTGGTGGCCCTGCTGTCTCTGGAGGAGGAGCGGGAGATCGCGGTTTATACCGGCGAGGGCCGGTGCCTTATATTCAGCTCCGCGCTGCTGGCTCCCAAGGCCAGCCGGGCCACCCAGGGGGTGCAGGTGATGACCGTGAAAAAGCATCCTGTGACCCGGGTGTCCTTTGCGGAGGATACGCCTATTCAGAACCAGGCCCGCTATCGGGTTAGAAGCTTGCCTGCCGCCGGGGCTAAGCTGACGGACAAGGACCGGGGCGAGGAGCAGATGAGTCTTTTGGAGGGAGATAACGCGTGAAGCAAACAGTCTGGGAGATCGTCAGGCAGGTCGTTATGACCCTGGTGGGCTGCGCTATGATGGGAGCGGCCTTCGCCTTTCTGACTTATCCGAACAGCATCGTCTCCGGCGGGCTGACCGGCGCAGGGCAGATCATCAACCTGCTGACCGGTCTGCCGGTGGGCGTGATGGTAATCGTGATGAACATCCCGCTGTTCATCGTGGCCTGGAAGAAATTCGGCCTGAGGTTTATCCTTTTCTCCGCCCTGGGGATGGTGGCCTCCAGCGTATTTATCGACATATTCAACGCCCTGGACTATTCGCTGACGGATGATATCCTTCTGGCCTCCGTATATGGCGGCCTGCTGAAGGGTGCGGGGGCCGGCCTTGTGTATATTGCCGGGGCTACCACCGGCGGCACGGACATCGGCGCCCGTATGCTCCGGCGGAGATATCCCTATGTGAACTTCGGGAATTTCTCCCTGGCCCTGGATGCCGTAGTGGTGGTGGCCTTCGCCGTCATATTCAATCGCTTCGACAGCGCCATGTATACGGTCATCACCATGTTCGTGGCCTCCCGGGTGGTGAACATGATGCTCTACGGCATGGATAACGCCAGCGTGTGCTATATCATCACCCTTTACCCTGAGAAGATTGCGGACGAGCTCGGCCGCCAGCTCGGCCGCGGCTCCACCCTGCTCCAGGGAGAGGGAGCCTACAGCGGCGAGGAGCGGGACGTGGTCCTGTGCGTGGTGAAACGCCAGCAGATCCCAGCAGTGAAGAAGATCGTGTCCGCCATGGACCCACAGGCCTTCGTCATCGTCACGGAGTCCCATCAGGTGTTCGGGAAGAACTTTTCCAATATCCAGAAATCCGACTGAGTCGGAGAGCCTATAAAACAGGAGGTCATAAGTCATATGGACAGGACGAAAACCATTGAAAATCTGCGGAAAAACGGATTTGAGGTCACGGAATTCAAGACCTCTGAGGAGGCGGCGGCCTATATCGGCCGGGCCCTGCAGGGAAAGACCGTGGGCATCGGCGGCAGCATGACCGTCCGGGGCCTGAACATCTATGACCGCATCAAGGACGACAACACCGTTTTCTGGCATATGGTCGTGCCGGGGGACGAGACCATGGTGCAGGCCAGCAGCGCCCAGGTCTATATCACCAGCGCCAACGCCATCAGCCAGGAGGGCTATATCATCAACATCGACGGCCGGGGAAACCGGGTGGCCGGGACGCTGATGAAAAAGGACAAGGTATACCTGATCGTAGGAGAAAACAAGCTGTGCGGTCCCTTTGAGGAAGCGCTGGAACGGGCCAGGAACGTGGCCGGTCCCCTGAACGCCAGGCGTCTGGAGACAAAGACGCCCTGCGCTGTGACAGGTCACTGCCACGACTGCGCCAGCCCCGACAGGATATGCAACGCCCTGGTGGTGCTGTGGCGCAGACCCTTCTGGTGCGAGAGCATGGAGATCGTCCTGGTGGACGAGGAGCTGGGGTACTGATATGAGAAAAGCCCTGGCCCTGCTGCTGGCTGTGGGACTGGCCCTCTCCGCCGCCGGATGCTCCACCTTCTTCGACAGGGAATACTATGCCAGCGAGGAATACCAGGCCCAGGAGCAGGAGACGGAGGAAGAGGACGACGCCATCAGCAGCATCTCCAGCTATGCCGCCCTGAAGCGGGCCATCACCAGTCTGGTGGAGGAGCATGTGGAGTCCGCCCAGCTTCAGTTTCTCAACTATGAGGGCACCATCAGCACAGATATATCCACCGCCTGCTGGGAGGTGAAATCCTCCACCGCCCTGGGGGCCTTTGCTGTGGACTACATCAGCTATGACCTGAGCCGCATCGTCAGCTATTACCAGGCGGAGATTTACATCACCTATAAGCGCTCCGAAGCGCAGGTGGACGCGCTGGAGGCGGTCGGCACGGCCGGGGCTCTGGCGAAGCGGCTGGATACCGCCCTGCGGGGCAGCGAGACCTATCTGGTGCTGGAGCTGTCCTCCGCGTCCATCACGGAGGAGACGGTGCAGGAATATCTGGAGGAGACCTATTATACCGACCCCCTGGCCTGCCCGGTCATGCCGGAGGTGGAGACAGATTTTTATCCGGAATCCGGCGTGGACCGCATCGCAGAGATCACCCTGGATTACGGCCTGGACAGTCAGGAGCTTGCCGCCCGGCGGGAGGCCCTCTCCCAGGCAGTGGAGGATGCTGTCGCCGCCGTCCGGGACGGAGGCGAGGCTACGGAGGAAATCGCAGACGCGAACGGGGAGAATGCGGACGCGGCCAGCGGGGAGCTCGCTCCTGTGACAGAGGCGGATATGATCTATGCGCTTTGTCTTTATCTGACGGAGAGCTGCGTCCAGGACGAAACGGCAGGCTCCACCGCCTGGGATGCGCTGGTGAGCGGCACGGCGGACAGTCAGGGAATGGCCATGGCCCTGGAGGCCCTGTGCCAGGCGCTGGATGTGGACTGCGTCGTGGTGGCAGGCCGAATGGATACCCAGGTGCATTACTGGAACATCGTCACCCTCGGCGGCCAGACCTACCATGTGGACGCCGCCGGCTGGGACGGCGAGGGAGAGAGCGTCTTTCTTGTAAGCGACGAGCAGCTCTGGGGCGCCTATTGGTGGGATACCAGCGAGTACTCCATCTGCCCGGAGAGCTATGGCTATTTTGAGACGGACGAGGCAGAGTCAGAGACGGAGGCCGAAGCCGAGACGGAGGATGGGGACGGGACGGAGACAGAGGAAACGGACGGAGCTCTTTGATTTCTGAACCGGTTTCTAATCTTATTTTAATATCTATTCCATTTGCCTCTAAACAGGCCATGTTATTGTTTAGGCACGATAAAAAAGGAGGTCGTCCCAGTGGAACGATATGAAATGGCGGAGCTGCTGGCGAAGAAGGCCGGCGTCTCCTTAGAGGAAGCGAAAAACGCCCTGGAGCGGAACGGCTGGGATATGCTGGACGCTATGGTGGATCTGGAACGGGCCAGAAACAAGGCCCGCACGGTGGACGTAGACCCCGCCTCCGGCCCGGAGTGGGACAAGCAGCAGGCCCCCCGGCCTGTGAAAAACGTAAGCCAGAAGGAGCCTTTTTTCACCAACGGCTTCCGGGTCATATGGGATTACATCAAGCGGCTGGGGAAGCTGAGCGTGGCGAACGACTTCGTGGCTGTCCGCCGGGGCAAGCAGCTTTTCCGGATGCCGGTGCTGGTGATATTGGTCCTGGCCGTGTGCGCCTTCTGGTTCACCATCCCCGCGCTGGTCATCGGCTTGTTCTGCGGTGTGACCTACCGCTTCGAGGGGAAGGAGCTGGGGAAGGACGCTGTGAACAAGGCCATGGAAAACGTCACCGGGATGGCCGAGGATATCAAGGAGGCCTTCCGCCACGATGGGCATGACGGCCGGGAGTGATGTCATGGAGACCATCAAAGGATTGCTGCGCCGGAGCATAGAGCGGCAGTTCGTGGTGTACAGGCAGGAGCGGCAGATTCTGTCCGTGCCGGCGCTGGCCATATGCGCCCTGTGGGCCACTGTGCTGGCCGGCATCATCGGCTGGTGCTGCGGATGTACTTACCGCTTTGAAGGATAAAATACAGGGACTGTATCCGCGCTGATACAGTCCCTGCGAGTATAGAGGAGAGAAAAAATGGCTGCGAAGATCCTGATCGTGGAGGACGAGGAGAAGATCGCCCGGTTCCTGGAGCTGGAGCTTCAGCATGAGGGATACGGGGTGGACAAAGCCATCGATGGCCGGACAGGGCTGGAAAAGGCCAAGAGCGGGCATTATGACCTGATGCTCCTGGATGTGATGCTGCCGGGACTGAACGGGCTGGAGGTGCTGCGCCGCCTGCGGAGTGATTCAGAGCTGCCCGTCATCCTGCTGACGGCCCGGGATTCCGTCATGGATAAGGTCAGCGGCCTGGACATGGGGGCCAACGACTATATTACCAAGCCCTTTTCCATCGAGGAGCTGCTGGCCCGCATCCGGGCGGTGTTCCGCATGGAGGCCAAGGCCGCGGGACAAAAGCCGCCGGAGGCCCTATCCTGCGGAGCGCTGACCCTGGACCCTGCCCGTCATACGGTGAGGTATGGGACGGAGCCGGTGAATCTGACCTTCAAGGAGTTTCTCCTGCTGCAAACCCTGATGGAAAGCGCGGGCATCGTTCTGAGCCGGGACGTGCTGATGGAAAAGGTTTGGGGCTATGACTATATGGGGGAGACGAATGTTGTGGACGTGTACATCCGCTATCTCCGCCAGAAGATAGACGACGCCTTTGGGGTCAAGCTTATCCACACCGTCCGGGGCGTGGGTTATGTTCTGAAGGATAAGGAGCAATGAGGACCGCCGGAGAGGAGCGGGCCGGGGCGCGGACGGAGCGGGAGGCCAAGAAGGCCGAAGCCCGGAGGGCCGTGAAGGAGGCCGGGGGCCGGAAACGGGCCGGGAAGAAGCGGCAGCGGCGGGAGACCCGCCGGGGCAGTGGGCGGACGAATTCCATTGCCCGGCGCATTGCCTGGAGCCTGCAATGGAAAAAGCTGTGGGCCATCCTGTGGCAGTCCCTTGTCATCGGGGCCGTGGCGGTGGCGGTCTGGTGCGCCGCCCTGGAGGTGGGTACCCTGGGCCATTTTGCCGCGAGCTATCGTTATTTTGAGCTGGTCGGTCAGTCTCAGCGTCGCCATCGACGATGAAACGGTCTATGATTATCAGTCTGACAGCCCCTGGGCGACCCAGCCCTTCTGGACGTGCGTGAAGGGCCAACTCCAGGGGGAGGATATGTTCTCCGACATCGTTGTGTATTATTTTGGCGACCAGGACGTGTCCGCTATTGACGCCGGGAGCTGGGATGCCGGTTTGAACCATGCGGTGAACATGGGCGGGTTCTTCTTCTGGCTGTGCTTCGCCCTGACGGCGGAAATGCTGCTGCGGCTGGTGATATGGCTGCTGTCCGCCCCCGGCGCCACCCGGCGGATTCGGAAATACCTGCGCCCCATCGACGACATCGCCCAGGTGACGGAGAGCATCTCCGCCTCCGGCTTCGATGTGAGCAAATTCCAGTCTCTGGAGGAGGCCATCGACCACCTGAACGGCACCTCCCCGGACGAGCAGCTCCGCATCGGGGACGACGACCTGGCCGGGCTGGAGACGGCGGTGAACAATCTTCTCACCCGTATGCGCGCCGGCTATCGCCAGCAGGTGCGGTTTGTGGACGACGCCAGCCATGAGCTCCGCACCCCTATCGCTGTGATACAGGGCTATGCGGATATGCTGGACCGCTGGGGTAAGACCGACCCCCAGGTGCTGGATGAGGGCATCGGGGCCATCAGGACCGAGACGGAGCGGATGAAGACCCTGGTGGAGCAGCTTCTGTTCCTGGCCCGGGGGGATTCGGGCCGCCAGGAGCTGACCATGAAGGAGCTTGACCTGACCGCCCTGGCCGGGGAGGTATGGAAGGAATGCGGGATGATCGACCCGGACCACGAATATGTGCTGAAAGGGGAAGACCCCGTCCCCGCTTCCGGGGACGAGGCCATGCTCAAGCAGGCGGTGCGCATCCTGACGGACAACGCCGCGAAATATTCTCCTGCCGGAAGTCCCATCACCATCAGCGCGTTCCGGGACGGGGAGGGCCGCCCCTGCGTCCAGGTGCAGGATAACGGGGTGGGCATCGCTCCGGAGGACGTGCCCCGGATTTTCAACCGCTTTTTCCGCGCTGACGCCGCCCGCACCGGATCCACCGGCGGCAGCGGCCTGGGCCTGTCCATCGCCAAATGGATCATAGCCAAGCACGGCGGCCACTTCCAGGTTACATCCTATGAGGGGATAGGGACCAGGATTACAATTGTGCTGCGGAAATAGGGCGGCGGGTCTTTTCCCTCCCTTCACCCCTCGCCCATTGGGGTATCCTCCTTGGGGAGGCTTCTGAACAGGCGGAGCATGAACCAGATGGAGGGGAGAAGGGCCAGAACGTAGGCCAGAGGCTGGGCCTCCTGAATGCCAGCCAGCCCCCGGAGACGGACGAGAATCAGAAGCAGGGGGATGAACAGCAGCCCGCCCCGGAGGGAGGACAGAATGGCCGCGCCCCCCTTGTGGCCGGTGCTTTGATAGAGCATTTCTGTCACCATGCAGAGAGGCAGGAAAAGCTGGGCCACGCAGTAGAGCCGCAGGGCGCGGGTGCCGATGGCGATGACCGTGGGGTCATCCCGGAACAGGCCGATAAGCCCACCGGAGCAGAGCAGCACCACCACGGCGGCCACGGCCATCAGCCCCTCCGACAGGGCAACGGTGAACCAGAAGGCCCGCCGCACCCGGCTGTATTTCCCCGCTCCATAGTTGAAGCCGCAGATGGGCTGAAACCCCTGGCCCACGCCCAGGGCGATGGAGAAGACGAAAAATCCGATGCGGGAGACGATGCTCATGGCGGCCACGGCCTCGTCCCCATAGACGCCGGCGCAGTCGTTCAGCAGGATGGTAGCCAGGCTGTTCAGCCCCTGACGCAGAAGGCTGGGAAAGCCGGTGGCCAAAATCTCCGGCACGAGCCGCCCCTTCAGCGCTACCGCCCGCAGGGATATGCGGGTGGAGGTCTTGCCCCGGAGGAACATGCTCAGCAGGACGAAAAAGCTGATGATCTGGCTCAGAGCTGTGGAAAGCCCCGCCCCGGCGATGCCCATATCCAGTACAAACATGAAAATGGGGTCGCCCACGATGTTCAGAACCGCACCGGTCAGAAGCCCCGCCATGCCCAGGGATGCCTTGCCCTCATAGCGGAGGATGTTGTTCATCACGAACACGGCGGTCATGAACGGGGTGGCCAGAAGGATATAGGAAATATATAGGTCCTGGCATAGGGGGCCGCCGTCTCCGTACTGCCCAGAAGCATGACCAGGGGGTCGAGAAACGCAAAGCAGCCCACCGCCAGCAAAAGCCCGGCTCCCAGCGCCAGAAAGAACCCGGTGGAGGCGGTGGTCACTGCGTCTGCCCTGTCCCGGCGGCCCAGCTCCCGGGAGATAAGACTGCCGGAGCCCTGGCCGAACATGAAGCCGATGGCCTGGATGATGGACATGAACCCGAACACCACGCCCACCGCCGCGCTGGCACTGTTGCCAAGCTGGCCCACAAAGGCGGTGTCCACCAGGTTATAAATGTTCGTTACCATCATGCTGACGATGGTGGGAATGGACATCCGCACCACCAGGGAGGGGATGGGGGCCTGGGTCATCCGCTCATATTGGGAGCGCTCCCGGTCCTCCCCGGATGCCGGTGTGTTTTCCTTGTTTTTCATTTATTGCTGCCATCCTTCTCTGTTTTCTGCGCCGCAAGGCGTGTACACAAAGGGCCGTGTCCTTCGACGCGGCCCTGAAAGTTTCGGGTGCTTGCGGGTTACTGCTCCTGTGCCTGCTCCTGTATCTTTCGGGTCCAGCACTGGTGACGCATGGCGGTATAGCTCTCGTTGCCCCCCAGCATGACCTGCTGGCCCTCGGTGACGATGCGGCCATGCTCGTCCAGCCGGGCGTTCACCACCGCCTTGCGGCCGCAGGTGCAGATGGTCTTGATCTCCGTGATGGAATCGGCCACCTCCATCAGCCGCCTGGCTCCCGGGAACAGATGGGTCAGGAAATCTGTCCGCAGGCCGAAGCAGAGCACCGGCACGTCCGCCTGATCGACGATCTCCCGGAGCTGATCGATCTGGGCAGGGGTGAAAAACTGGGCCTCGTCCGCAATGATCACGTCGCACCAGCCGGCGGCCTGATAGAGATCTCCCAGATTGTCCTCCGGAGAGATCACGTCTCCCTGGCATTCCAGGCCGATGCGGGAGCGGACGATATCCGTCCCGTCCCGGGTGTCCGTGGCGGGCTTTATGAGCCAGCAGCGCATGCCCTGCTCCTCATAGTTGAATTTTGTGATAAGGGCCTGGGCGGACTTGGATGAACCCATCGCCCCGTATTTAAAGTATAGCTTAGCCATTTTTTCTTTCCTCCTCAAGATGTGCCCGTATGCGCTCGATGAGCAGGGCCATGGCCACCTCGTTGTGCCCGCCCTCCGGGATGATAATATCCGTCCGGCGGCGGGACGGCTCCACATACCGCTCGTGCATGGGCTTTACGGTGGTCAGGTATTGATTTACGACAGATTCCAGACTCCGGCCCCGGTCCCGCACGTCCCGGACGATACGCCGCAGGATGCGCACGTCTGCGTCCGCGTCCACAAGTACCTTGATATCCAGCATATCGCACAGCTCGGCGCTTTGCAGAATAAGGATGCCCTCCACCAGCACCACCGGGGCGGGCTGGATAAGCTGGGTCTGGGCCGCCCGGTTGTGGATGGCATAGTCATACACCGGGCAGGCTACCGCCCGGCCCTGGCGCAGAAGGGCCAGATGCTCTGCCAGCAGCTCTGTGTCGAAGGCGTCCGGCTGGTCGTAGTTGAGCCGGGCCCGTTCCTCCAGCGTCAGGCTGTCGTGGGCCTTGTAGTAGTTGTCATGATACAGGGTGCAGATATCGCTTCCGAACCGCCGCTGTAGGCGGCGGGTGATGGTGGTCTTGCCGCTGCCGGTCCCTCCGGCGATGCCAATGGTCAGCACATTTCCCATGCCGCGCCTCCCTGGTGGTCATTTCTATGACAGGATTATAGCACGAATCACGCTTTCCCGCAAGAAGGGGTAGGGAAAAGAGGATGGTATGAAAAACTTTTAAAAATTTTTCAATAAACCATGAAATTTTTGTTTCCTGTTTGTCAGGTAGACGCTTGAAGTCTGAGGACATACATGGTATAATTCATGTGTTCGGTAAAACCGAGGCAATGGATAAAATCAAAATCTATTCTAAGGAGGACAACCATGAAAAAGACACTTGCACTGCTCCTGGCTCTCTGCATGATCTTTGGCCTGATGGCGGGCTGCTCCAGCAGCTCTGATGATGCGGAGGAGACCACGACCGAGACCGAGGAAACCGTCGAGGAGGCCGCCGAGGCTGAGGAGACGGAGGAGGCTGCCGAGGAGGCAGAGGAGACCGAGGAAGAAACCGCTGAGGTCGCCGAGGTCGTCAGCGCGGACGACATCCCCGACACCATGACCTCTGACGACGGCACCTATGATATCGCCTTCATCACAGACGTGGGCCAGCTCAAGGACAAGTCCTTCAACCAGGGCACCTTTGACGGCGTGAAGCTCTATGCCTATGAAAACGGCCTGTCCTATAAGTACTATCAGCCCGCCAACGGCTCCGAGGCCACCAATGACGACCGCTACGATGCCATGGTCAGCGCCTGCGAGAACGGCGCGCAGGTCGTTGTCTGCGCCGGTTATATGCAGGAGACTGCTCTGACCGCGGCTGCTATCGCCTATCCCGACGTGCAGTTCATCTTCATCGACGGCTACTCTCTCTCTGACGAGGACGGCAACGTGCTGACCAATGTGGCCGGCATCGCCTTCCAGGAGGAGCAGAGCGGCTACTTCGCCGGCTACGCTGTCGTGGCTGAGGGCTACACCAGCCTTGGGTTCAGCGGCGGCGGCGGCGGCACCAACTCTGCCTGCTGCCGGTATGGCTATGGCTTCCTCCAGGGCGCTGAGGCTGCGGCTGAGGCTCTGGGCGTGGAAGTGACCATCAACTACTCCTGGCTGTATGGCTCCAGTTTTGCGGCTTCCCCGGAGCTGCAGACCATGGTCAGCGGCTGGTATGAAAACGGCGTTGAGATCGTGTTCGCCTGCGGCGGCTCCATGTTCGACTCCATCGTTGCGGCTGCTGCCGAGAACGACGGCGCTGTGATCGGCGTGGACGTTGACCAATCCTATGAATCCGACACGGTCGTTACTTCCGCCATGAAGGGCCTGAGTTCCGCTACGAGCTGGGCCATCGGCAAGTATTTTGACGGCGAGTGGGACGACATCGGCGGTGCCAGCACCAGTCTGGGCGTGAACGACGACGCCGTGGGCCTGCCCACCGACACCTGGAGCATGGAGAGCTTCACCGTTGAGGACTATGAGGAGCAGCTGGCTGCGCTGAAGGACGGAAGCCTGGTGGTCGACGCCGACTATCCTGAGAGTGTCGCCGACCTGACCTTCGACTACGTTACTATCAACTACATCGAGTGATATTCCGAGAATCAAAAAAGACCAGGCATCCGCCTGGTCTTTTTTGAAATGACACCAGAGAGGGGGAAAGGCATTGCCTGACAGCGAACATACCGAAAGCGAATATATCATTGAAATGCTCCATATCACCAAGGAATTTCCGGGCATCATCGCAAACGACGACATCACCCTGCAGCTTCGCCGGGGGGAGATACACGCCCTGCTGGGGGAGAACGGCGCGGGTAAATCCACGCTGATGAGCGTGCTGTTCGGCCTGTATCAGCCGGAGGCCGGGGAGATTCGGAAAAACGGCCAAACTGTGAAGATCAATAACCCCAACGACGCCACTGCCCTGCACATCGGCATGGTGCATCAGCACTTCCAGCTGGTGGAGGTGTTCACCGTGCTGGACAACATCATCCTGGGCGCGGAGGACACCAAGCTGGGCTTTTTGCAGAAAAAGGAGGCCCGGAAACGGGTGGAGGCCCTGGAGGAGCAATACGGCCTGCACGTTGACCTGGACGCGAAGATAGAGGATATCACCGTGGGAATGCAGCAGCGGGTGGAGATCCTGAAAATGCTCTATCGGGATAATGAGATTCTGATATTTGACGAACCCACCGCCGTTCTGACGCCCCAGGAGATCGACGAGCTGATGCACACCATGCGCAACCTCGCCAAAGAGGGCAAGAGTATTTTGTTTATCTCCCACAAGCTCAATGAGATCATGGAGGTCTCCGACCGGGTCACGGTGCTGCGCAAGGGAAAATATGTGGGCACCATCGACACCAAGGCCACCTCCAAGGAGGAGCTGTCCCGCATGATGGTGGGCCGGCCCGTTCAGCTGGTGGTGGAAAAAGGCCCCGCCCAGCCCAAGGAGCCGATTCTGACGCTGGAGAACTTCTCCGTGCCGTCTCACCTGCACAAGGGGGACGCGGTGAAGGATGTCAGCTTCACCGTCCACGCGGGGGAGATCGTCTGCGTCGCCGGTATCGACGGCAACGGCCAGACGGAGTTTGTCCAGGCCCTGACCGGGTTGGAGCGTTCCTCCGGCGGGACAATCACCCTCTGCGGCCAGGATGTGACCCACGCCTCCATCCGCAGCCGCAGCCAGACGGGCATGAGCCATATCCCGGAGGACCGGCATAAGCACGGCCTGGTGCTGAATTATACCCTGGAGCAGAACCTGGTGCTGCAAAAATACTATGAGCCGAGGTTCCAGAACCATGGGTTCATCCGCTTCGATGAGGTCCGCACCTATGCCGAGCAGCTCATCGAGCAGTACGACGTTCGCTCCGGCCAGGGGCCTGTCACCATTGCCCGGAGTATGTCCGGCGGCAACCAGCAGAAGGCCATCGTGGCCAGAGAAATCGACCGGGATCTGCCGCTTATCGTGGCCGTCCAGCCCACCCGTGGCCTGGACGTGGGCGCCATAGAATATATCCACGGTCAGCTTGTGGCCCAGCGGGACGCGGGGAAAGCGGTGCTGCTGGTGTCCCTGGAGCTGGATGAGGTGATGAACCTTTCCGACCGCATTCTGGTCATGTATGAGGGGGAGATCGTAGGCGAGCTTGACCCCAAAACCACCACGGTGGAGGAGCTGGGCCTATACATGGCCGGCGCCAAGCGGCAGAACATGAAGGAGGAGAGCGCATGAAAAAGGACGGAAAGCTGGCCGCCTTCTGGCGGAAGGACGCCACCCGCACGGTCATGGCCTCCCTTATCTCCATCCTGATCGGCCTGGCCGTGGGCGCTGTGGTCATCCTTATCACCGGCCTGACAAGCGAGAGCCTTTCCCTGAAAAGCGCCTGGGAGGGCATACAGCTTATGGTGCTGGGCCTGTTCAGCACCGGGCGGGAGGCCGGCGCCCTGACCTTCGGCTTTAATGGCACCAACATCGGCAATATGCTGTTCCGCGCCACGCCGCTCATTCTGACGGGCCTTTCCGTGGCGGTGGCGTTCAAGACCGGCCTGTTCAACATCGGCGCGCCGGGTCAGTATCTGGCCGGTACGGCGGCCACCCTGTTCATCGCGCTGGAGATTCCCTCCTCCGTGGTGCCGCCCTGGATTATCTGGATCCTGGCGTTTCTGGGCGGCATGGCGGCGGGGGCCGTCTGGGGGGCAATCCCCGGTATGCTGAAGGCGTTTTTGAACATCAATGAGGTGCTGGCCTGCATCATGACTAACTGGATTGCGGCCAACGTGGTCACATGGGTCTTTGATGTCAGCAATCTGAAAAACGTGGTGGAAAACAGCAAGTCCGGTTATATCTATACGACTGCTTATAATAACGTCCAAACCCCCAAGCTGGGACTGGATAAGCTGTTTCCCGGCTCTCAGGTGAACGGGGGCATCATCATCGCCATTGTTTTGGCCATCCTTGTGTATATCATGCTGACCAAGACCACCTTCGGCTATGAGCTGAAGGCCTGCGGCGCGAACCGCTATGCGGCGAAATACGCCGGCATCAAGGAAAAACGCAGCATCGTTCTTTCCATGGCCATCGCCGGAGCCCTGGCCGCCGCCGCCGGGTCCCTGTATTACCTGTCCGGCAACACGGAGTTTTACTGGTCCTCCTATCAGTCCCTGCCAGATGCGGGCTTCACCGGTATCCCGGTGGCATTGCTGGCGGCCAACAATCCTATCGGCGTCATATTCACTGCCATGTTCATGTCCATGCTGGATATTGCAGGCCTGCAGCTCACGAACCTGACAGCCTATAACGAATACATCACCGATGTGATTATCGCCGTGATCGTGTATCTGTCCGCCTTCTCCCTGGTCATTAAGATGTGGATAAGCGGCCGGAAAAAGCGGGCCGCCGCCCCGGCAGAGCCTGTTGCCGCTGCGGAGGCCGATACGGCAGAGACAGAAGCAGAGACAGCGGCTGAGATAGCAGCGGAGGCCGAGACACAAACAGACGCGGCAGACGCCGGAAAGGAGGCCAGCGAGCAATGAGTTTTCTGATCCGTCAGACCCTGATATATGCCATGCCTCTTATGATCGTGGCCCTGGCCGGCGTATTCGCCGAGCGGAGCGGCATCATAAACCTGGCGCTGGAAGGCATTATGATCTTCGGTGCATTTGTGGGCGTGCTGTTCGTGCGCATCATGCAGCAGGCCGGTGTGTTCGATGTGGCCAAGGAGATGAGCAATTATCTGGCCCTTCAGGGCTTTATGTGCATGACTATGCTGGTGGCCGCCCTACTGGGTGCGGTGTTCTCGCTGCTGCTGGCCTTTGCCGCCATCAACCTGAAGGCAGACCAGACCATCGGCGGCACGGCCCTGAACCTTCTGGCCCCGGCCCTGGTGCTGTTTCTCATCCGCATCATCGCAAACCAGAACACCCTGCAAATGGCAAGCGGCGACGCTGCCAGCTGGTTCATGATCAAAAAGGCCATGCTGGGCATCGATTCGGACACGTCGAACTTCTTTGTGGATACATTTTTGAATAAGGTGTATCTTTCCACATACATATGTATCATCGTGTTCATAGTCCTGTCCATCATCCTGTATAAGACCCGGTTCGGCCTGCGGCTCCGTGCCTGCGGCGAGAACCCTCAGGCGGCGGACTCCCTGGGCATCAACGTGGTGCGTATGCGGTATACGGGCGTGATCATATCCGGCGCTCTGGCCGGCATGGGCGGCTTTGTATACGCTCTGACCACCACCAACTGCTCCGCCAACGGAGACGTGGCCGGGTTCGGCTTTCTGGCCCTGGCCGTCATGATATTCGGCAACTGGAAGCCCCTGAACATCGCCGGTGCGTCATTGCTGTTCGGCCTGTTCAAGTGCATTGCCGCCTCCTATTCCAGCATCGACATCAACGGCGACGGCATCTATGGCCTGACCACCATCGGCCTGAACGCCAACTTCTATCGGCTGCTGCCCTATGTCATAACCCTGCTGGTGCTGGCCTTCACCTCCAAGAATTCCCGCGCACCCAAGGCGGAGGGTATCCCCTATGATAAGGGACAGCGATAGACTGCCCGCGTGATACCGTAGGATTCACCGAGGGGTGGGCAAGCTCAAGCGGCCCTCTGTATAGCAGAACAAACATACTTTTCCGGGATGACCTCTGTATTTTTGCAGAGGTCATCCTTTATAGTTGTTTTTTTGTTGAATTATTCTTCGGTGATTTCCATATTTCCCCAAGAAAAAACCCAGTGTTCAAAGGCTGAAAGCCTTGAAAACACTGGGTTTTTAATTGGTTGCGGGAGGAGGATTTGAACCTCCGACCTCCGGGTTATGAGCCCGACGAGCTACCGGACTGCTCTATCCCGCGTCGTCCGTGGAACATTATAATACCACGACTTTACACGGTTGTCAAGAGAAATTTACTGGATGAAGGAAATTTTTACCCGGCGGGGCAGGCGGCAATGAACAAAGCCCCGGTTATGCGCCTATGGACTGGATATACTCCCACATGGCCTGGGCGGAGTTGAAATTTTCCGGCTCCAGGTCGGCCATGGATATGGTGACGCCGAAAACATCCATGATCTCATTTACCAGCGCGGTGATATCGAAGGAGCCGAGGACGCCGTCGTCGATCAGGGCGGTCTCATGCTCGAAGTCCACATCCGGGCGCAGCTCCCGGAGAATTTCCATCAGATCTTCCATTGGGAAAAACCTCCAAATTTTTTCTGTTAGTTTATGTATTATGCCGGCCTGCGTCGGAACCGCCGGTCAGCTTTTTTTCAAATTCCAAAAGCCCCTTTTCCCGCTCCCGGATACGGCGGGCGGGGACGCCTACATAGATGCCCCACGGCTCGGCGGATTTGTTGATGAGGGTCATAGAGCCGAAGGAGCAGCCCTCTCCGATATCCACGCCGGGCATGACAGAGCAGCCTGTGCCGATCAGAACATGCTTTCCCAGGGTGATAGGCAGATTTTTCTCGAACCGGAAGGCCTTGGGGACTGTGGGATTATTCAGGCTCGCCCCGGAAAAATCGTCGCTGGTGGCATAGAAGGCGCAGCGGGAGGATATGCCGCTGAAATCTCCGATGGTGATGCTGGCCTCTCCGACGTAGAACTCGCAGTTGGAGCTGATATGGACGTGATTCCCGATGGTGATATCTCCGTTCAGAATGGTGAAGTCGTCGATCAGAACATGACTGCCGATGGAGATAGTATCCGGGGTGTAGATGCGGCAGGTGCGGCTTATGAGCACCTGGCGGCCCAGGGAGCGAAAGCCGATGTCCTTCAGCTCCTGATTGGTGTAATAGGGGTTCAGCTTCATGTGTTGTCTCCTTCTGCTGTATATGTTACACAAGCCGGCGATAAATTGCAATCCCTTTTATGGCTCTCCGGGAAAATTTTCTGTACTTTTTTGCGAAAACGCCCCGCTGCCCCAGAATGGGCGGCGGGGCGAAGGGGAGGCTTGTCTTATTCGATGCCGACGATATTCTTGGCCAGCGCCTTTTTCCCGGCCAGGTCGCCCTGACGGGAGATCATGATGCGCTGGGCCTGGGGAGAACCGGCTCCGTGGAGAGACTCTGTCCGATAGCCCACGGCGGCGGTGCCCAGGGTCAGGTTTTCGATCAGACGCATGATCTTGAGCCTGTCCCGTGTGGGAACGGAGGCCACGCCCTGGAGATATTTCTCCACATAGGGGCCGAGCTCCGGGTCGTTCAGGTCTGCCTCAGAGGGGCAGGTGACCATGATGCCGCCGGCGATGTCCTCCGCCAGTCGGGCGATCTCATAGGGGAAGCGGGTGACGTTCTGCTTGCAGACGTTGGCAAGCAGGGTGTCCACCATATAGTTCCCTGCCGCCGTCTGCCAGCCGTTGGAGGAGCAGGCCAGGCCGCAGGAATAGAGGGTCTCGTTCAGATGTATCATCTCGATGAGCTTGTCCTTCACATGGGACGCCTTGGGCACGCCGTTCTGGTCGGCGGCCACGGCGGCCGCGCCGATAAGAACGTCGCCCACGCCCACCTTGCAGCCGCCGTAGCTCTGGCGGTGATAGCTGGCGAAGCGCTCCACCAGCCCGGTGGCGAATTCAGACTCGCCGTTGAGGAAAATGCGGTCGTTGGGAACGAACACGTTGTCGAATATTACCAGGGCCTCCATACCGCCGAAGCACGGATTGCCCCTGTCCATGGTCCCGTCCTCCAGCTTGCGGGTGTCGCAGCTCTGGCGGCCGACGATCATGAATATGCCCTCCGCGTCGATGGGAACGGAAAAGGCGATGGCGTAGTCCTTGTCCTCCGGCTTCATGGCCTGGGTGGGCATGACCAGGATCTCGTGGGAGTTGGAGGCGCCGGTCTGGTGGGCCTTGGCGCCCCGGACAACCACGCCGTCCGGCCGCCGTTCCACTACATGAAGGAACAAATCCTCATCCGCCTGGGCGTGGGGCGCAAGGCCGCGGTCGCCCTTGGGGTCGGTCATAGCGCCGTCTACCACCAGGTCGGCCTCCTGGACGTATTCCATGTATTTTTTGAAGTTGTCAAAATAATGGGTGCCGTGGGCCTGATCGGTCTCATAGGCGGTGGCGTATACGGCGTTGAAGGCGTCCATACCCACGCAGCGCTGGAAGCAGGCGGCGGTCTTCTGGCCGCACAGACGCTGCATTTTTACCTTCAGTATCAGGTCCTTGGTGCTCTGGTGGATGTGGCAGAAGCGGTTGATCTTCTTGCCGGTCAGGTGGCTGGTGGTGGTCATCAGCTCCTGATACTCCGGGTCCTGGGCCAGATCATAGGTCATTTTTACAGAGTTCAGGCTGGGCCGCAGGATGGGGTCGTCCACTGCGTTGGGTATCTGCTTGCCGAACATATATATCCGTGTGTTCAGCTTGCGGATGCTTTCGATGTATTGCTCGCCGGTCATCAGTGCCATAATGGTTTGTCCTCCCTTTTATCTATCCATTGGTTTTGATTTTTGCAGACGCAGCAGGCCCGGATACGGGCCTTTATTTTACATTCGTTTGCATTATAACACAGTTTCTCTCATAGTACAATAACCGACTTTTCCCAGAATGGATGATTTTGGCACTTTACAGAAGCTATACAAATACTTTTCCTGCGGTCGACCAAAATTTGATGGTACTGTGGTAGTTGCCGCCGGGGATGAGACGTATCATAAGGATGCGGCTGAGAGAGCCGTAAATACATCTAAAAAAATGAAATGGAGAAACAAAATGAAAATGAATGTGAGGAAGGTCCTGGCTCTTGTGCTTTGTGCAGCCCTGATCTTCGCCCTGGGAGCCGGTTGCTCCAGCTCCGGCAGCAGCGATAGTGCTGCTGACACAACGGCAAGTGAGACAGCGGACACTGCCGCTGAGACCACTGAGACTGCTGAAACCACGGAAACTGTGGAGCTGAGCGGGACGATCTCCACCAACGGCTCCACCTCCATGGAGAAGGTGATCGCCGCTCTGATCGAGTCCTTCACGGCGGAGAATCCAGGCGTCACCATCACCTATGACGCCACCGGCTCCGGTACCGGCATTACCGCCGTCACCGAGGGCAGCACGGACATCGGCCTGTCCTCCCGGAACCTGAAGGATGAGGAGACCGAGGCCGGCCTGACCGCTACGGTCATCGCCCTGGACGGCATCGCCATCATCGTGAACACCGCCAACACCGTGACCGACCTGACCATCGAGCAGATCGCGGGCCTGTTCACCGGCGAGATCACCAACTGGTCTGAGGTAGGCGGCGAGGATATGCCTGTGGCCGTCATCGGCCGTGAGGCCGGGTCCGGCACCCGTGACGGCTTCGAGTCCATCGTGGGTGTGGAGGACGCATGCGCCTATGATCAGGAGCTGACCTCTACCGGCGCTGTGGTGGCCGCTGTGGCCTCCAATGAGTACGCCATCGGTTATGCCTCTCTGTCCAGCGTTGACGACAGCGTGGTGGCTGTGGACGTAGAGGGCGTGTCCTGCACAGAGGAAACGGTCCTGGACGGCAGCTATGCCATTCAGCGCCCCTTCATTATGGTAACGAACGACAACGCAGAGCTGTCTGAGGCTGCGCAGGCGTTCCTGGCCTACTGCACCAGCAGCGAGGTGGTCGACATCATCGCCAACGCCGGCGCTGTGTCCATCGCGCAGTAAAACAAACGAGTGGGGGCGCGGCTTATAGGGCTGCGCCCCTTCTGTCATAAGGAGTTCTATGAATAAGAAATATCTGACGGAACACGTCATGCACGTTATATTTCTGGTGTGTGGCTTTGTTACCATTGCGTGTGTGCTTGCTATCTCCTTATATATGATTATCAGCGGCCTGCCGGCTATCAAGGAGATCGGCATTATAAACTTCCTGTTCGGCACCAAATGGGCCAGCACCGCGGCAGATCCGTCCTACGGCATCCTGGCTTTTATCCTGTCCTCCATTTGCGGCACTCTGGGCGCCTGCGTCCTGGGTATTCCTCTGGGGATACTGATGGCGGTGTTCCTGTCCAAAATGGCGAATACCAAGGTGGCCGGCGTTGTTCGCCCGGCGGTGGAGTTGCTGGCCGGTATCCCCTCCGTGGTGTATGGCCTGATCGGCATGATCGTGCTGGTGCCCTTTATCCGCAGGACCTTCGGCCTGACCAACGGCACGGGCCTGCTGGCGGTCATCATCGTACTGACGGTCATGATACTGCCCTCCATCATATCTCTGGCGGAGACAGCGCTTTCCTCTGTACCTCCGGAATATGAGGAGGCCAGTCTGGCCCTGGGGGCCACGAAAATGGAGACGGTATTTAAGGTGTCCATCCCTGCGGCCAAGAGCGGTATCGCCGCCGGCGTGGTGCTGGGCGTAGGCCGGGCCATCGGCGAGGCCATGGCGGTCATGATGGTGGCGGGAAACGTCCCCAATATGCCGAGCCTTTTCAACTCCGTCACCCTGCTGACCACGGCCATCGCCAAGGAGATGAGCTATGCCTCCGGTCTGCAGCGGCAGGCGCTGTATTCCATCGGCCTGGTGCTGTTCGTGTTCATCATGATCATAAACCTGGTGCTGAACGTAGCGCTGAAGCGGGGGAATAAGAAATGAGTACAAAGCGGAAAGTAAAGGACGGACTGGTAAAGGCCTGCATCTTCATCAGCGTGGCTGTTGTGGTGGGACTGTTGATCGCCATTATCGGTTATATCTTCTATCGGGGCCTGCCGAACATCACCTGGAACCTGCTGACCACCCAGCGCAGCGTTTTGCAGGATAATATCGGCATCCTGCCGAACCTGATTTATACCCTGTATATCATCCTCACCAGCCTGGTAATTGCCCTGCCTGTTGGCGTGTGCGCGGCCATATACCTGACGGAGTATGCCACGAACGCCAAGGTCGTCCGGGTGATTGAGTTTGCCACCGAGACGCTGACCGGCATCCCCTCCATCATCTTCGGTCTGGTGGGATACCTGTTCTTCTGCCAGAAGCTGCATATGGGCAGCAGCATCCTGGCGGGCTCCCTGACCCTGGTGGTCATGATACTTCCCACCATCGTCCGCACTACCCAGGAGGCGCTGAAAACTGTTCCGGAATCCTACCGGGAGGGGGCCATCGGCCTGGGGGCCACCAGATGGTATATGATCCGTACCGTGGTGCTTCCCTGCACCGGGGACGGCATCATCAGCGGTGCCATCTTAGCCATAGGCCGCATCGTGGGCGAGTCTGCCGCGCTGATATTCACCGCAGGCATGGGCTACAGCCTGGTGACGAACTACTTCCAGGCACTGGGGACCAGCGGCGGCACCCTGAGCGTCATGCTGTATCACTACGTCAACGACGAGGCGGAATACGACACCGGCTTTGCCATTGCCGCCATTTTGATGATATTGGTGCTTATCATCAACTTTGCCGCCAAATTCGTGAAGAGAAAGGGCAAGAAAGTATAATATGGATATTGTAACCGCCAAGGAGCTGCACCTGTTTTATGGCAGCTTCGAAGCCCTGAAGGGCATTAACATAGGCATCCCTGAAAAGGAGATCACCGCATTGATCGGGCCGTCCGGCTGCGGCAAATCCACTTTTTTGAAGACCATCAACCGGATGAACGACCTGGTGCAGGGCGTGAGCATCACCGGTCAGATGCTGTATCGGGAGCAGGATATATATGCCAAGGACATGGATGTGACCATGCTGAGAAAAAATATCGGCATGGTGTTCCAGAAGCCGAATCCGTTTCCTATGTCCATCTATGACAATGTGGCCTATGGTCCCCGGCTCCACGGGAACCACAAAAAGTCCGATCTGGACGACCTGGTGCAGCGCTCGCTGGAGGGCGCGGCTCTGTGGGGTGAGGTCAAGGACCGGCTGAAAAAGAGCGCCCTGGGCCTTTCCGGCGGCCAGCAGCAGCGTCTATGCATCGCCAGGGCTCTGGCAGTGGAGCCGGAGGTGCTGCTGATGGATGAGCCGACCAGCGCGCTGGATCCCGCCTCCACCATGAAGATCGAGGATCTGATGAGCGATCTGAAAAAGAATTATACGGTGGTCATCGTCACCCACAATATGCAGCAGGCCGTGCGTATCTCCGACAATACCGCCTTCTTCCTGGTGGGAGAGCTGGTGGAATACGGCAAGACCGATCAGATATTCAATGTACCCCTGGATGTGCGCACGGAGGACTATATCTCCGGCCGCTTCGGCTGATGGGGAGAAAGGGACATATTAAGCATGAGAAAAACCTTTGACGAGCAGCTTGAGCAGCTCAATGCGTCTATGATACAAATGGGGGCCTACTGCGAACAGGCCATCGGCTTTGCGGTGAAGGCGCTGGCAGAACGGGACCCGGCCCTGGCCCATAAGGCCATCGAGACGGACGGGGAGATCGACCGCCTGGAGCGGGATATAGAGGCCCTGTGTCTGCGGCTTTTGCTCCAGCAGCAGCCTGTAGCGAGAGACCTGCGGTTCATTTCCTCCACACTGAAAATGATAACGGACATCGAGCGCATCGGGGACCAGGCATCGGATATCTCCGAAATTGTTTTGCTGCTGACGGAGCAGGAGAGCGTGACCTATCCCAAGCATATCCACGCCATGGCCGAGGCAGCCATCGACATGGTAGGCCGCAGTGTGGACGCGTTTGTGAAAAAGGATCTGGCTCTGGCGAAGAAGGTCATTGCCATGGATGACACGGTAGATGACCTTTTTGTCACGGTGAAAAGCGAGCTGATCGGCCGTATCGCTGCCGACCCCACCTGCGGGGAGCAGGCGCTGGATATCCTGATGATCGCAAAATACCTGGAGCGTATCGGCGATCACGCCACCAATATCGCCGAATGGGTGGAGTTTTCCCTTCTGGGGGTACATCCCGAGGCGCAGGCGTAATACGCATATACACAGGAACCCCCGTCCCTGAAAGCAGGACGGGGGCATTTGGCGTTGTTATTCTCTGGCCCGAATCACTTTTCCGCCGGGGCGGGGTTGCAGACCTCGGCAAACTTGGCGATATGGGGCCGGCGGGGGTCGTCCACCCAGGCCAGACCCACGCTCTGGTAGCTGTCCAGCGGGGTGTCCGTATGCTCAAAGGACAGGAAGGGCAGAGAGAAGTCCTTCATGATGGTATAGCCCATGCCGTTTTCTACGGCCACCAGCACAGAGGACAGGTTGGGCAGGTAGACCAGCTGATACAGGTTCAGCTCCAGCTTTTCCGCCCGCTCCTCGGTCATGCTGTCCGGGTCCTTCATCTCGCTGGCGACAAGATACAGAGTGGGCATGCCACGATGAAGGTGGCTGTAATTGGCGCTACATACCAGCACATCCTGGCTGTTGTAGAATTCCTTATAGGCAAGCTCCGGCTCATCGGCGACGGCGTCCTTGAAGGCAACGCCCATATCATAGGAGCCGCTGAGCAGATCCTCTGCCTTGGTGGGGGTGGAGAAGCGCTCCATATAAAATTCAGTCCTGGGGGTCTCCCGCATGGCGTTGATGATGGGACTGTTATCGAACATATCCATCAGACGGACAGAGATGCCGTTGGGGCCGGGCAGGGCTACCCGCGCGGCGCGGGTGACGGCTTCCTGGAGCGTGTCGTTCATGTTCAGGAAAAACTGCTGCATGATGACACCAGCCTGGGTGATGCTGACGGAATGCTTGGTGCGGATGAACAGCGGGAAGCCGAATTCCTCCTCAAGCTGCGCGATGTGCCGGCTCACGACGGATTGGGACACATGGATCTGTTGTCCGGCCCTGGTATAGTTCAGCGTGCCGCACAGCGACAGAAAGGAGCGAATCTGTTGTGAGTTCATGATGGTTTGTACCTCCCTTGAGTTGACTTAATTAAAATAATAGAATAAATAAAATAAATATTCATTAACAAAAATATTATTGTATTTTTTGTGAA
>JAJQBY010000022.1 GCA_021203045.1 Oscillospiraceae bacterium | reverse complement strand
CCATGGAGCAGAGAAAACGGACCGAGACCGGACAACCTGGCGGAAGGCATCAGGCAGAGACCGGACAACCGCATAAAAAGCAGCGCCCGGAGGATACGGCGCGCCGCCGCTGGCTGCGGGCAGCCTTTTATACCCTCAGCCTGCCCTTTGTGGAGTGCCTGCTCCGGCTGGCGGACAGGGACACCGTCTTTTTCGGTCTGGGGCTGCCCCGCTCCCTGTTCGCCGGGGCGGCGGCGGGCGTGCTGCTCTGGCTCATAGGCACGCTGATTCCGAAAAAGGGCCTCAGCCGGGCGGTGGCCGCCGTGGCGCTGTTCTTCTTCGGCGCGGTGGCCATTGCGGAGCGGTGCTGCCGGGCCTTCTTCGGGGCGTACTTCCAGCTCTCCTTTATGACCAACATGACTGGCCAGGTGGCGGGAGACTTCACAGGCACCGCCTTCTCGGTGATATGGAAAAACCTCTGGTTTTTCCCCCTGGCGCTGGCCCCCTTTATCCTGTTTCTGATTTTCCGCCGGCGCCTGATGCCCGACTGCCCGAAGCCCCGCCGGGCCGGACCGGTGAAGCTGGGGATTGCATTTCTGGCGCTCCAGCTCGTCGCGGTGCTCCTCTGCCATGTGGGGAGCGACACCAATTACTATACCGTGGACTATGCCGCCAACAGTGCCATCCCCCGGTTCGGTCTGGTGAACACCCTGCGGCTGGAGGCGCAGTACGCCATATTCGGCACGCCTCAGGAGTCCCTGACCTATGAGCCGGACAGCACCCCCTGGGTGTCCCAGACCTATGCCCCCGCCACGCCCCAGCCTGACAGCACCGCCGAACCGGACGCCTCCGTCGAACCGGAGGAAACGGAGGAACCGGTGGCGACAGCGGAGCCGGTGGAATACGGCTATAACGTGATGGACATCGACTTCGACAGCCTGATCGCCTCCGACAGCGGCACCCTGCTGGCACTGGACCAGTACTTCTCCTCCCAGCTGCCCACCCAGCAGAACGAGTACACCGGCCTGTTCGAGGGCAAAAACCTGATCTTCCTGACGGCGGAGGCCTTTTCCTATGCGGTGATCGATGAGGAGCGGACCCCCACCCTCTATATGCTGGCCAACAGCGGCTTTGTGTTCACCAATTACTATCAGCCCAACTGGACCCAGTCCACCACCGGCGGCGAATTCGCCGCCATGACGGGCATCATCCCCACCTGGGTGGGGAGCAACACCTCCTTCTACGCCAGCGTGGGCAACGCCATGCCCTTCGCCCTGGGCTGGCAGTTCAGCGCCCTGGGCTACACCGTCACCGCCTATCACAATAACACCTATAATTATTACAGCCGCGATAAGACCCATCCCAATTTGGGATATACCTATTACGGCATCGGCAACGGGCTGGAGCTGGCAAACCCCGACCTGTGGCCCTGCTCCGACCTGGAGATGATGGAGGCCACCATCGACGATCAGATTCAGAGCTATCTGGAAACCGGCGTGCCCTTCCACACCTACTATATGACCGTATCCGGTCACTGCAACTACGGCTTCTCCGTCAACGATATGTCCGCCAAGAACGCGGACGTGGTGGCGGATCTGGAGGGCAGCGAGACGGTGCTGGCCTATCTGGCCTGCCAGCAGGAGCTGGAGTATGCTCTGGAGTATCTGGTGAACGCCCTGGAGGAGGCGGGCATTGCGGAGGACACGGTGATCGTCCTCACCGCCGACCACTATCCCTACGCCATGAGCGAGGGCAATGTGGACTACTACAACGAGCTGACCGGGCAGGACGACAGCGAAAGGCTCACCTCCCGCTACAGGAACACCCTGATTCTGTGGAGCGGCTCCATGGAGGAGCCCGTCACGGTGGACACCCCCTGCTCCTCCATCGACATCGTGCCCACCCTGTCCAACCTGTTCGGGCTGGAGTACGACTCCCGCCTGCTCTCGGGTCGGGATATCCTGGCCTCCGATGTGGAGGCGGGCGAGGTGGCCACCAATATGAACGTGGTGATCTTTCCCGACTCCGGCTACGGCAACAGCTGGAGCACCGCCGCCGGCACCTATGAGGCCTCCACCGGTACCTTCACCCCCAACGAGGGCGTGGAGGTGGACGACGATTACGTCTCCGCCGTATCCCAGCTGGTGCAGGAGCGGTATACCTACGCCCGATATCTCATCAGCGAGGACTATTACCGCCATATCTTCCCGGACATGTAAATAATAATGAAAATTTAACATCTTATTTTCATTCTTCTATTGCATTCGCATCCCGAAATGCGTATAATAATAGCAGCCAAAGGAAGGAAGGTGTTACCCATGCCGTCTGCGATGAACATAGCAAAAAGCCTTGTGTCTATTTCTCAGTTCAATAAAGGGCAGGCTTCCCGTATTTTTGATCGGCTGCATAGCGAACCCCAGTTGATTGTCCTCAAAAACAACCAGCCTACTGCATTCATCCTCTCACCGGATGAATATGACCGGCTGACTGAGATGGAGGAGGACTATGCTCTGCTTCTTGAAGCATACGAGAGGCTGGAAAAACAAGGAGATAAGCCCGGCATCCCTATGGCCGGCGTAATGTCCCGCCACGGCATCTCTGAAAGCGACCTGGATGAAATCGGGGATGTTGAAATCGAATGAACTGGGAAATCGAGTTTCTCCCCGAAGCCGACCGTGATATGGACGAGCTCGACGCTTCCGTGAAAGCACAGGTCTTTAAGGGCATCAGGAAGGTCAGTCAAAATCCTCTCCCGCAGCGGGAAGGCGGCTATGGAAAGCCCCTCGGAAATAAAGGCGGTGCAACCCTCACTAATCTTCTGAAAATCAAATTCAGGGACATCGGGATACGGGTGGTCTACAAGGTCATCCGGGAAGATACCATAATGAAAATCATTGTCGTCTCCGCCCGAACCGATGAAAGGGTTTATAGGGAGGCCGCCAGACGCCGAAAAGAAAATAATCTTTAACCTGAAAGGCCGACATGAAAATTGTCGGCCTTATTTTCGGGGGTAATTACTTATTTATAGTTCACGATAGTTTCCAGCGGATACAGCAGCAGGCCGGTTTTCTCCGCCTCCGCCGTCAGCCGCTCGTCAAACCCGCTTTCGGAAAACAGGGCGTAGGTAAATCTTGCCGTCTCCTTCAGCGGGGCAAGCTTGGCGGCGGTATCCAGATATTCGGAATAGGTAAACGGGCGGCCCTTGAATTTGCACTCCCCCACCAGATATTCCCCGGCGTCCCGCCCGATGGCGAGAATGTCGATCTCCGTTTCGGCAACGGAAACGCCGGACGGCGCGTCGGGATTGCGCACGGTGGTTTTGCCCGTCCACCTTCCCATTTGAGAATAGCGAAAGGGCAGGGCATTATCCCGCTGCAGCTCCCTGACAAATGCCTTGCATACATTTTCAAAGGGCAGGGCGGCGAATTCATGAAGCGCCGGCTTCACAGCATATTCATATACACCCTGCACATCCCCGTCCTCCAGCGCGGAAATATTGGCGAAGCCGAAGGTATACCAGAAGCGGAAGAAGTTATCGGTCAGCCGATAGATGCCTCTGTTGGAATTGGCTCTGGCCTTGGGCTTTGTGTCTACGGAAAACTCCCTTTCCACGATGCCCAGCTCCATCAGATTTTTCAGATATACGCTTGTTTTTGAGGTGTCCTCGATCAGGGACCGCTGGCTGATCTCGTTCAAACGGGTGCTGCCCAGGGCCACCGCCTCGATGACGGCGTTATAGACCGGCGTCTCCCGCAGTTCCTGATGGAGCAGAAACTCCACCTCGCTGTACAGGGCGCAGCCCTTTGTCAGAATGTATTTCTGAATGTTCTCCTCCACAGACAGCTCCGGCCGCCACTGGCTGAGATAGTGCGGGATACCGCCCAGGACGGCATAGGCGATAACCTTATCCCGGGCCGGGTAGTCCGAGAAAAACCGCATGGCGTCGTAAAAGCCCATCTCCTTCATCTTATAAATGCCGGTGGCCCTGCCATACAGAGGGTTCTTTTCCGCCAGCAGCTCATTCTCGATAAAGCTCATGGCACTGCCGCACAGCACGATCATCACATTGCTGTCCCTGAGCTCCCCGTCCCAGAGATTTTGAAGAATCGACGGGATGCTGGAATTACCCTTGCACATATAGGGAAACTCATCGATGACCACAAGCCTTTTCCGCTCCCCATAGGGGAGCTCCGGAAGGGAGTGAAAGGCCGCCTCCCAATCCTCAAAGCTGGAGATATACCGCCCGGCGGGGACGCCCTCCTTCAGCAGCTGCTTTGAGAACCGGTTCAGCTGCACCCTGTCCGTGCTCTGGGTGCAGGAATAGAAGAAATGAGGCTTTCCCCTGCAAAACTCTCTCAGCGTCTCCGTTTTCCCCACGCGCCGCCGGCCATAGAGGATAACAAGCTGTCCCCCCGGCTCCGCATATTTCCCCTCCAGAAACCCAAGCTCCGCCTCCCTGCCGATGAACATAAGCCGCCCCTCCAATATCAAATCCAAATTTGCCAAATCCTGATTTGATATTATTATATCCCCTTTCTCCTGAAAAAGCAAGGGCTTTATGCGGCCGCCGCAGCCTCCTCCACGCTCTCGCCCATCGCCGTCAGCTCCTCCATGGTATACCGCGCCGCGCCATCCGGGTAGGCGCTGACGGTGAGGGTGAAGACCAGCTCCCGGTCCGTGTCGGCCCAGATCAGGGTGGTGCTGTCCGTCACGCCGTCGTCGGTGTCCACATAATACGCCTCATAGCCGTTCACGGTGCAGGCCGTCACCTCTCCCAGGTCCATCCAGGACAGGGTCCCGCCTCCCTCGCTCTGGGCCTGACGCAGGGCAAAGGCGGTCTCTGTATCCAGGGCCTCGCCCTCCTTATAATACCGGCACCAGCTCAGCAGCACCTCCATCCCCCGGTCGGCGTCATACATCTGCTCCTCCGCAAAATAATACCGCCGCTCCGTCACCTTCTCATATGTCTCGTCCTCCCATGTGACGGTATCCGAAGTGGCAAGGCCGTTGGCATAGACGAATCCCTCCGGCGGGGCCGTGATGCAGTAATCCCCCAGGGCTGTCGTTACGATATAGTCCGCCTCCTCCGCGGCCTGGGCCAGCATTATCTCCCGCTCCGCGGCCCACTGGGCCAGCTGCTCCTCTGACGGGGCCTCCCGGCCCGGGGCCGTATCCGGGGCCGTGCCGTCCACGCTCTCAGCCAGGGCGATGGCCTCCTCCCGGCTCATGCTCCCGCTGGTGGACAGCCGGAACAGCACCTGCCGCTCCTGGTCCACCCAGTACAGGCTTATGGACATATAACTCCCATAGTCCCATACCACCATGGCCCCCTCGCAGCCGTTCACGGTGCAGTATTCCAGCACTGCGGTATCGTCCGTCTCCAGAAGTCCGAGGTACTGGTCGCTGTAGGTCTCCAGGGCCAGCCGCTCCTCTTGGGTGCAGCTGTCCGTATAGGCAAGCTCCCGATAGGTCAGGGTGACCGTGCCGCCGGTATCGCTCTCATATTCCCGGCTCACCCAGTAATACTCCCCCGCCGGCCCGGGGACGTTGGAGGTCATGCGGTACAGCCGCCCATCCTCCAGCCCGGTCAGATACCAGTCCCCCAGATAGGCGATGGCCTCGTCGGTGGTCTCGTCCTTGTTGTCCGTATCCGTGGCGGTGGCAAGGCCCTCCGTATAGGCGGCCACAGCCGCCGCCGTCTCCGCCCGGGCCTCCTCTGTGGCGAAGCAGTCGTTCAGGGCGGCCAGATCGATCTCCTCCGCCAGGGCCTCCAGCTCCTCCCGCTCCATAGCCATGCCCACATGGGCCGTGAAATAGGACCCATCCAGCCCTGCCACGATATAGGAGGCGTCGTCCCCCTCCGCCACCGCCAGGATGACCTGTATCCCCTCCGATGTGGTATAGCTCCACTCCTCGTATTCCTCCGGCATGAGCCGGGTAATCATGGCGAAGGAGCCCACCACCGCGTTATAGCAGGATATCCACTCCGTCGTTCCGTCGATATCCACCGGTATATCAATACTGAAGCTGCCGTCGTCATAATAATACCCGGAGCCTCCGCTGAGCCGGCCGGAAAACAGGTCCTCTATTCCCAGAGCCTCGCAGAGCTGGCTTTCCGTATAGAAAAGCTCCAGGAAGGTGTGAAGGGTCAGGCCGTATTTTTCCGCGATCTCGTCCAGCTTGTCCACCTGCTCCTGGAAGTACGCCCCGTAAAGGTAGGCATAATTCTCCGGCATCTCAGAATAGCTGTCGTCCACCCCCAGCTCGTTGAAGATGTCCTGATTTTCCGCCCACCAGGCCTCGTTCCATTCCGTCCACTCCTGATAGGCCTGATACTCCGGGCTGTCCGCAAAGCCGTTCAGGGACATGGTGCTCACCGTCTCCGTGGTCAGCACGGACCGGCCCGTCTCGTCCTCCGTATAGGTCCGGCTCACCACAGCCATCGCCGCATCCCGGATGCTGTATTGATATATCGCCGCCGCAGCCATCGTCATAGTCAGGATGATCACCGCCGCGATCAGCAGGGTCCGGCCCGTCCGCCGGCCCCGGCGCTTTTTCCTGCCCCCCGGCGCGGACGCCTCAGGGGTCTCCCTCTCCGGGCTTCTCCCGTTCACCAGGGCGATGATGCGCTCCGGGTCCGTGATCTCCGGGTCCCGCAGGTCGATGTCCCCGGCTCCCAGCTCCCAGGCCATATCGCCGATCAGATCAGATATCCTGTGCCGCATAGTCCCGCCCCTCCTGTTCCATATAATTGCGCAGCCGGTCCCGGCCCCGCTTCAGCCGCTGGCGCACCGCCCCGGCGGTCATGCCCATGTCCCGGCCGATCTCCTGTGCCGGCTGGCAGTAGTAATAGTGCCGTATGAATATCTCCCGGTCTCGGGGCTCCATGGCCTCCAGGGCCCGGCGCAGGGCCAGCTTCTCCTCCCTGGCCTCCAGCAGCGATTCCGGCCCCTCCACGGGCCCGTCCGCCTCGTCGTATTCCAGGGTCAGCTCGCCCCCGTCCCGGCGCAGCCTGTCGATGGCCCGGCTCCGGGCGATGGTCGCAAGATAGGGCTTCACCCGCCCCGGCTCCAGCCTGTCGCTGTATTTCCACAGGGTGACGAACACGTCCGCCACTACCTCCTCCCCGTCCTGGGCCGTCATGCGCCGCCCCAGGATGTTCCACACGATGGCGCTCACATAGGGCGTATACCGGCGGATGAGCCATTCCAGCCCCTCTCCGTCATACCGCCGCATCAGCGCCAGCGCCCGTTCCTCGTTCATGCTCCGCCCTCCTTCGCATCCCGCGCCGCGGTCGCGGTATTTTGCGGTCTTCATATATATAGACGCAAACCGTCCCCCGCCCGTGACACCCTCCATGCGCCAATTTTCATCACATTTTCCCCATTTCCCGCATAACGATAGCGATACCCCGCCCATAAGAAAGACCGGGGAACCCCCTCCCCCGGTCCGTTTATACGCCCCTTGCCATCATGGTGATCCGGGGCCTGTATTCACAGGCGGTCCCATCCCTCGCGGTGCAGATATGCCTGTCGCCGCCGCAGACCTCCCGGAGCGCCTGCTCTACAGCGGCGTTCAGATTGGGGGTCTCCCCCGGCAGGCGCACGAAGCAGGAGCGGGGGAATCCGGCAGCGTCCTCGGAGCGCAGGCTCCCGGCCAGGGTGCTCACGATGCTATGGGCGGCGGAGCGGAGCGCGCAGGCCCGCAGATTCTCATCATCCCACAGCGCATTCACGTCGTCGAAGGTGAGTGAGTCCCTGTTCCCTGTGAGCTCATCGATGGCGGCAGGGCGCCCATAGGCCGCGACCAGGAGCTTTTCCGTCATACCGGCCACCGGCCCGGTGATGCCGCCGAACAGGCGGCGGAGCTCATCGGCCATGGCCGCGGGGTCGTCCATAAAGCCCTTCCACCGGGCCCGGCTGTCCTCGCTTTCGTACATACTGCCGGTCAGCTCATCGGCCAGCTGTTTTGCCATAGCCATGTCCCCGAAGCTCTCAAAAATACTCTCAAACCGGCGGTCCCTGTCAAGGCCGCTCAGGGCATAGGCGTTCAGCGCCCGGCCCTCCTGCTCCCCCGGCGGTGCAGGGTCCCCTCGGCAAAGGCGGCGGCGTCCCGGTCCAGGATATCCCTGACAGCGTCCATAACGGGAACATAGATATCGAAGGTCTCATGGGCATAAGCCTCCAGCTGTGCGCTGACGGCCCGGAGGACGCCGTCCATGTAAAGGCGGTAGAACGCCTCCTCAAACATCGCCAGAGAATAGCCCCAGCAGGCGTTGATGAACTCCTCGATCTTATCGTTATAGAAAATCCTATCCATGGTCAGCGGGACCGCCGCCTGTTCGACCCGGTTCCGTGCTTGACCCAGAGCCCACTGCCGGCCGGCCATTTCCCGCGGCAACTGCTGGCGCAAAAGATCGATATGCCCGATAAAGCCGTGTATACCGGCGTCCTCCCTGCCGTTCAGGAGCACCAGGCCGCCATAGGGCCCGTAATTGCGCAAAAAGGCATGGCTTTCCAGGCTGTCCTTCACCGTGCTCAGAATGGCATCTGTTACGGATGCGCCCAGCTTCAGCGCATTGATCTGCCGCTGTGCTTTGGCCCCCGCGGCAGAGATGGTATAGCTCAGGTTGTTTGCATCCATGGGAGCCCTGAAATGGCAGACCGGATAGACAGTGTCTCCCGGCTTGATGCGCAGGTCATCGGGGTCAAAACGGATGGCCCGGCACACGCTCCTGTAGATATCGTTCAGGCTGCCGATGCCGCAGGCATTGGCGGCGGCGTCGATGTACCTCTGGTCGAAGGTGTAGGCCCTGTTCCACACGTCATAGACCATAGTGAAGACCTTATCGGCGCAGTAGGCCGCCATCTCGTCCCGGGGGAAACAGACGGAGCGATAGCCGAAGGCGGCCAGATCAGCATCTGTGAGCAGGGGAACGTCATCGCCGGAGCCCTCGGATGCCGGCCCCACGAACAGAACGGGCGCGGCGCCGCTCAGCGCCGCGCCCGTCCGGCGCATCACCAGGCTGCCTCCCTCGCTGGCGGACAGCTCCTTCAGCCGTGCGCGAATGCGTTCTCCGTCAATAGGCATGATGTGGTCTCCTTACCTCTTACTTTGATAGCGTATCATGCGCTCCTCCCCGGTGACGATGGGGCCAGCCCCTTCACTTCCTGATAATCAGCGCCATGAAGGACAGGGGCTCGGCGGTGGTGTTCACGATGCCGTGGCTGTCTCCGTCCCTGCAGAAGAACACGTCCCCCGGGGCGGCGGGGCGCTTTGCCCCGTTGTCGTTATACTCGCCCCGGCCGGAGAGGATGTAATAGGTCTCCGTCTCCCCGTGGTGGGCGTGATAGGCCAGGGTCCCGAAGGGGGCCACCGTAACCCGGGCGTAAAGGTTTATTTTTCCGTCCATCTGCTCCTCGTTCAGGAGCACCTCTTTCGTGATGGGATTTTCCGCCATTGTCTTACCTCCTGATGCTCATTCCAGCGTGATGCCGTATATTTGCTGGCCCCGGGTGCCGATGACCACGGTGTTGTTATATACCACAGGGCTGGCCTCCATGGTGCAGCCGAAGCTGAAGGTATCCAGCACGTCCCCGGTCAGGCCGTCCACCATATACATCTTCCCCTGGATGCAGCTGGTATACAGCACATAGCCGTTGCCCTCGGTGTCGTAAAAGCAGGTGGGGGAGGACCAGGAATAGCTGTCGGAGGTCATGGCCCAGAGCTCCTCGCCGGTCTCTGTGTCCAGGGCCACCAGTTGGCCGTTGGCGGCGTTGGGCTCTCTTGCCACGGCCACATAGAGGATGCCCTCCAGGCTGCCGGTCCCCAGGGCCAGGGCCCCCTGCACGCCTCCGGAGAGGCCGGACTCGGAATAGCACTCGTATTCCGTGGCCCATACCTCCTCCCCCGTGACGGCGTCGATCTTCCAGATGGGCACGGTGGCCGTGCCGTAGCTGCGGAAGCCCAGATGATAGGACGTGGACAGATACACATAGGGGTGGCCCGTCTCATCCACCTCCAGCACGCCGGTGCAGTTGGTGTCGTCCAGGCAGTCGAACCGCCAGACGATGGTAAGGGTGTTCAGGTCGATGCACAGAAAGTCGCCCCCGTTGTCCGCGATGAACAGATACCCCCGCCAGATGATGGCGCTGTCCTCCATGCCGTATAGATATTTATCCGCCGAGGTGGAGGTATAGGTGAACTTCACCTCCGTGGGGTCCACGGTCAGGGTGCCCTTCTCCTCGTCATACTCCGAGTTTAGCTGTATCAGATAGAGGACCCCGTCCTCCCCGGGATAGATGAGCTGGTCGGTCTCCGCGTCCACCAGGGGGGAGCTGTCCCAGGCGTACCAGGACCGGGGGGCGAAGCTGTCCCCGTTGCCGGTGGTATAAAGCACCTCCCCGTCTATCAGGCTCACCACCATGATACGGGGCACCGAGCCGCTGGCGTTCACCACGCCCCCGCCCAGATACAGGATGGGGTAGCCCCGGGGGTCCAGGGAGTCCGCCCCCTTGAAGGTATAGCCCAGGTTCAGGGCGTCCCGGGTGGCCTCTCCGGTCTCCAGGTCATAGAAATACACATAGCCCCCCAGGGTGGCGTATATGACCTCCACCAGGCCGTCCTTCTCCTTGGCCCAGTCATACATATTCATGATGGCCTTGGTCTCCGCCGGCCACTCCACGATCAGGGGCTGACCGGTCCAGCCGCTGCCCCCCAGTAGCTGCCGCTGTTGTCCGAAAGACCGCCGGTGGAGTTTACCCAGTAGTCCCCGAAGGCGGCCTCCGTGATCTCCGCCACGCCGTAGCAGGCGGTATTGCGGAAGTTATTGCCCCGGAAGGTGACGATGCCGTCCAGCAGGGTATAATCCGCCGCCCCGCCGAAGTCGATATAGTGGTCCTCGTCCGCCTGGTAGCTCTCCACCACCTCTCCGTCCACCATGATGGATGTGCTGGTGATCTCCTCCGCCTCCGCCGTCACCGGCTCAAAGTCCGGCAGGGCCGTGGGCTCCGGAGTGGGCTCCGGGGTGGCCG
>JAJQBY010000125.1 GCA_021203045.1 Oscillospiraceae bacterium | reverse complement strand
ATAACAGGGAGTTTACGACAATTTTACGACAGCGAAGCCCGCAACCCCTTGAAATTTTACGACAATTTTACGACAACTTCCGCAGAAAAAATGCGAAAATATGCGAAATTGTAAGAAATTACCAAACCCGCAAACCATTGATATTTCAAGAAAAACTAGCAATTTCAAGGTTTTTAACAATAGTTGCAATATAACGAGCTTTTCTATATAATAGATATCATGATGAGAAGATTTGACCAGCTTTTCGGGGATATCGTGGCCATCCTGCGCCGGGATTATGCGGGCTGGGAGGCCCTGGAGGGCTTTGACCCCCCATACTATAATCAGGCCATCGGCCAGGCCTGGCATGACGACCGGCTGGATGAGCTGCTGTTTCTGCGGTATGTCAGCCAGATGCTGGCCTGCACCGGGGACCGGGCCCTGCGCCTGGAGCTTCTGCCCCGGGAGGGCTATGAGCCCTACGGCCCCGGCTTTTTCACCCGCCGGTTCGGGGACAGCCTGTATGTCACCGCCCTGGCGGGGGAGACGCGGCTCGCCATAGGCGACCGCATCCGGGCTATCAACGGCGGCAGCCCCGCCCATCACCGGGAGGTCATCCAGAAGAATTTCTTCTATGCCGGCCCGGACGCCCCGGAGCGGGAGGACTGGAACGGCCTTCTGAAAATGGCGGACACCGTCACCGTGAACGGAGAGGTCGTCCCGTTGGCCCGTTATCCCAGAAAAAGCCCCCATCCCGGCCCGGCGGCGCTTTTGGAAAAGGACGTTTTATATCTGCGCCCCCCGGTGCTGGACGCGCCGGAGGCCGCAGAGAGCCTGATACCGGCCCTGGAGGCCGGTCCCCTCCGGGCGCTGATACTGGATATGCGCCAGGGGGACGGGAGCGCAGAGGAGGCGTTTTATCCCCTGCTTCCCTGGCTGTGCAGGCGGGATACGCCCCTGTCCGGGCTGCTGGGTCCGTCGGAGCTGTTCGTGAATTATACCCCCCTGAACTGTGCCCTGAGGGCGGCGGCGCTGGAGGCTGTCCCCGGCGGGGAGCCGTATATCGCCGAGCTGAGAGAGAAGGCCGGAAGGGGCTTTCTTCCGGAGGACAGCGCCCCGGAGGAGACTGTGGTTCCCGGCAGGGGGCCGGAGCAGGTGGTGGTCCTGACCGATACCTGGTGCCGGGGCGCGGGAGAGAGCCTGGTCCTGGCGGCGAAAAGTGCCGGCGCGGCGCTGATCGGGCGGCCCACCCTGGGCACGCTGGACCACAGCGGCCCGGTGTCCTGCCGGCTGGATGAGCGGTTCATATTCACCTGGCCCACCGCCGTCACCGGAGAGGCCCGGGCGGGCCGGGGCATGATGGGCGTCGGGATACAGCCGGATATCTATGTGCCCTGGACGCCGGAGGAATGCGGGCGAGACGTGCTGCTGGCGGCGGCACTGGAATATATACACAACGCATAAAACCAGGAGAGGAGAAGAATATGGACAGGGAAAAGAAGGAAAAAAAGAAGATCTCCCGGCGGGAATTTCTCAAGGGAGCCGGAGCGGTGACCGCTGGGGCCGCCGCGGTCAGCATCCTGGGCGTGGGGGCCTTTGCCTCCAGCGGGCCGGATGCGGCCACCGGGGCCTCTGTCAGCACCAGCGCCAGCGGCAGCAGCGATACGGCCAGCACCGGCACCACCACGGACGACCGGGTCTATGGCTACAGCGGCCCGGGCGACTGGCTGGGCCAGGCGCCGGAGATCGCAGAGAGCGACATCAGCAAGACCCTGGAATGCGACGTGGCCGTCATCGGTCTGGGCCATGCAGGGGTCCAGGCGGTGCTGGCGGCGGCGGAGATGGGCGCGAAGGTCATCGGCGTGGAAAAGCAGACCAAGGACACCCATTCCTGGTTCGGGGAGGATTTCGGCTGCTGGAACTCCCAGGTGCAGGTGGAGCAGGCAGGCTTCGGCCCCTATGACCTGGGGGAGGTGGTGGATGAATTTATCACCAGGGGCGGCGGCCGGGCCTATCCGGACATCGTCCGGCTGTATGTGCAGAACTCCGGCCCCACCATGGACCATATGCTGGAGATATGCAAGGAGATGGGGGTGGACTCCCGGGTCTATACCTATGACAACACCCGGGACGGCTGGCTCATCATCCAGGCGAATTTCGACTATGACAAATGGGCCTCCGGGGCGGATATATACGACTGCCTGCGCAAGGATTATCCCATCTGGCCCGGCACCAAGACCTGGGCCGCCTCCTGCCAGTTCATGGGCGAATACAGCGATACCCAGGTGAACGGTGTGGCGGCGAACTCCAAGATCGGCCTGGTGCAGCAGGCCTGTCTGGACAAGGCCACAAGGGACCTGGGGGCGGAGCTTTTGTACAACACCTCCGGCGTGGTGCTGGTGCAGGATACCGGCGGCGCCGTCACCGGCGTCATCGTCCAGGATAACAGCACCGGCGAGTATATCCGCATCAGCACCTCCAAGGGCGTTATCATGGCCGGCGGCGACTATTCCGCCAACGCGGATATGTGTTGGGCGCTGCTCAATGAATATATGGAGCGGAACGAGCGCTCCGGTGGCTCCAAGAGCCGGTTCTATTCCTCCGGACGGGACGGGTCCTCCGTGAAAATGCTGTGCTGGGCCGGGGGCTACATAGAGCCTGCGCCCCGGGGCACCATGATTTTGGGCGGCGGCCCCAGCAGCGGACCGTGGGGCGCCAACTCCATGCTCTGGCTGAACGCGGAGGGCAAGCGCTTCTGCAACGAGGGGAACATCACCGCCGCCCAGACTGCCACCTCCCGCCAGAAGAAGGGCACCGGCTGCCTGGTGACCGATCAGAAATGGTTCAAGGGCGTATGCGCCAGCGGCCTGGAGCATCAGGGACCCAACGGGGGCCGTCCCCAGTATTATCAGGACATGATCGACGGAATGAACGCCCTGAAGCCCGGCGGCCGGGCCAATATCATCGGCTGCACCATCGCGGAGCGCATGAGCGGCTCCGTCATGTGTGGGGAGACGCTGGAGGATATCGCCAAAATGGTGGGCTATGACGCAGAGACCACCGCCAATATGCTGGAGGCCGTGGCCCGGTATAACGAGCTGTGCTACGCCGGGAAGGATACGGATTTCGGCAAACGGGCGGAGGCCATGATTCCCGTGGACGAGGGGCCCTATTATGCCTGCACCGGCACTATGGGCAGCTTCACCGCCAGTCCCTCCATGGTCACCATGTCCGGCGTGATGACGGACGACCGGCTGAACGTCCTGGATGGCAGCATGAATCCCATCAAGGGCCTTTATACCTGCGGCAACTCCCTGGGGGGCCGCTATGGCACCGGCTACTGCACCCCCTGCGCCGGCACCTCCATCGGCATGGCCGGCACCCACGGCAGACTGGCCGGGCAGTTTATCTGCGAGGACAACTGATTATATAAAATCGCTAAAATCGCTGTAAAGGAAAAACCGCCGCACAGCTGTGCGGCGGACAGAAAAGGGGCTGCGTCTTGGACGCAGCCCCTTTCGGTCGCTTATGCGGTTTTGCCTTACACCATATCGTGGATGCAGTGACGGGGGCAGATGTCGGCGCAGTGGCCGCAGTGGACGCACAGATCCTGGTCGATGACCGCCAGGAAATCCACGATGGAGATAGCGTCCGCAGGGCACTCCCTCTTGCACTTGCTGCACGCGATGCAGCCATAGTCGCAGTATTTGGTGATGGCCGGGCCCTTATCCTTGGAGTTGCAGCCCACCGCATCGGTGGAGGAGGCCGGGATAAGGGTGATCAGGCTCTTGGGGCAGGTGGCGACGCACTTGGCGCAGCCCACGCACTTGCTCCGGTCTACCTGAGCGATGCCGTCCACCAGGTGGATGGCGTCAAAGGGGCACACGGCGACGCAGTCGCCATAGCCCAGGCATCCGGCAGTGCATACGTTTGCGCCGCTGCCGCCGCCAAGACGGCTTGCCGCCAGGCAGGAGGGGATGCCCTCATAGGTGAATTTTTCCTTCGTGTGGCCGCAGGTGCCGGAGCAGCGGACGAAGGCCACGTTTGCCTCTCCCGCGCCGGCGGATACGCCCATGATCTCGCTGATCTGAGCGGCCACTGCCGCGCCGCCGGGGACGCACCCGTTGGCGGGAGCCTCTCCCTTGGCTACTGCGGCGGCGTAGCCGTCACAGCCGGGATAGCCGCAGGCGCCGCAGTTGGCGCCGGCCAGAACGGCACGGATGGCCTCCTCCTTGGGGTCCTTTTCCACGGCGAACACCTTGCCGGCCGCAGCCAGCAGGATGCCGAACACCAGGCCCAACGCCCCCAAAACAACGATTGCCCATATAACAGTCATATTGAAAGCGCCTCCTTACAGGATCTTCATGCCGGAGAAGCCCAGGAACGCCAGAGCGAACAGAGCCGCCGCCACAAGGCAGATGGCAAAGCCCTCAAATGCCTTGGGATAATCGGCAAACTCCAGCCGCTCCCGGACGCTGGAAAACAGCACGATGGCCAGGGTGAAGCCCAGACCGCCGGTGAAGCCGTAGACCACGCTCTCCAGGAAGTTATAGTAGTTTTGTGTGTTCAGGAGCACAACGCCCAGCACCGCGCAGTTGGTGGTGATCAGGGGCAGGAAGATGCCCATGGCGGAATACAGGGAGGGGATGGCCTTTTTCAGGAACATCTCCACGAACTGGACCAGCACGGCGATTACCAGAATATACGCCACGGTCTGCATGAATTCCAGGTCCAGGGGTATGAGCAGGTATTCGTTGATGATCCAGCATATGGCGGAGGCCATGGTCATGACGAAGATGACGGCCACGCTCATGCCGGTGGCGGTGCTCATTTTGTTGGACACGCCCAAAAACGGGCACAGGCCCAAAAACTGGGAGAAGATGAAGTTATTGACCAGAATGGCTCCCAGCGAGATAGATACGAGAGAAGCTAGCATTATTCTTCACCCTCCTTTTCCTTCCGGGCCTTTTTCTCTGCGCTCTTGCGCAGGATGTACTGGAGCAGAGCCATGAGAAAGCCCAGGGTCAAAAAGCCGCCCACCGGCAGGATCATGGCCCCGGCGGCATAGGTGTCCGGGAAGATTTGGAAGCCTGCGCCGGTGCCGTCCAGGGTCAGGAAGGAGTTAGCGCCGTTGAACAGGCCGCCTCCGATGGTGCCGCTGCCCAGCAGCTCGCGGATCAGGCACATGCATACCAGCACCACGGTGTAGCCCAGGCCCTGGAACACGCCGTCCCGGAAGGATGCGCCCACGCTCTGCTTGGAGCTGAACGCCTCCGCCCGGCCGATGATGATGCAGTTGACCACGATCAGCGGAATGAAAACGCCCAGGGATTCCGACAGCGCCGGCACAAAGGCCTGGAGCAGAAGGTCCACGATGGTGACGAAGCCGGCGATGACCACCACGAAAATGGCCAGGCGCACCTGTTCGGGGATGATCTTCCGGATAAGAGAGATGACCACATTGCAGCAGGTCAGGATGATGAGCACAGACAGGCCCATGCCCAGGCCGTTGAACAGGGACGTGGAAATGGCCATGGTGGCGCAAAGGCCGATCTGCTGCACAAGGACGGGGTTATTGGTGATAACGCCCTCCTTCAGCTGTTGTTTCGCATTCATGACGTTACCCCCTTCAGCCTAAATTGGCGCAGTATTCCAGCGCCGCAGTCACGCCCGTGCATATGGCTCTGGAGGTGATGGTGGCGCCGGAAAGGGCGTCGATCTCGCCGCCCTCCTTGGAGACGGAGACGGTGCCGCTGACGCCCACGAACTGGGCGCGGAACGCCTCGCCCTTTTCGCTGGACTGAGAGGCCACGGCGCCAAGGCCGGCTGTTTCGCTGGAGTCGGTGATGGATATGCCGGTGCAGGAGAACGTCTCATCCACGCCCACCATCATGGTGATGGTGCCCTGGGAGCCGCTCTCGGTGACCTCCACTACCCATCCGCCGCCTGCGGCGGCGTAAACGGAGTTGATCTCACCGTCGTCCTCTACCTCAAGATCGGTATAGGAGTCGGCGGGCAGGACGGCCTGCATAGCCTCGGTGGTGGTCTCCAGCGCGATGGCCTCGATACGGTCGGCCGTCAGCATGTTCACCAGGCCCAGCACCAGAGCAGCGATCACTGCCACAACCAGAAGGGTCGCGCCGGGCTTTAAAAAATCACGGACCTTACTCATCCCTTAGCGTCCTCCTTTTTCTTTCCCTTGCCCAGGCCCTTGAGCTTGAGGCCCTTTTTGGGCACGCCGAAGCGCCGGGGCGCGGTGTTTTTGTCTATCATCCATACGGTCAGGTTCATGACCAGAATGGCATAGCTGACGCCCTCGGGATAGGAGCCGAAATAGCGGATCAGCACGGTGATCAGGCCGCAGCCGATGCCGTATATGATCTGGCCCTTAGGGGTCACAGGGCTGGTGCAGTAATCTGTCGCCATGAAGATGGCGCCCAGCAGCAGGCCGCCGGAGAGGACATTCTGAAGCATCCAGAGGAGGTTGTTGTTCCCCCGGGGGAAGATGAAGGTGACCACCGCCACCGTGAGGATAAAGCTCAGGGGGATACGCAGGGAAATGACCTTCCGCACCACCAGATAGGCTCCGCCCAGGAGAAGGGCGATGGAGCAGACCTCGCCCACGCAACCGCCGGTGTTGCCAAGGAGCATAGCGCCGATGCCGGTGGAGGAGAGGGTTCCCTGATGGAGGGAGGCCAGGGGGGTGGCGTAGGTGGCGGCGTCCGCTACGGATTCAAAGTTCGCCGCTTTCCAGGAGGTCATGATGGCCGCATAGGAGGCCACCAGGAAGGCCCGGCCCGCCAGGGCGGGGTTCAGGAAATTCTTGCCCAGACCGCCGAACAGCTGCTTTACGATGACGATGGCGAAGAAGGAGCCGATCACCGGCAGCCACCAGGGGGCCGTAGTGGGCAGGGTATAGGCCAGCAGAACGCCGGTCACGATCGCAGAGAGATCGCCCACGGTGTTGGGCTTTTTCATCAGCTTGCGATAGAGGAATTCAAATACCACGCAGGAGACCACGGATATGACGGTCAGCACCAGGGGCCAGACTCCGAACAGAATCAGGGAGGCAATCAGCGCCGGGAGCAGAGCGATCAGCACGTCCAGCATGATGGCCCTGGTGTCCCTGGGGGTGCGGATATGGGGGGAGGAGGACACGATGAGCTTTCTTGTTTCTTCCATCTTTACTTCTTCTCCTCCTTCTTATCCGTGCCGGCGGCCTCAGCCTTGGCCTTTTCCGCTTCCTCCTTGGCCTTCAGGGCGGCGTTATAAGCCTGAAGCTTTGCCTTGCCGGTCTTGAAGGCGTGGGTCAGATGCAGACGGCCCGGGCAGATATAGGTGCAGGCGCCGCACTCCACGCAGTCTGTGATATTCAGCTTTTGCAGCATCTCCAGATCGCCCTTTTCCTCATACATATACAGATAGATGGGCTGGAGATTCATGGGGCAGGCGTCGATGCACTGGCCGCAGCGGATGCAGGTGGGATTTTCGATATTGCGATCCTCATCCTCCGCGAAGGCCAGCAGGGCGGCGGTGCCCTTGCCGCAGGGAACGGCCAGGTCGTATTGGGCCAGGCCCATCATGGGGCCGCCCATGATGATCTTCCAGGGCTCCTTGGCGAAGCCGCCGGTCTGCTCGAACACCCACTCCATGGAGGTGCCGACCCGGACCTTCACGTTCTTGGGCTGGGCGATGGCGGAGCCGGAGACCGTGACGACGCGCTCGATGGCAGGCCAGCCTTCATAGCAGGCCCGGTATACGCTGTAGGAGGTGAAGGTGTTGAACACGGCGCAACCCACCTGAGCCGGCAGGCCCCCGGGAGGCACCTCCCGCCCGGTAATGGTCTTGATCAGCGTTTTTTCAGCGCCCTGGGGGTACTGGCACTTCAGGGGAACGATTTCGATTCCCATGGCCTTTGCGCCCTTGAAGTTCAGCAGGTCGATGGCGAATTTTTTGTTCAGCTCGATGCCGAAATAGGCGTGATCCACCTTGCAGGCCCGCATGATAAGCTCGATGCCCTTGAGCAGCTCGTCCGGGTGTTCAAGCATGGTGCGGTGATCGCTGGTTATGTACGGCTCGCATTCCGCGCCGTTGATGATGACGGTGTCCACCTTGCCCCAGCCGCTGGTGATTTTGAAGGCTGTGGGGAACGTGGCGCCGCCCATGCCGACGATGCCGGCCTCCCGGATAAGGTCCGCAATCTGCTCCGGGCTTTCCAGGGCCTCCGCCGGGGCGGGGAACATATCGTCCGCCGGGGTGTCCTTGAAATCGTTTTCGATAATGACTGCCGTGACCATGTTGCCCAAGTTATTGAGCCTTGGCTCGATGGCTACGACCTTGCCGGAGACGGAGGCGTGTACCGGTGCGGAAACGGGCGCCTTGGCCTCGCCGATCTTCTGGCCCAGCTTTACCTGATCGCCGACAGCGACCAGGGGCGTACATGGCGCGCCGATATGCTGGGACATGGGGATGACCACCTGGGCCGGCTGTGGGATGGTGGAGATCGCCGCTTCGTTGGAGGGTGCTTTTTTATCGTTCGGATGCACCCCGCCGTGGGTCTTAAAGAGCATGAGCATCACCTCTGCTTAATTTTATACATATGTATAATATCATAAGTTGTCCCCGGTGTCCACAACATTATCCACCAAAAAAGCCGGTTTGCGGTGCAAAAAAGTTCATATTTCTTTGGTGTTTTGCGGGATGGTGTGGAGTTACAGCAGTTGCATATGGGCTGCAAATTTGATATAATATCCACAAGTGGATATTTACGGAAAAAATCACGCCGCCGGCGGCTGAGAGAGAAAAATTTCTGGCCTCTTATGGCAGAGCGTGATATAATAGCCATAACAGTCATATCTGTATCAGCTATAACAGACGCGGCGCTTTCCGGCCCGGCCGGGTCATGCAAGGAGGTTTTTATATGTTCGATGAATATCCCCGCCCTCAGATGGAGCGGGCGGATTGGATTAACCTTTGCGGCCCGTGGGATTATGCCATCACCCAGACCGCCCAGCCCCCCTTCCGCTGGGATGGGCAGATACAGGTCCCCTTTTCCCCGGAGGCGCCTGCCTCCGGCGTGAGCCGGCAGGTAGGACCGGAGGACTTTCTGTGGTATCACCGGACGCTGGATATCCCCTGGATAGGGGACAGGGTGCTGCTCCACTTCGGCGCTGTGGACCAGCAGGCCGTCGTATGGTGCAACGGCAGGGAGGTCGGCTCCCATATCGGAGGCTATACCCCCTTCACTGTGGATATCACGGAGGCCCTGGATAACGCCCGGCAGGGAGAGCTTCTGGTCTGCGTGCGGGATAAGACCGCCCAGTCCGGCCTCGCCCGGGGCAAGCAGAAGCTCCGCCCCGGCAGCATCTGGTATACGGCTCAGAGCGGCATCTGGCAGCCCGTCTGGGCTGAGATGGTCCCGGAGGAGTATATCGAGAGCCTGCGCATCACCCCGGACTATGACGACGCCTCCGTCACTATAGAGGTGCTGCCCCGGGGGACCGTTCAGTTCCGGGGGGAGGATTATGAAAGCCCTGCCCGTATCCCCATACCGGATTTTGTCTCCTGGACGCCGGAGAACCCGCACCTCTACGGCTTCACCGCCTCTCTGGGAGAGGATCAGGTAAAGGGCTATTTCGCCATGCGGAAATTCTCCGTGGAGGACGGGAGGCTGTGCCTCAATAACCAGCCCTATTTTCATAACGGCATCCTGGATCAGGGCTATAACCAGGCGGGACTGTATACCTATCCCTCCGATCAGGCCATGATAGACGATATCCAGCTGGCCAAGGACATGGGCTTCAATACCCTGCGCAAGCATGTGAAGGTGGAGCCTCTGCGCTGGTATTATCACTGCGACCGCATAGGCATGCTGGTCTGGCAGGATATGCCGAACGGCGGCACTGCCTATAACAGGGCGATCACGACCATGCCGGTGCTGTCCGGCGGCTCCGCCATGCGGGATGACCGCTATAAGGCGCTGGGACGGCGGGACGCCGCCGGCCGCACACAGTTTCTGGCCGAGCTGCGCGAGGTGATAGACACCCTTTACAGCTGCCCCTGCATCGCCATGTGGGTCATATTCAACGAGGGCTGGGGCCAGTTCGACGCCGCCAAGGTGCTGGAATATGTCCGGCAGCTGGACGATACCCGCACCATCGACCACGCCAGCGGCTGGTTCGACCAGGGCGTGGGGGAGGTGCAGAGCCAGCATGTCTACTTCCGGAAATACCGGTATCAGCCGGACGAGAAGGGCCGGGCCGTGCTGCTCAGCGAATTCGGAGGCTATAATCTCAGCGTTTCCGGCCACGCCTGGAACGGCAGGGAATTCGGCTATAACAGCTGCATCAGCCCCAAGGACCTGGAGGTGAAGCTCCGCCAGCTGTATAATAAGGAGATCACCCCTGCCAGACGTGCAGGACTGGCCGCAGCCATCTATACCCAGCTGACGGATGTGGAGGAGGAGCAGAACGGTCTTATCACCTATGACCGCCAGGTGCTGAAGCTCCCGCCGGAGACCGTGTGCCAGATCGTATCGGTCTGATCGCCGGTCAGGGTCATACATTCGTTATATTCCTCTTGCAAGGAATCCAATTCAGACTGCTCAGATTCATATGCGGTAATCGCTTCTTCGGCTGCTGTGAGCGCCTTGCTGTATTTCTGAGCTTCGTTGTACATAACAGCGATTGCTGCCCCGGCTGCGATAACCGCCGCTGTAAGAGCGAGAGTAACCGGGTTAAGAGCCGAAATCCCGGCCTTGAACGCCGACAATACGCTCCCGCCACTTGAAAGCTCGGTTGAAAATGCCGTAAAAGCTTTGGTTACGTTCGGGAAAGCGGTTTGCAAACTAAGCAGTAATTTTTTCGCAGTCGAAAACTCATTAAAACCAGTTACAGATTTCTTTAATTTATTATATGCGGACAAATAAAAGAATTTAAAAGGTGAAATAAATAAATGGCATTAATAATTTGTTCCGAGTGCGGAAATCAAATATCAGATAAATCATCTGTATGTATCCACTGTGGTTGCCCCATTGAAATATCGGTAGAGCAAAATAATCTTATATATGATATGGTATTAGTAGGCTTGAATTGTCAAGTCAAGTGCAACAGAGTATCGAAGAAAACTTCAAAGGGGG
>JAJQBY010000095.1 GCA_021203045.1 Oscillospiraceae bacterium | reverse complement strand
CCCCCTTTGAAGTTTTCTTCGATACTCTGTTGCACTTGACTTGACAATTCAAGGAGATAAAAGGAGCGCTGCAGCCTTCCGCCTGCAACGCTCCTGATTTTCATCCGGTCGATACGACCTTTTTATGTATTTACGGTCACTCCCCGGTGCCGTCCAGCATGGCCCCGTTGGAGGCGTGCTCGCCGATCTCATAGGTCCCGTCAGCTGCCACGAACTCCTCGTAGGTCATGGCAGCCTCGCCGAACCAGGTGGCGTCGAACAGCATCTCTACAGGGAAGCTGACATAGTCCCCCGCCTCGATCAGCGCATAAAACTCCTCCGCAGCGCCGCTGGTCCGGATATCCTCACAGGAGTCCACAAAAGCCATCAGATAGGCCTGATAATCGCTCTCCTCCGTACCGGACGCTGTCTGGGAGGCAGCCTCGATCAGCATGGTGAAGAAGGTCACGTAGTCCTCGCACACCTCCTGTATCATCCATTCGGGATGGAACTGGACCGCCAGCACAAAGCTGGCCTCCGGCAGCTCCACCGCCTCGATGATGCCGTCGTCCGCCACAGCGGTGACCACCAGCCCCTCTCCCAAATCCTTGATGGCCTGGTGATGCCAGGAGTTGACCTCATATTCCCCTGCGCCGCCCATGGCCTGGGCCACCAGGGAGGTCTCATCCTCAACTGTAATATTGTGATAGGCAAAGTCCTCCCCCGCAGGGTCCCGGTGGATAACCTCCACATCCGTCTCATATTGGGAGGGAAAATCCTGGTACAGCGTTCCCCCACAGACCACATTCAGCAGCTGAAGGCCCCGGCAGGTGGCCAGGATGGGCATATCCATCTCCAGCGCCACGGTGCAATACCAATAATCGGAAACATCCCGCACCTGGTTCACCGTCTCCAGCAGCTCATAGGGCTCCTCCCCGTAGAGCGCGGGGTCAAGATCCTCGCCGCCGGTCAGTATAATGCAGTCCACCGTCTCCAGCGCCGCGGCAGCGGAATCTGCGTCCGTGGCCTGGGGCAGGTATACCGCCTCTGCGCCGGCCAGCTCCACCGCATCGATATATGCCTGGGTATCCTCATCCGGTACGCCGTCCTCAAAATCGCCTACCCAGGAAACGCCTACCTGTACCAGCTCGGTTGACGGCTCCTCTGAGGAGGCGAAGGCGCCTGTACACAGCATGCCCGCCAGCAGCGCCGCCGCAATCAGCAGCGAAAGGGTCTTGCTTACGCATTTTTTCATAAGTTTTTCCTCCTTGCATATTCGTTTTTCCTTATTTCTCCCCCAATATACCACATCTGGTAAAAATTTCAAGAAGTCATAACTCCGTCCGCTCGCGATATGAGCCTGCCTCGCTATACGATTTTTGTGCAAAAATCGGCAGGCCGCACGTCCAGCTCATAAACAGAAAAAAACAAAGGTCAGGCTGTCCTTCCGGGCAGTCTGACCTTCTCTTTTTCAGAAAGCTGTTTTTCAGCAGGTTCGGTCTGATCTATTTCCGATACCATATGCTGTTTTCGGTAAACACCGCATCCATGGGGCAGTCCCAGGGCTGTAGGGGGATGTGCGCCGCCTGCTGCGACGCAAAGGCAACCGCCGCGATATGGGCATTTTTACATTGCGGCAGGAAGCGGTCGTAATATCCGCCCCCCATTCCCAGGCGGGTCCCCTGACCGTCAAAGGCGGCGCAGGGACACAGGACCAGATTGATATTCTCCGGCGGTACGAGCTCCGACTGGGCAGGGACCGGCTCATAGAGCCCATAGGCCCCTCTCTCCCATGCGTTTTCATCCGCAGGCCGGAGGGCCAGCAGCATCCTCCCGGAGACGCACCGGGGATAAACGAACCGCCGCCCGGTCATGGACGCCAGGCTGACCTCCGTTCCTGCGGCCCGGTAGATCATAACCGTCTCCGCCGTTTGAAACCACTGGGAAGCCAGTATCTGCGCCGCGATAGCTGCCGATTTTTTCTTCCGCTCCGCCGCCGACATGTTCTCCCTTGCGGCGATCCCCTCATGCCGCAGCCGCTCCCGCTCCGCTCGTATATCCATAATGGGTTCTCCTTGTTTTTCTTTGTTATACGTAACCGGACGGGAGAGCGGCCCGATTCTCCTTATTTCTGCGCAGAATGGCCCTTCACCCGAAGACGGCTGGCGGCGCGGGCCAGGTTTGCCTGTGCGCTGCGGTATTCCACGATGCTGCGGCGCTGGAGCATGGCCTCCTGGGCCTGATCGGCGGCGCGGCGGGCGCGGTTTTCGTCTATCTCCTCCGGCCGCTCGGCAGAATCCACCAGGATGAGCACCTCGCCGTCCTCGATTTTGAAAAGGCCCTCGGACACAGAGGCCTCCTGCATCTCCTGACCGGGGACCCGATACAGCAGGGAGCCCGGCACCACGGCGCTGATCAAATCTCTGTGTCCGGCCCAGATGCCATACTGCCCCCGAAGGGTGGGGATGACCAGCGACTCGCACGGCCCGTCATAAAATATCCGGCCGGCGGTCAGGATATGGATCTGAAAGGATCTCATATCACTGCTCCTCCAGCGTCGCCGCTTTTTTCACCACATCGTCGATGGTGCCCACGTTATAAAACGCCGCCTCGGGATATTCGTCCATCCTTCCGTCCACGATGGCTCCGAAGCCCCGGACGGTCTCCTCCAGGGGCACATATACGCCGGGCATGCCGGTGAATTTCTCCGCCACGTGGGTGGGCTGAGCCAGGAAGCGCTGTATTTTCCGGGCGCGGGTCACCGTCTGGCGGTCCTCGTCGCTCAGCTCCTCCATACCCAGGATGGCAATAATGTCCTGAAGCTCGTTATATTTCTGCAATATCTCCTGCACACGCCGGGCCACCCGGTAATGCTCCTGGCCCACGATATCCGCCTCCAGGATGCGGGAAGTAGAGGCCAGCGGGTCCACCGCCGGATACAGACCCTGCTCCGCGATCTTCCGGCTCAGAACGGTAGTAGCGTCCAGATGGGTAAAGGTAGTGGCCGGGGCCGGGTCGGTCAGGTCGTCCGCCGGGACATACACCGCCTGTACGGAGGTGACGGAGCCGCTCTTTGTGGTGGTGATACGCTCCTGGAGCGCGCCCATCTCCTGGGCCAGGGTGGGCTGATAGCCTACGGCGGAGGGCATACGCCCCAGCAGGGTGGATACCTCGCTGCCCGCCTGGACGAAGCGGAAAATGTTATCGATGAACAGCAGCACATCCTTATGCTCCTCATCCCGGAAATACTCCGCCATGGTCAGCCCGGACAGAGCCACCCGCATACGGACGCCGGGGCTCTCGTTCATCTGGCCGAACACCAGCGCAGTCTTATCCAGCACGCCGCTCTCCTGCATCTCCAGCCAGAGATCGTTTCCCTCACGGCTGCGTTCGCCTACGCCGGTGAAAACGGAATAGCCGCCCTGCTCCATAGCCACGTTGTGGATAAGCGCCTGTATCAGCACGGTCTTGCCGACGCCGGCGCCGCCGAAAAGTCCGATCTTGCCGCCTCTGGGATAGGGGCCCAGCAGATCGATCACCTTGATGCCCGTCTCCAGCAGCTCCACCGTGGGCCGCTGCTGATCGAAGGACGGCGCGGGACGGTGTATCTCCCAGCGGGGAGCCGTTTCAGGCACAGGGTCTCCGCCGTCGATGGGCTGGCCCAGAACGTTGAACATCCGGCCCAGGGTGCACTTGCCCACCGGCACCCGGATAGCCGTTCCGGCGGCCGTCACCTCCATGCCCCGGCGGAGCTTTTCACTCTCCGCCAGCATGATGCAGCGGACCGTCCGGCCATCGACGTGCTTGGCTACCTCCATGACCCGCTCCTTGCCGTCCACCTGGACGGTAAGGGCCTCTTTGATTTTTGGCAGGCTTCCGGTCTGGAACGTCACGTCCACCACCGGGCCTGATATCTCCGCAATGATACCCTTGTTCACAGGCTCCATGCCTCCCTGTCGTTCTTTTGCCGCTGGGCCTTCGCGCCGGCGGACACCTCTGTTATTTCGTTCGTTATGGCGGCCTGCCGCACCTGGTTGTATTGGACGGACAGCTCCGTCAGGATATTGTCCGCGTTCTGCCCGGCCGCGCTCATGGCGTTCATCCGGGCGTTCTGCTCGCTGCAAAAGCTGTCCACCAGGGCGCTGTAAATGAAGCCGCCCACATAGCTGTACATGATATTATCCAGCACCGCCTCCACAGAGGGGGCAAAATCCAGGGACGCCGCCAGCTCCTCATCCTCATCGCTGAGGAAATTGGCGCGATGAAAGGGCACCAGCCGTGTACAGATGGCGTCCTCCGTCAGGCTGTTTTTCATATCCGTATAGATGACGTATATCTTCGACAGCTTCCCCTCGTTGAACATATCCATCATGCTGGCGCTTATCTCCCTGGCCCGCTCCAAGGTGGGGTTCTGGGCCGTATAGAGAAAGCTCTGCTCGATGGGGATATGCCGCCGGGCAAAAAACTGGCGGCCATACTCCCCCACCACGAACAGCCGGACATCCGGGTGGTCCTCTATCAGCTGCATCGCCTGCTTTATCACATTCATGTTATAGGCCCCGGCCAGGCCCTTGTCCGCCGTGATGACCAGCGCCCCATAGGTGCCCTCCGGCAGCGGGCTCCCGTCCGCCGGATAAAAATAGTGGTTCTCGATATCCGACACCGTGCGGAAAATACGCTTGATCTCTCTCCGCAGGGCGTTGAAATAGGGCCGTGTACGGTCAAGATCGTTTTTGGCCTTGCGCATTTTTGTGGAGGCGATGAGATACATGGCGTTGGTGATCTTTTTCGTCTCCTGCACGCTCTGAATGCGGTTTTTGATCTCCTTGGTGTTCGCCATAGGCTATCACCACTTTCCCGCCGCCGCAAAGGTCCTGGCAAGCGATTCAATCTCCTGGCGCATATTGGCCGTAAGCTGGCCGGTCTGGTCTATCTCCCGGCACAGAGCGGGGGCCTTCTCCTCCACATAGGCCATGAGACCCTTGGCGCAGGCGCCCATCTGAGCCGTGGGAACGTTCTGGAGGCAATGCCCCAGGGCGGCCACCAGCAGCACCACCTGCCGGTGCTGGCTGAGAGGATGATACTGCTCCTGCCGCAGCAGGGCCATCAGGCCCGCCCCGTGAACGAGCTGGCGGCGGGTCACGTCGTCCAGATCGCTGGAGAACTGGGTAAAGACCTCCATCTCCCGGTACTGGGCCAGCTCCAGCCGCAGCGTACCGGCAGCGGATTTCATGGCCTTCGTCTGGGCATCTCCGCCCACTCGGGACACGGACAGGCCCACGTTCACCGCCGGACGCTGCCCTGCAAAGAACAGATCGCTCTCCAGAAAGATCTGTCCGTCGGTGATGGATATAATATTCGTCGGGATATAGGCCGAAACATCCCCGGCCTGGGTCTCCACGATGGGCAGAGCCGTCAAACTGCCTCCGCCCTTCGCGGCAGACAGATGGGCCGACCGCTCCAGCAGCCGGGAGTGGAGATAAAACACGTCCCCCGGATAGGCCTCCCGGCCCGGGGACCGCTCCAGCAGCAGAGACATAGCCCGGTACGCAACGGCGTGCTTCGAAAGATCATCATAGACGATCAGCACGTCCCGCCCCTGGCGCATGAAGTACTCTCCCAGGGTGCAGCCCGCATAGGGGGCGATATATTGCAGCGGCGCGGGATCGCTGGCCGCGGCCGCCACGATGATGGAGTAATCCATGGCCCCATGGCGGCGCAGCGTCTCCGCCAGCTGCGCCACGGAGCTTGCCTTCTGGCCGATGGCCACATAGATGCAGATGATGTCCTTACCCTTCTGGTTCAGGATGGTATCCAGGGCGATGGCGGTCTTTCCGGTCTGCCGGTCGCCGATGATCAGCTCTCGCTGACCCCGTCCGATGGGAAACATGGAGTCGATGGCCAGAAGGCCGGTCTCCAGAGGCGTATTCACCGGCTGACGGTCGATAATGCCGGGTGCAGGGCTCTCCATGGGCAGATAGTCCTGGGCCTCGATGGGGCCTTGGCCGTCGATCGGCTGGCCCAGGGCGTCCACCACCCGGCCCAGAAAGCCCTCACCTACGGGGACGCCGGCCTCCCGGCCGGTGCGCTTGACCTCGCTGCCGGCAGCCACATACTGGTCATCGCCAAACAGGATACAGCCGATATGATCCCGGCGCAGCTCCTGCACCATGCCCCGCACGCCGGAGGAAAACAGCAGAATCTCCCCATAGGCCGCCTCGTCCAGGCCGCTGACTGTGGCGATGCCGTCCCCTATGGTCAGGACGGTGCCGGTCTGCTCCGCCAGTACCTCCGGCGTCCAGCCCCGCAGCGTCTCCTGCAGGAGGGGGATAACGTCTCCCTGACTGCTCTGGGCCGCCGCCGTCCATTTTTCCTTCAGCTGGCGCAGCCGCTCCGCTGCGTCCCATTTATATACGTCCGCCCCGGCCTCCAGCCGGAAGCCGCCGGGGATAGACGTGTCCTCCGTCCACTCCAGGCTGACGGCATTCCCATACCGCTCCCGCAGAAAGGACAGCATTTCCTCCCATCGGGACGGGCTGGGCCGTTCCGCGCTGTAAAGCACAGCCCGAAGGGTCTCCTCCTGGGGTACGGTCTTCTTATCTTTCCCCATGGCTCCCGTCTCCTTTTGCCGCGCTCAGGAAGGAGCCGTAGGCCCCGTCCAGCCCTGCCTCCCCGGACACCAGCTTTTCGGCGGCCTCGGCGGCCAAACCGGCAATATCCTTCTGGGCAGCGGCCACGATGCGCTCCCGCTCGGTCTGGGCGGTTACACGGGCGTCGGAGATCAGCTTATCCGCCTGCTCCCTGGCCTCCTGGAGCTGGCTTGCGGTCTCCCTGGCCAGGGCGGCTTCGGCCTCCGCCCGCTTCTGGGCGATCTCCGCCTCCGTGTCTGCCAGCTTTGCCTGGTATTCCGCCTCCATGGCCTCCGCCTGGGCCAGCTTTGAAGCGGCCTCATCCGCCGCCTCCTGATAATGGGCGGTCCGCTGGTCCATGAATTTCTTCACCGGCTTATACAGCAGCAGGTACAGCCCGGCGATCAATATGACAAAATTGAACACATGCAGCAGTATCTGCTGCCAGTCGATATTCAGAGGAATGTTCATGCCTGTCTCCTTTCCTCTCCGCTCCTATATCCGGCCTTCATTACAGGACAAATATGATAAGGATGGCGACGATCAGGGCATAGATAATAGCCGTTTCGATAAACACCAGGCCCAGCATCAGGCTGGTGCGTATCTGGCCGGAAGCCTCCGGCTGGCGGGAAATGCCCTCGGCGGATCTGGCGATGGCGATGCCCATGCCGATCGCACCGGCGGCGGCGGCCAGGCCGATGGCCACAGCGGCAGCGATGGCCTTGGCGCCGGTCGCGGAATCTGTGGTCTCCACCGTTTCAGCGGCGGCTGCGGCTGTCTCCGCCGCCTCTCCATCCGCCAGGGCGGGAGCGGCCAGGGCCAGCGCCAGGATCACTATCAGCAGGAGCACCGGCAGCTTCTTCAGCATTGAATTCATGGTTTTCATAGGTATGACCTCCGTTTTTTCATTTTTGGGATTTTGCAGTTTGCAGATAGATTGTATATAGAAATTGGAAGATGTCCTCTTCAGGCCGGAGCCTGGGACGGGCCTTCGCCCTTGGCGTTCTTCAGCCTTTTTTGCTTTTTTGCGGGCTTTTTCTCTGTCCGCTCGGATACCTCACCATAGAACAGGGCCGTCAACATGGTCAGCACGTAGGTCTGTATCAGGGCGTGAAGCAGGGTGAACAGCACGCCCACCACCACCGGCAGCACAAAGCTGAGCGCCGTATAGTAATACACCAGCTCCGTCACCAGCAGGCCGCTGAGCAGCGCGCCGAAAAGTCGGAAGCTCATGGAGATGGGCAGGGAGAAATCCTTCAGGGTCTTGCCGATGCCCTTGGCTCCGTTCCCGGCGATGCCGCCGGACAGAATTACCAGGTAGGAAAAGCACCCAATGGCGATAGCGCCGTTGATATCCGACAGGGGCGCAGGCAGGGCGATGGAGATACCGTCCGTTGTAACGACCTGGATGCCGAACAGCTCAAAGACGGTCCCCACAAAGATATACGTCCCGGCGGCGAATACATACGCCCCCAGGAATTTATTTCTGTGCGGGCTGTTGGACTTGGCCAGACCGTCAAACAGGCCTACCCACTCCTCGATCAGCAGCTGGAGCTTTCCTGGCACGTACTGAAACCGCGGGATGGCGAAGATGCGTATCAGCGCCGCAATCAGCAGCAGCGCCCCCACCACCACGCAGGAGGATATATAGGCCGGGTTCACATTCAGCCCCAGAAAGCTGACCTTATTGTCCTCATGGAGCACCGCGTCCTTCATGACCTCCCGGATGGTCTCCTCCTTTTCGCCGGAGCCGGTCAGGAATATCCCCACCAGCAGCAGCACCAGAATGACGCATACGGCGGCAATAAAAATTCTTTTTCCTTTTTTGCTCAAGTGTCTCCCTCCTGGTAAAAGGTTTTGCCTGTAGTGTTCCCTTGCTTTCCGGGAACATCTGCTTTGTTAATTAAACGGTATTTCCCTGCTCCTGCTTTTTTTCGCTTTCAAAGGATTGCAGAAAAAAGAAATGCCCCTTTGCCGTCCGACATTTAGCAAAGTGACATTTAGTGTCTTCATATCCTCATTTTAAGTTCGATTCCAAGCAAGAGATCAAATGCCTCAAAGCATTCATACCTGGCAGCTATCTTTTAGTTTACCACGTTGTTCTGGAATGTCAATAGCCTTTTGGCCCCCGCCGGGCCAATTTTGTTCACTATTCCGCACGGCGTCCGCACGGCGGTGGCCGGCGGCTTTTGTACAATAATACCGGGGACGCGGACCCCGCCATTGGCAGGGTCCGTGAATCGATTCGATAGATATCAGCCTCCGTTCGAGAGGAAGTCTCTGGTGATGTCGACCTCAAAAAGCATGCCATTGGTGAAGTAAAATTCGATGTCATATACCGAGTCTCCGTCCTGCCCCATGACGGTCGCAAGATAGAGCTGCTGTACCAACGTGTCGCCGTCTTCCACATATCCCTGACTGAAGCTGCTGATATTCTCCGCCACGGCAGTCTCCGTGGCCCAGCTCACCAGCTCAGCGGCAGAGACGCCGTTGCACAGATCGCCCATGATACCCACCTGGTCCCAGCCGCTTATCTGACCGGCCATGGTGTAGATCATCACCTGATTGGGAAGCGCGTCCCCGTCGCCCTCCTCTCCCCCAAAGGAGAGGTACACCGCCACAATGCCATAGTCGACCTCGGCGCTCCAACCCGTCATATCAAAGGAGTCGAAGGTATATGTTCCCGTCCACTGATAGGAGGATATCTCGCTCCAGGTCTTATCGATCAGGAAGGCCAGGTCCGTATCCGGCGTGCATCCGGCAGTCAGGTGATTTTCCAGATTCAGCGCCCCGGAGAGGGAGGCGCTCCCGGAGGATTCTCCCGGCAGCTCGGCAGCGGCAGACACCTTGAGCCGGCTGACGCTGCCGGCCGTATCGATCTCCGCCTTGGCAAAGTAATTGGCCGCCAGGGCCGCCGTGTCCGCACCGCAGCTCAGCTGCACGGAGTACAGGAAGGCATCCCGGAACTGGGAGAAGGAGCATCCTTCCGGAAGATACCGCAGGGACCGGAACAGAATCTCCTCCAGCAGCGCGTTATCCTGCTCCAGAACGTTGGCCCATACCTTGTAGAGCGTGTTGGAGATGATATAGCTGTTTTCGTGAGAGTGTTCAGTCGACTGATCGGTATATTGCTTTACGAAATTTTCATCCAATACATATGATATCACTTCCGAAAAGGACTTTGCTTCCGATACATTGGAATATACTGTCGTATACCTGTCATACTGATAATCGTCCATCGTTTTTTCCGTTCCCGGGATATCTTTGGATTTGCTGTTGTTCATCGCCAGCTTCCAGCTGTTGTCGCCCAGCACATCTCCCAGATAGAGCGCCGCAAACACGTCGCATACAGCCTCGTTCAGCGCATCGGTCTCATTCTTCGGGTCATACCCCGCGAAATACTGGAACACGGAATGTCCGTATTCATGGGCCAGAACCTCCGGCGCCTTGAGCACCTCCTCTGAAGCGAATACCACAACAGCGCCGTCGTTGGCAGCGACGCCGATTTTGGGATCGTCGGAAAACACCACGGCGCTGAGGGAGCCGTCCCCGTTCAGGCCGACCCATCCGAAGGTCTCATCGAACCACTTCGCCACACTGTAATACTGGGACATAATGGTCAGCATGCTTGCGGATGTCCCGCTGCTCCAGGAGGCGCTGCCGCTGCTGTAGACCTGGCTCTCGTTCAGGTATACCACTCTCCGGTCAAGACCGGACTGGCTGTTCGTGAGGGCGTCATAGACCGTATCCACGGTCCTGCCCAAGCCGTCCACTCCGTAGAAATTATACTCACTGTTGTATGCGTAATAGACCGAGCCGTCCGTGCTCAGGGTCACAGAGCCGGAGGACCCGGATACAACAGCGTCATCCCACTGATATGTGCCGTTCCGCTCCACACAGTCATACAGGGTGGTGCCGTCCGGGGAGACGATCAGCTCCAGGCCGATAACCTCCTCCCCGGCGGTCAGGGTGGCATCCACCACATAGGCCAGGACCGCCGTGTCATCGCCGGTGATATAGATCACGGTCCGCCGGGACGATTGGTCTATGGTCATCTCCCCGTCGTCCGTGGTCACGTCGGTCAGCCATTCCGGCTGCTCCTCCGCAGCCGCCACCTGATCGGCAAAGTCGTCCCCAAAGGCGTCGGAAAGGTCATAATAGCTTCCCGACATAAACTCGCTCTCTCCGTTCACCACAACGATGGAGGAGCCGTATATCTCCACGCCCTGATAGGTCTGGGCGTACCGGACGACCGTATCCTCCTCATACACCGCCGCGTCCTCTACGATAAGGTCCGCCTGCTCCTCCTCGCTCAGCTCCAGCGTCCGGCTCAGAAGCTCCGTAGAGGCTTCTATGGCCGTCTCCTCCGCAGCGGCAGGGGCGGCAGTGGCCGCCGTGGCGGTCCTTGCAGCGGTGCTGGTGCTGCCGGTGGTCTTTTTCCCGCATCCCGCCATGCATCCCAGCACGATGCACAGCAGCAGAACCACAGCGATGGTCCTTCTGGTCATAGGTTCGTCCTCCCACTTTGTTTTATACAAGGGCGCGGAATCGTCCGCCGTCTCTTACACACACCCCGATCTTCGTCAACCAGCATAACACATAGTCTT
>JAJQBY010000127.1 GCA_021203045.1 Oscillospiraceae bacterium | reverse complement strand
AGAACTGGGGACGATAGTTGTTGAAGAAGGGGGTGTGACGGCCGCCCTCGTCCTTGCTCAGGACGTAAACCTGGCCCTTGAACTTGGTGTGGGGATGGATGCTCTTGGGAGCAGCCAGGACCTGGCCACGGACAACGGACTTCTTGTCGATGCCGCGGAGCAGGCAGCCCACGTTGTCGCCGGCCTCGGCGGACTCCAGGGTCTTGTGGAACATCTCGGTGCCGGTGACGACGGTCTCCTGGGTGTCACGGATGCCGACGATCTCGACCTTGTCGCCGATCTTGACAGCGCCACGCTCCACACGGCCGGTAACGACGGTGCCGCGGCCGGAGATGGTGAACACGTCCTCGATGGGCATCAGGAAGGGCTTGTCGGAAGCGCGCTCCGGGGTCTTGATCCACTCGTCGACCGCATTCATCAGCTCCCAGATGCACTCATACTCAGGAGCATGAGGATCGGTGGACTCGGAAACCAGGGCGTTCAGAGCGGAGCCCTTGATGATGGGGGTCTCGTCGCCGGGGAACTCATACTGGTCCAGCAGCTCGCGGACTTCCATCTCCACCAGCTCCAGCAGCTCGGGGTCGTCCACCTGGTCGCACTTGTTCAGGAACACCAGAACGTAAGGCACGTTCACCTGGCGGGCCAGCAGCAGGTGCTCACGGGTCTGAGCCATGGGGCCGTCGGAGGCGGCGATGACCAGGATAGCGCCGTCCATCTGTGCAGCGCCGGTGATCATGTTCTTGATATAGTCAGCGTGGCCCGGGCAGTCGACGTGCGCATAGTGACGGGCAGCGGTCTGATACTCAACGTGAGCGGTGTTGATCGTGATACCACGAGCCTTTTCCTCAGGGGCCTTGTCGATCTGGTCGTAACTGGTGTACTCGGCGGCGTCAGGGTCGGCCATGTTCAGGACCTTGGTGATAGCGGCGGTCAGGGTGGTCTTGCCGTGGTCGATGTGGCCGATGGTGCCGATGTTCACATGGGGTTTGGTGCGGTTATACATCTGCTTTGCCATTGCGATTTCCTCCTAAAAGTCAGATAAAAATAATGTTCAGAATTTGGGGATATGCCGCTCCTGCAAAGGGTGAGCGGCCTGCTCGCTGTATAATGAAACGCTTGGGTTCATTATACAGGAAGCTGGAATATTTTGCAACTGGTTTTTGCTCAGTCCTTGTGGCGGGCGCTGACCAGCTTTTCCCGCAGGCTCTGGGGCAGCTCCACATAGTGGCTGGGCTCCATGCTGTAGTTAGCGCGGCCCTGGGTCCTGCTGCGCAGGTCCGTGGCATAGCCGAACATGGTGGACAGGGGGACGTTCGCCTCGATGATAACGACGCCGTTGCGGAACTCCTGGCCCACGATCTGGCCGCGGCGGGAGTTCACATCGCCGATAACATCGCCCATATAGTCCTCCGGGGTGGTGATGACCACCTTCATGATGGGCTCCAGCAGGGTGGCGCCGGCCTTGGCGCAGGCCTCCTTGAAGGCCATGCTGCCGCAGATCTTAAAGGCCATTTCAGAGGAGTCCACCTCGTGGAACTGGCCGTCCAGAACGGTGGCCTTCACGTCCACCATGGGATAACCGGCCACAACACCGCCGGCCATAGCCCCCTGGATACCGGCATCCACAGCGGGGATATATTCCTTGGGGATAGCGCCGCCGGTGACGGCGTTGACGAATTCGTAGCCCTTGCCGCTTTCGTTGGGCTCGATCATCAGCTTGACCTGAGCAAACTGGCCCTTGCCGCCGGTCTGACGGCTGTAGCGCACGTCCACCGTAGCGGACTTGGTGATGGTCTCCTTATAGGACACCTGGGGCTTGCCCACATTGGCCTCCACCCGGAATTCCCGGAGCAGACGGTCAACGATGATCTCCAGATGGAGCTCGCCCATGCCGGCGATAATGGTCTGGCCCGTCTCCTCATCGGTATACGCCTTGAAGGTGGGGTCCTCCTCCGCCAGCTTTGCCAGGGCGATGGTCATTTTTTCCTCGCCGGCCTTGGTCTTGGGCTCGATAGCCACGCGGATAACAGGCTCGGGGAATTCCATGGATTCCAGGACGATCTGCTCCTTCTCGTCGCAGAGGGTATCGCCGGTGGTGGTGTTTTTCAGGCCCACCAGGGCGATGATGTCGCCGGAATAGATGGTATCCAGATCCTGCCGGTGGTTCGCGTGCATCAGCACCACGCGGGCCAGGCGCTCCCGCTTGCCCTTGGTGGAGTTCATGACCGTGGAGCCGGCTGTGGCCGTGCCGGAATAGACACGGGCAAAGGTCAGCTTGCCCACATAGGGGTCGGTCATGATCTTGAACGCCAGAGCGGAAAACGGCGCGTCGTCAGAGGGCTCGCGCTGGGTCTCCTCGTCCGTCTTGGGATTGGTGCCCTTCACAGGGGGCACGTCCAGCGGCGAGGGGAGATAATCCACGATCGCGTCCAGCAGCTTCTGCACGCCCTTGTTGCGATAGCTGGTGCCGCAGGTGACGCACACCAGCTTGCCGCTGATGGTGCCCTCCCGCAGGGCGGCGCGGATCATGTCGGAGGGGACTTCCTCCCCCTCCAGGTACAGCATGGCGATGTCGTCGGAGAAATCCGAGGCCGCATCGATGAGCTTTTCCCGGTACTGCTGGGCAAGCTCCATCATGTCCTCGGGGATATCCTCCACCTTCATGTCCTTGCCGAGGTCGTCGTAATAAATGTCCGCCTTCATCTCCACCAGGTCGATGATGCCGCGGAAGTCGGCCTCCCGGCCAATGGGGAGCTGGATCGGCACGGCGTTGCACTTCAGGCGCTCGTGGACCATGTCCACCACGTTATAGAAGTCCGCGCCCGTGATATCCATTTTGTTGACATATATCAGACGGGGTACGTTGTAGTTATCGGCCTGGTGCCAGACAGTCTCCGTCTGAGGCTCAACGCCGCCCTTGGCGCACAGAACGGTAACGGAACCGTCCAGCACACGCAGGGAGCGCTCCACCTCCACGGTGAAGTCCACGTGGCCCGGGGTGTCGATGATGTTGATGCGGTGATCCCGCCAGTGGCAGGTGGTGGCGGCGCTGGTGATGGTAATGCCTCTCTCCTGCTCCTGCTCCATCCAGTCCATGGTGGCGTTGCCCTCATGCACCTCGCCCAGCTTGTAGTTGACGCCGGTATAGAACAGAATGCGCTCTGTGGTCGTGGTCTTGCCAGCGTCGATATGGGCCATTATACCGATATTTCTTGTTTTTTCGAGAGGGTATTCTCTTGCCATCTCAGTCTCCAACCCTTTTTAGAAATCAATAGCGGAAATGCGCGAACGCCTTGTTGGACTCGGCCATCTTGTGCGTATCCTCGCGCTTCTTCACCGCTGCGCCGGTGTTGTTGCAGGCGTCCATGATCTCCCCCGCAAGGCGCTCCTTCATTGTCTTTTCGCCACGCTTACGGGCATAGCTGACCAGCCAGCGCAGACCCAGGGTCTGACGGCGGGCAGGCCGCACCTCGATAGGCACCTGATAGGTGGCGCCGCCCACACGGCGGGCCTTGACCTCCAGGCTGGGCATGATGTTGTTGAGAGCCTCCGTAAAGGCCTCCAGCGGGTCCTTGCCGGTCTTCTCCTTGACGATATCAAATGCAGAATACACGATCTTCTGGGCCACGCCCTTCTTGCCGTCCACCATGATCTGGTTCACGAGCTTCGTCACCAGAACAGAATGGTAAATAGGATCCGGCAAGATCTCTCTTTTGGGAACATTACCTCTTCTGGGCACTTAATCTTCCCTCCTTCATAAAAAATGAATTCACCGGTACTCGAAAGTGTCTTTCGACTTCCGTTTGCGCCCTGGCGTTCCCATATAATATAGTATATAGAAACCAACAGGGCTGCTGTTGGGTATTTGCTGGAATTATTTCTTCGGGCGCTTTGCGCCGTACTTGGAGCGGCCCTGACGGCGGCCATCCACACCCTGGGTATCCAGAGTGCCGCGGATGATATGATAACGAACGCCGGGAAGGTCCTTGACACGTCCGCCGCGGATCATCACGACGCTGTGCTCCTGGAGGTTGTGGCCGATGCCGGGGATATAGGCCGTTACCTCATAGCCGTTGGTCAGACGGACACGGGCGATCTTCCGCAGAGCGGAGTTCGGCTTCTTCGGCGTAGAGGTACGCACAGCCGTGCAGACGCCGCGCTTCTGGGGGCTGGACAGGTCGGTCTCCTGGTTCTTCAGGGTGTTCAGGCCCTTCTGCATGGCAGGAGAAGCGGACTTGTAGGTCACCTTCTTGCGTCCCTTGCGGACCAACTGGTTAAATGTGGGCATATTTTTTCTCCTTTCCTCAAAGATTTGCGCTCTCGCACAAAGTAGAATTTTATCACCAACCAGGGGATGTGTCAAGGAAAAATATCAAAGCGCAAAATGCTTTTTTCAGAGAAGCTCATATTTTTCCTGCCGCTCTGTCCTCCGGGCAGGAAAAGGACGCCCTCCCCGTTTAGCGGAAGGCGTCCCTCTCAGGGCGGGGGCCGGAGCTCCGGCCCCCTTTTTGCTGTCTTACAGGGCGAAGTCGCCGGTGTAGGGCAGGTTCTCGTAGGTCATGGTGCTGCCGTTAGCGAAGGTGTAGGTCACATCCACCGTGCCGTCGCCGTTGTCGGTCAGGGCGGTGATGTAATCGGTGTTATACAGCTCGTCGCTTTCGTCAAGGCCGGTGTAGACATACTCCCCGTCCTCCACGAAGATGACGTTGCCGGTGGCATAGAACTGATCGGTGACGCCCACCATGCTGAAGGAGCAGGTGACGGTGTCGGTGCAGTCCATGCGCACGGTGATGGTCTGGTCGATATCCAGATACAGAGTGGAATTGCTCTCGAAGGTCAGCACGTCGTCATTCCAGCCACGGACGGAGGAATAGCAGTCACCGGCCACGGCCACGGTGAAGGCAGTGGGGAACTGGCTTTCCGCGTCTACCTCAACATAGAGGCTGGCGGAGGTCCAGGTGCTGGTGCCGCCCACGGTGAACAGGGTGGTATCGGCGTCGCCGCTCCACACGATGGTGGAATCCACCACATGGAAGTAGCCGCGGCCGCCGCGGGTGGCAGTGGCGATGGTGCCGCTGGTGCTCAGCAGGTTGCTGTTCACCAGGACCACCTCGCCCACGTCGGAGCTCATGGAGGTCTTGTTGGCGAAGTTCCAGCTGCCGCCGGTCTCCACGGTGGTGTTGGTCAGGATGGCCTGGCTGTTGCCGTTGACCTCCCAGCCGGAGAGCTTGGTGACGAAGGTATTCACGAAGTAGGCGGAGCAGGTCTCGTCCAGGACGGCGGCGCCGCTGTTTTCGATGCAGACGGTGTTGTTGAAGATAACAGTGCCGGAGCTTGCGTCGGAGTTGAAGATACGGCCGCTGTTCATGATGGTGTCGTTATCCAGCACCAGGATGCCGTTATAGAAGATGCTGAAGGGATGACCGCTGCCGTTGCGCAGGGTAGTGCCGTGGATAACGGTGGTGGAGCCGCTGCCCGCATAGATGGAGCCGGCTGCGGTGGAGCCGGTGCCGATCAGGAAGATCTGGCCGTCGTCGTTGGAAACGGTGACAGAGGTGCCGCCGTCGGTGACCTGAAGGCCGTCGCCGCCGCCGAAGAAGCGGTGAGAGTCGTCGCTGATATCGTCGCCGGTGCCGGAGGCCTGGGCCAGAATGACTGTGTTGCTCAGCTCAGCCTTCACGCCGTCCCGGATCCACAGGCCGGAGCAGTAGAAGGAGCCCACGTCCGCCAGGTTCCAGCTGGTGCCGGTGGCGAAGCTGTCATAGCCGTCCACGCCCTCCAGGAGCAGGGTGCCGTCCTCCTCCAGGGTGTAGGAGAAGGCCAGGGAGACGTATTCCTTCTCGCCCTCATACTCATCCATGGAGTAGCCGGCCTGATAATAGATGGTGCCGGAGGTCTCGTCGGTGTCCGCCTCATCCAGGATAACGGTGTTGTCCAGGACGATCACATAGTCGCCCACATAGAAGAAGGTGCAGCCTTCCCACTCCTCCTCGTCCACGGTGGAGGCGTCGCTGATGGTAACGGCGGCCATGGTGGTCAGACCATAGTGGTTGGTCTCGGCGGTGTATTCCTCAATACCCTGGCGCTCATAATAGGTATCAGTGTCCAGATAGGTATCCAGGGCCAGCTCGCCGTACTTGGTGGTGTTATAAAGATAGGTATCCTCGGTGTCGTCGTCAGGAACCTCCTTGGCAGCGTCAGAGGTGCCCTTCAGGGCGTAGAACACCACAACGGCGTCCCACTTGGTGACGGTCTCGTCAATAACGCTGTCCAGATCCACGTCAAGGCCGAAGTAGTCAATGACCGCCTGGGCATTGGCCTCCCGGCTGTCGCCGGCGGCCTCAACCAGGGCCTCCGCCGCAGCGTCGCCGGCCTCGTTCAGGGCGGACTGGCCGCCGGTGATGGCGTTATAGATCATGTTCAGGAAGTCGCCCCAGTTGATGGCGCTGTCGATCTCATAGGCCACCTGGCCCTCCACGCCCAGCTCGGTGCGGTATTTATACATGCCGAGCTCATCGGTGTTGGAGCCGTCCGGGTCAACGATGCTGTCATACTTGAACAGACCGCCGGACCGAAGGGCCGGGTTCAGCGCCTGGAACCAGGTGCAGTAATAGTGGCCCCAGAAGAAGTCGTTGAAATCCTCATAGAGCTTGTTCATGTTATCGGAGAAGATGCCGGTGATGTTGTCCCCGGCGGCCACCTCATAGGTGGTGTTGTTCATCCAGTAATAGCGGAACAGCCAGTAGCAGGCCTCCACGCGGAGGTAGCCGTCGCCCACGTCCACGGTGTCCGTGTCGTCCGTGGGGTTCACGTTCACCTGGCGATCGGTCAGAAATTCCTCCCAGGTGTCGCCGCCGGTGGTGGCGCCGTTGTTCAGATACCAGTCCACCGCCGCATACAGCAGGTCGTAGTCATAGCCGGTGGTCTCGGCGGCCTCGGCGATCTCGTCCACAAAGTCCTCTGCGCTGAACAGGTCGATGGCGCCGCCGATGATGGCGTCCGCCGTGCCTTCCTCATAATACACAGCGCCCGGCGTGTACTCGTCCGCGTCATAGCGAAGGGTGTAGCCGTTATAGTCCGTGGTGGCGTTGAGATAGATCTCGTTCGCCGCATAGCTGACCACATAGACAGGCACGGGGGTGAACTCGGTCTCGCCGTCGTCAAACAGAACGTAGGCGTAGAACTCGTCCTCCGGGGCCTCGTCAAAGGTCAGGGTCAGGGTCTCCCCGTCAAAGCTGGCAGTGACGCCCTCGGATTCCTCCTCGCAGGAGGAATCGGTGTAAAGGGTCGCTGTCTCCTCGCCGGTGAAGGCAAGAACGGTGAAGGCGTCCTCCTGAGAGGGGTCGGTGGTGTTGTAGTAGCCATACAGGATGTATGTAGCCACTACCGCGTCGGCGCTCTCCATCTCATAAACGCCGGAGGCGTATACGGGACGGTTTTCGTAGTCCCCGCTGGAGGACTCGCCGGAGGCTTCTCCGGAGGCGCTGGAGCTCTCCCCGGAAGCTGTGGTGTCCGCAGTCTCCTCAGAGGCTTCGCCGGAGGCGAAAGCGCCCACGGACATGCTCAGTGCCAGGCACAGGACCAGCAGCAGGCTCAAGATTCTTTTGTGTTTCATGTACTCTCCTTTCCAAATCATCAGTTAAACATCTGACCCTTTTATTATACTACAAATTTTCCCGTTATAGGTGACACTTTTAAAACAAATAGTAACAAATATTAAAAAAGCGAAACATTTTAACAATCATCTGATATCCTCCAGCTCCTCCCGGAACCCATCCCACGGGTATACCGGCGGCGGGGCGCAGGCAAAGGACATCGGCTCCCCTGTTTCCGGGTGAAGGAAGGACAGCCTGCAGGACCAGAGCGCAATGCCGCGCTCCTCCTCCGGCTGACCGTATTTGCGGTCTCCCACCAGGGGGAAGCCCCGGCTGGCGAACTGACAGCGTATCTGATGGGTGCGGCCGGTGTGGAGCCGGATGGAGACCAGGGCCATGCCGTCCCGCCGGCCTATGGTCCGATAGGACAGGGCCGCGGGGCGCGTGTCCTTCCCCGGCTCTGCCGCCACATAGGTCTTACGCTCCCGGGTATCCCGGCGGAGCAGGTCCTCCATCCGGCCCGCTTCCGCTGGCTCTCCATGGACCACCGCCAGATACTCCTTCTGAAAGCGGCCGTCCTGCACCTGCTTTCCCAGCTCGGAGGCCGCTCTGGCTGACCTGGCCAGCACCATCAGGCCGCCCACCACTCTGTCCAGCCGGTGGACCGTCCGGACGCAGCCCTCCGGCTGGCCCAGCGCGGCCCGCACCAGCTCCGGCATGCCCCCCGGCTCATCTGTGGACAGCACACCCGCCGGTTTTATACATACCGCAATGCGCCTGTCCGTATATATCAGCTGTACCGGCTCGTTTTTCATTGGACTTTCCCCGATTTTCCCTATATAATAATGATCTATGAAAGATTATACCACGTCCCGGCGCGCAGAACAACCGCCGGAACGGAAGGAGCATTCCTTGGAAACAAAGAAGAAAACCACAGACCGGCAGGCTCTCCCCTGCCCTCACGCCAAAAAATGCGGCGGCTGCCAGCTTCAAAACATGGACTATCCCCAGCAGCTCGCCTGGAAGGAAAACCGGGTGCGGCAGCTGATTGGGCGGTTCGGCCCGGTGCGGCCCATCATAGGCATGAGCACACCATACCACTACCGCAACAAGGTGCAGGCCGCCTTCGGCCTTGACGGACGGCGGCGCATCATATCCGGGGTATACCAATCCTCCAGCCACCGCATTGTGCCGGTGGACAAATGCCTGATCGAGGATGAGACGGCAGATCAGATCATCGTGACCATCCGGAGCATGATGCCCGACTTCCGCATGCTTGCCTACGATGAGCGGACGGGCACCGGCTTTCTCCGCCATGTGCTGGTAAAGCGGGGCTTCGCCACCGGCCAGGTCATGGTGGTCCTGGTGGCCGCAAGCCCCATCTTCAAGCTGCAAAAGCCCTTCATCTCCAAGCTGCTGGCGCTGCATCCGGAGATCACCACCATCGTTTTGAACGTCAACGACCGGTTCACCCCGCTGGTGCTGGGCCAGCGGGAAAAGGTGCTGTACGGCAAGGGCTACATCGAGGATGTCCTCTGCGGAAAGACCTTCCGCATCTCCCCCCGGAGCTTTTATCAGATAAACCCCGTACAGACGGAGGTCCTGTATAACACCGCCATGGACATGGCAGGACTGACCGGCCGGGAGACCGTGCTGGATGCCTATTGCGGCACCGGCACCATCGCTCTGATCGCCAACGGCCGGGCCGGGAAGGTATTGGGCGTTGAGCTGAATCGGGACGCCGTGCGGGATGCGATCGCAAACGCCCGGCAGAACGGCGTGACGAATTGCTGGTTCACCGCCGCCGACGCGGGAGAATATATGGAGGACATGGCCGCCCATCACGACCGTCCGGACGTGGTATTCATGGACCCGCCCCGCGCCGGCAGCGACGAGCGGTTTCTCCGCTCCCTCCTCCGCCTCTCCCCGCCCCGGGTGGTCTATATCTCCTGCAACCCGGAAACTCTGTCCCGGGACCTGGATATCCTCCACGCCGGCGGATACACCATGGAGACCGCCCAACCGGTGGACATGTTCCCCTGGACAGGGCATGTCGAGACGGTATGCTCATTGTCCAAACCTCATTCAAAGCATCATATTGAAAAAGAAAACACCCTATGAATGATGAGATCAAGGCATATGCTCCGGAGCACAGCGGATTGAAGGTCGGCAGTCTTTATATCGCACCGGTCAAGCAGGCGTTGAGATACTTTACAATGATACAAGTCTAGTGCAAAGAAGGGATTTGCATCCCAAAAGCAGAGCGGACAACGGTTGAAGCCTATGTCTTCTCTGCTTTTTATTCGGTTTTATTCCCCGGTAAACAGCCCTATCAGAATGCCTTTTACCCCAATCTTTCGATTGCCTTTACCGGACAGCTTTCAAAACAGTTGCCACAGTGAAGACAATGCTCCTGATGAATCACGCTCGGCTTGCCCTTTTCGATTGCTCCTTGCGGGCATATCTTCACGCATTTTCCGCAGCCGATACAGGCATCCGTGATGCGATACCCCTTCGGCCGGATTGTTCCTTTTCCAATCGTATAACTCTCTCTGAAAATCGGATTGACACCGAGATGGAAGTATTCGATTTCGGCATCCCGTATTTCAAAAACGATACCAATCTTTCTTGTATCGCCGGGATAAACATTGGCAAGATAGGGCTGTTCGGTAAAGATGATGTCCACCCATTTTTGCTGTTCCTCCTGGGAAACAGGAATCGCCCGTGCGGAAAGGCGAATCATTTCCTTGTAGCGGGTATAGCCCAGCACCTGTACCCGCCCGTCGGATAACAGTTCCCGGCAGAAGTTTTTTCCTCTCGCCGTAAAAAAGTACATTGCGTCAGGCTCGTAGTGAATGGCACTGATATTTCTGACCTGTGGATTTCCATAGGAGTCTACTGTTGAGAACGCCAGGACGCCAACATATTGTAATTTCTTCAAACAGGTCTGTGCATCCATAAAAAGCCTCCCATCTAAACCCTTAATACACGGTCATTCTTCCGTGGTTTTCCTGTGGGATGCGGATCGCCCTCACGGGGATAGCCCAGCAGAAGCTGCATGACCGCATAATAATCCGTGCGGATGTTCCATTTTTTCAGGATTTCCTGCCCATATGGGTCGGCAAATGCCGGCCAGCCCTGGCCAAGATAGCAGGAACCGATTCCCAGAGAATCCGCTGCCAGCATCATGTTTTCGGCGGCTACCGCACAGTCCTCCGCGGCAAAGAGAAAGTTCTTCGGCGCAAACATGGTAATGACCGTAGGCGCATCGTAAAAGACGTTTTTGATATTCGGGTCGTCCGCAATGCTGGGCTGCTCCTTTGAAACATAGCTTGTGGCCGTCGCCATATGCGGATTGGAGTTAGCCCGCTTGATGCGTCCCAGTCGTTCGTTGACCTCTTTGTCCTGGCAGACGACAAGAATCACCCCCTACTTTCCTCCGGCGCTGGGAGCGTACAGGCCTGCCTGTAAAATTTCCTGCAGTGCCGCTTCTTCGATCTGCCTTGTGTCAAAGCGGCGAATCGCTCTGCGGTGCATGATCGTTTCCATCAGTTCACCCATTTTTAGATAGCCTCCTTTTTAAGATATTTCATGCCAGCACTGCGGGTCTGCGGCGTAGAAGTTCCCGTCCTTCCCGCTGGCTACAGCGGGACAGCCCCGACAGAATGCCAGCAGCTCACATTTGGAGCATTTCTCAAACCTCGTGTAATCCCGATAGCTCTCCATCTCACAGACCCAAACATCCGCCAGACGGTCTTCAAACGCGTTGCCGACCTTGCTGTTCTGGACACGGCGGCAGGCGTACACATCCCCGGTGGGCAGAATGGTCAGGTGACAGTTGCCGCAGTTGCAGCCTCCGTAAATCATCCCCTCCTCCACGGTTTCGGGAATTTTGAACGCACCGGTCTCGTATTCGTAGAGCGTCCAGAGATGGTCTTTCCTATTAAAGTAGGTCTGGCACCCGGCGGCCTCATACGCTTTGAATTTCCTGTCGCAGTCTGCCAGCAGCTTCCGGTAGCGGAGCGGTTCGATGCCAGTATCCTTTTCCTCCGATGTGGGGCAGTAGCGGGCAAAGGCGAACACATTCGCTCCGGCCGCAACCACTGCGTCAA
>JAJQBY010000048.1 GCA_021203045.1 Oscillospiraceae bacterium | reverse complement strand
CCCTCGGTCTGAGCTGCTTTGAATTCGGTAGCGGTAAAGCCACGTTCCTCGCCATTTCGGACACAGAGATATTCCTTCTGTGTTTTGTACTGCCACTTTCCGTGTTCATCCAGCGGGCGAACCGTCAGCATGATGTGGGCGTGAGGGTTGTGTCCATCGGTATCATGGATACAGACATCGGCGCACATTCCGTCAGCGACAAACTGCTCCTGTACAAACTCTGTCAGCAAAGTCTGCCACTGTGTCTTATCCAATTCCACGGGCAATGCCACCACGAACTCGCGGGCCAATCGGCTGTCCTTCGTCTTTTCGTTTTCCTCAACAGCATTCCAGAGTGTCTCCCTGTCCTGCCACTCCGGAGGGGCATTCTCCGGTAGAAATACCTTCTGCCAGACAAGCCCCTGCTTTCTGGTGTAGTCATGCTGTATCCCGTCATAATCGTTGTAAATGCGGGAACAGCTCATATAAGCAGCCGCAGCACAGGCGGAACGCCCAGCACCTCGGCTGATGACCTTCGCTTCCAAATGATAAATCGCCATTCGATCACCGTCCTTTCCATTTTTGCTTCTTTTTCGTAAAAAAGAAGATGGGGCGTCGCACTTCACGACGCCCCCGTATCTGCGACAAAGCTGCCGGTGGCAGGTTTTCGCAGGTCGAATAGCAGACTGCTCACGGTAAGCAGGCTGGTGTTCGACGCATCCAATGGCAGCAAGGCCGCAGCCTTGTGGCATTGGATGTAGGCTTCCGTAGAAGCCGCATCCCCCTCGGAGAGCGCACGAGCCTGACCGCAGGGAAGGATACCACCGCCGCCCCAACGGGACGGTGGTGAGTAAGTGCGCCCTTCGGGATAAAAAAGAGAAGCGCCCCGGTCTCCCGGAACGCTCCCCGATCTCAAACGTGCTTCTGTAAATGCTGTACAAGGTAATACTCCAGTGTCTCCAGCTCCATCCCCGCAGCGACTGGAAACGCCTTCTCCAAAATCGCCCCTTCCTGAATGAGCCTCCGTGTCCTGGCCTTTCGCTCCTTCACACGGTCTCTGGCCTGTGCTTCCTCCATGCGGTGCTTTGCCTGTAAGAGCTTCTTTTCGTCGTCTGTCATAAATAAAATCTCCTTTGATAGTAAAAGTGCGGCCATCTGGTATCAATCGGATACCAAATGGCCGCTGATTTGGTAGTAATAATTTTCCACTCAAAAAAGTGATAGCACAGCCGCCCCATCTGGTATCGGGTCAATACCAAGCGGGGCAGTTGTGGTATCAAAAGCTGTCTGCGAAGTCTAATGCCGCAGAAATATCCTCTTCGTCTGTCTGAGGAGCAGGAGCGGCTGAGGGCTGTGCGCCTTGCAAGAGTTGCAGTAAGCTGCCAGCCCCCAAAGGCGCACTGTCCCGCAGGCTGCTCCGGATGGTTTGCTCGATCTTTTCCAGAAACGCATCCTCCTTCTCCCTGGTTTCCAGATACGGGTCAGCGGCAAGTTGTTCCTGCCGGTCAAAATAGGTGTTGACTGCGGCGACGACGGCCTTGCTGTAAGAGCGGTACTGTCTTTTGTCCAGCCGTTGCAGATGCTCGAAGGCTCGCCGGTCATCCTCATCATCCAGATTCAGGCGGACGGTCGTTGTAAAGATCCGCTTCATACCAGGCCGCCTTTTCTCTGGAGCTTCTGCGCCGCCAGCAGCTCATAACCCTTGGCGGTAGCGCAGATGTCATCGTTGATGATCACCCGGTTCCGCTCATACTCCCCAAAGTTTTTGACCATGCAGCTCCCGCCGCCTACCACATAAAGGCGCATCAGCTCTGGGTCATACTCATGCTCCCGCAGGCGACGGAAAATCCCGGCGGTATACTCTGTTGCGGTGGCACGGATGGCGTTCAGATACCGTTCGCTGATGTCCGCTGTTCCGGTGCGGATCACCCGGTCAAGCACCGTATCGTCCACAGACACGCCAAACTGTCGCATCAGATTTTCCTGGACGGCGATCAGGCACTGGTTCGTGCCGTACTTTTCCGTAAAGCACCTTTTCGCCAAAGGGCGGCACTCGTTGATATACATCACGTTCATCGTCCCATTTCCGATGTCGCAGAGCATATTGACGCCCCGAAAATCCCGGAGCCGATCTGCCACAGCGGAAAAGCCCTGGGGAAAGATGTCCGCTCCGGCAAATTCCACATGGTAGTCCACTCCCCGGAAAGAGAAGTCAGCAGCATCGTTCTGTAAGAGATAGGAACGGAAGCTGTCCTTCTGTTCGCTCACCCAGGTCAGGGGAAGTCCTGCGGCGATGTGGACGCTGGCGGAGGTCAGCCTGCGGATATTCAGCTCTCTGGCAATAGCAGCCAGCGTCAGAATATAATAGTCGCTGTCGGTCATCTTGTCGGAGATAAATTCCTTGTGTTCCTCCCCGATGATATAATAGGTTCCCTCGTAAATAAGCAGATTGCTCTTGAAGGTCGGCTCCTTGTCATAGGCAGTCACGCCGGACTTGAAGCAGCAGTGAGCCGTCTTGATATTGCCATAGCCGTGATCAATGCCGATGACAACAGGCCCGTTGGTTAATGTGTTGGTGTTCATAAAATTCATAGTGTGTTCCTTTCTGCCGCTGTGCGGCGATACAAGTTTTGTTTTTTGGCATAAAAATAGCAGGCCACGAGAGATCCACGTCTCTCATGGTCTGCCACTTGCGTTATCGTTACGGCTACTGGTTGTACTCCAAAGGGTCACAAGCAATAGCCGTAACGCTATCTCGTTTTATTTTGCAGTCATGCTAAGTTTCCCTTCGGAGCACTTAGCTTATCCGTAACGCTCACCTCAAGTTCCCCTTCGGGGTACATGGCGTATCCGTAACACGCTGGCTTTCCCGGTATGCCCGCTGGCGGCAAGCATTGCTGCAATACTTGGCGTCGGAGCGCTTCGGTGTGAAGGTCTTACCGCATCCGGCACAAACACAGTTTTGCCGCCTTTCCAGTCGGTGCTGCTTTTGCAGCCGGTAGTTTCCGATTCTGCCACAGGTGTCGTAATTGCAGTATTTCTTCGACTTGACCATCGTATAGAAAACCTGGTCACATCCGGCGCAGATAATCCTCCGCACCGGCCCATCAGCCAGCGGGTCGGCGGCGACCTGTTCCATATACCATTGCTTCAGCTTGTCCTGGTTCTGCCGTTCCCATTCGTCATTCCACATCGGCAGGCTCCGCCTCCTTTCCCATCTTTGCCGCATAACGTTCTTTCCGTCTTTTACGGGCTGCTTCCTTACTGCAATCGTCGCAGCAGTATTTTACATTTTCCCTTGTGGTCGTAAACGTCGTTCCGCAGTTCCCGCAGATGCAATCCCTGCTTCGCTTTGCCGCTGCTTCCTGCCTATAGAATTTCGCCCGGCAGTTCGCACTGCAAAACATCCCGGCGGAGCTTCTGGACTCAAATTCCTTACCGCAGCACTTGCAGGTCAGCGTGAACGGCTGCCCTACGGCGTGTTCGCCTGCCTTGATCATCTGATACCGTTCACGGCTTTTGGTGCGGTGGCGGTGCAGCTGCTCCTGCCGCTTGGCCTCCTCCGGCGTCAGCTCTGGGGCAGGTAGCTCGCACCTGCCAATAAAGTTCAGGTAGATTTCGACTTCCTGTACACGATCCCCGTCGATTTTCTCCGGCGCATGGACAATGATCTTGTCCACAAACTCGTTGATCATCGGCGTGGTCAGTTCGGAAAAGTCCGTGTACTTCTTTGCCAGGGCCAGGAACTGCTTTACCCGGTCGGTATCTTCCTCAAAGGCTGCAAGCTGTTCCTCCGCTCCGTCAATAGACTCACGAAGCGTCTTCTGCTCCGTCTCATACTCACTCAGCAGGGTATCAAAGCGCTCCTCGGAAATGCGGCCAACGGCGAAGGATTCGTAGAGCTTCTTGATAATATGATCGAGTTCGGTGTATCGCTTTCGGTCTTTGTTCAGCTTCCGTTTGGCTGTCTTTGCCTCCTCCGCCTGTTTGACCTGGGATGCTTCCCGCACCTTACTTGTAAATTCCTCCTGATTGGAAATAGCAAAGGTGCTGACGGTGCGGATCGTCTTCAAAATCAACTCACGGACTGCTTTCGTCCTGATATAATGTCCACAGCAGGCTGTAGAGTGCCTCTGGTGTGCCAGCGTGTACGTGGAGCAGTTAAAAAAGTCTGAAGGGAACTTATTATTTTTCGTGCCGCCCCTCGAACGGTGGTTATACATCTTCTCCCCACAGTCGGCACAGTACAAAAGACCAGTCAGGGGATTGGCCTCGCCAAAGGTGTCGATTCGTCTTGGTGTTTTCCGCAGCTTCTGCGCCAGCTCCCAGGTCTCCCTGTCTACAATGGCTTCGTGGGTGTTCTCGAAGATCAGCCAGTCCTCCGGCGGGTTCAGAACACGGTTCTTGTCCTTATAGGACTCTTTATAAGAACGGAAGTTGACCGTATCACCACAATATTCCCGCTTGGAGACGATCTGTCCAACGACATTGCCGCTCCAAAAATACGGGTCAGAAAATTCCTCCCTGCTCTTCCAGACGCCAAGGCCGCGCTTGGCAAAGTAGACCGCCGGGGTCTCCACCTTGTCATCGTACAATATCCTCGCAATATCATATGGGCCGTATCCATCAATAGTAAGCTGGAATATCCTGCGGACAACGGCGGCGGCTTCCTCGTCGATGAGCCAGTGGTGCTTGTCCTCCGGGTCTTTCTTATAACCGTAGATGGCGGTGTTGGTGGTCGGCATGCCCGATTCACCCTTTACCCGAATAGCCGCTTTTTGTTTCCGGCTCAGGTCCCGGAGATACCATTCGCTCATGATATTAATAAACGGCGCAAACTCGCTGCTGGTTGGGTCTGCGCTGTCGATCCCGTTGCCGATGGCAATAAAGCGGATATTGTGCTGACGGAACAGCACCTCCGTATAGAAACCGGTTTGCAGGTAATCGCGACCCGCTCTGGAAAGGTCTTTCACAAGGACTGTATCGACCTTTCCGGCTTCAATATCAGCGATCATCTGCTTCCATGCAGGGCGATCAAAATTTCCGCCCGAATACCCGTCATCGGTATAGTGGACGCAATTCGTGAAGCCCTTTTGGGCAGCGTAGTCCTGCAACTGGATTTTTTGATTCACAATGGAATTACTGTCCCCGGTCAACTCATCGTCACGGGAGAGCCTTTCGTACAAGGCTGTGATTTTTTCCTCTGCATTTGATAATGCGCTCGTCTGTCTGATTGCCATAATTAGGCGCTCCTTTCAGACTGGCGGCTCATCTGTGGTACGTCCATTGTATCACAGATTCCGCCAGTTGTAACTACTTCGTTGCGGATCATCCGCAAAATTTTATCCTCCATCGTCTCACTGCCCGTCTCGCTGAATGCGACCTTCACCTTATAGGTGGTGCCGCCGATGCGCCGGGTCAGGTACTGGTCATTGGATCGTGTTTTTCCATAGGCAATTTTCCTCCATAGATTGAGATTTTGTGTGTATTCGTGTATAATGGTGTTGGTTCCAGTGGGTGTAACCATAAAAGTCTAAAACACGGCTTTCATGGGTAAAAACCTTACCCCACATAAGAACGGCCTCTGAAAAGCCTTGCGGCGCAAAGCTTTCAAAGGCCAAAATGGTTACAGGGCGAGCTATTGCTGTTTCCGACGTTCCCTGTACCGTCGGACTCTGACTGCGGTCTGCTGCCTTCGAGCCTGATTTGCGCAGCGCTCAGAGCAGTCCACCCGCTTGCCGTCGGCAGGGAACTTCCTGCTGCAGACCTTACAGGCTTTGAGCTGCGTCGGCATAGGCTTGAATACAGCTTCCAGCTCCGGGTCGGTTGGTAGTACGGCCTCCCTGAAATATCTGCACAGTGCGCTGTTTGTATGGCAGACGCCGAACATATAGCAATCACAGTCCAGAAGCAGACATCCGTACTCCCTGTCATAGTTGGCACAGCGGGAAGTGACCAGCTTTCTGATGCGCTGTCTTTCCCGCCCGGTCAACTCACAACTAACCTGATTCATGGGCGATCCCTCCTTTCTAAAGTGATAGAGGTAATATAAAAACGGCTAAACATATTACCTCCTCACTAATAGGAGAAATAACGCAGGTCAAGCGGAACTGTTTTTGAGAAATTTTCAAAAAAATTTGAAGGGAGGTGCCTGGCAATGCGTAGAGATGAATATGAAGCGGATGTTTTTGATGAGGATGAAAAACCCCGGCCCAAAACCAAAACCGGCAGGCTGGACATTCCCCCTGACGACGATGCCGAGACTGAGTTCGACGAACAGCTTGCAAGGCAGCTCTCCATTGAACAGGAAACGATAGCGGCGCTGGAGGCTGATGCCGAGGCTCGACCAATTGATGAGGACGCCGACGAGCAGCCGGAGAAGGCGAAGCTAAAACGGGAGCTACAGGCGGAAGCTCTTGCCCGACTGGAGGATTCCGCCAGAACGCAGGCCGACTTTGAACGGGTGATCGACTGGTGGGATAAGCTGGACAGAAACAGAGAGCGCCGGGAGCGGTATCACGAATTAAGCCGCAGCGGAGATGACTTGCCCCTGGACTACAACGTTTCGCCGGATGAGCTGTATTTTCCCAATACAATGAGTTCCGTTCTTGCGCTCCAGATACGCAGAGGAGAGTTTATTGATGCTCTCTTTGACTGCCCTTATGAGATCCACGAGTTGGTCGCTGACGCTTATATTTCAGATATTCTTTATGAACTGTCCGAGATGGACAAGGAATTGCTCTATCTCCATGCCATCCGCCTGTTCAGCTCTACAAAAATTGCGGCCATCCGTGGACAGACAGACCGAAATATCCGAAAGGTGCGAGCAACGCTGTTGAAAAAGGTACAAAAAAAGCTGCTGGCCTATCTCCAGAGCGGAGAAAAGGCACAGCAGGAATTGACGATAGCAGAAAAGGCATTCTTGAAGGAAAATGACCATTGACCTATATGGGTCAGCATCGTATAATGGTAATATGATTTTGAAGGTTTCGGGTTACAATATAGCGAATGCAGATTGGAAGTGATACTACATGGGCAATCTATTTGAAAAGACAAGCTCCAACTGGGTGCGATACAATGATTACGTGTGGAAGAAGGACAAATCCGGCGTTCTCTACCTCACGCCTGCGGCTGAGGCGAAGCTGGATATTTACGACCCTTTGAGCGATTCGGATAGCCTTGTGGTGGATGCGATCAACATCGGGCGCATGGGCATGAGCAAAAAGCCGGACAGCGAGATACAGGCGGCGATCACGCAGTTTGCTGTTAAATACGGTCTTCTGGGGCTGATGACCGCATTGCCCACCACACCGGATTTTATGGAATATGAGGCGGTCTATCTGCCGAAGAACCATTTTATAAAGGAAGAAACCATGTCCACGGAGGACTATCTCTCTGTTTTCTTTCCCTTTGAAAAGCCGGATGTGGTCAAGCGTGGCATAGAATCCATGTGGAATATTAACGGGGACAGAACCATGATGGGGCTGGCTCTGACCATGAGTGAGAGGCCGATGGCGGTTAATATGAGCTTCCAGAGGGATTACGCAGAACGCTACGACTGGCTGAGACAGCAGTTTACCGACCTGGCCTTTACCATGACCGGCAGCTTCCTCTACTATCTGGATTATGATAAACTGAGCGAGGATCAGCGAAGCCTGTACCAGCAGAGCATGGCGGCGTTTGGCGGCATTGCGCCGACCTATCGGATTCTGCTCCTGGATAAGCCGACCATCGAGTGGGACTTCCACTCTCTGCTGTTGGGCTTACAGATGATGTTCAGCTTCATGCTGGCGGACGATAAAAGGCCGCTTCGCCTGTGCAAGCACTGTATGAAAGCTTTCGTGGCAAGCCGTCCCAGCGCAGTCTTTTGCAGCCCCCAGTGTAAGAATCAATATAATGTGTATAAGAGCCGGGCAAAGAATAAGCCGTCAGATGGCAAACGGAAATGAGGTGGAACCATGCGAATTGCAGATTTTATCGACGAAAGCACTGAATACGATAAGAAAGAGAAACTGGAGGAGCGCAAGCCTCGTAGCTGGCTGAAAAGTGTGAGTGCATTTGCAAACGGGATCGGCGGCGCACTCATCTTTGGCGTATCCGATGATGAAACGCTTGTGGGGCTTGCTCATGCAAAGGAGGTATCCAAAAAAATAAGCGAGGCCATCAAAAGCAGGATGGACCCTGTTCCCCAGGCAGTGATGGAGAACCACAGCGAGGACGGGAAAGACTTCATTATTTTGAGAGTCCCTGGTGGGCAGGAAACGCCCTATTACTATGTTGGTGACGGAAATCGGATCGCCTATGTCCGTGTGGGCAATGAAAGTATTCCAGCAGATGCTACCGCTCTAAAACGGCTTGTCCTGCGTGGCAGCCATATCTCTTACGATAGCCTGCCGTCCAGATATTCGTTTGAAAAGCTGGCTTTTACAAAGCTCCGTTCTGTCTATCGGGTTCAGGCCGGCAATGAATTGACGGACTCTGATTTTGTATCCTTTGAGCTTCTGGATGAAAGCGGCAATTTGACCAATGCTGGTGCGCTGCTGGCTGATGATTCGCCTATTCGCCATTCCCGCCTGTTCTGTACCCGCTGGTACGGGTTGGATAAAGCATCCGGGGTCATGGATGCCTTGGACGACAAGGAATACAGCGGTTCCCTGATCTCTTTGCTCCAGAACGGAGAGGAATTTGTCAAAAACAATTCCAAAAAGCGATGGAAAAAGACCGGGAGCGGGCGTGTGGAGATGCCGGAATACCCGGAGCAAGCTGTCCACGAAGCTCTCGTGAATGCGTTGATCCACCGTGATTATATGGAGATCGGCAGCGAGGTGCATATTGACATTTTTGATGACCGGTTGGAGATCTATTCCCCCGGCGGTATGTTCGACGGGACGATTGTGCAGGATCAGGACACGGATCATATTGCTTCCAAACGGCGCAACCCTGTGATCGCTGATATTTTCAGCCGTATGCACTTCATGGAGCGTCGGGGCAGTGGTTTCAAGAAAATCAAGGCAGATTATCGCCATGCGGTAAATTACCGCCCGGAAGTCGAGCCTAAATTCGTATCCACGTCTACCTCGTTCTTTGTGACGCTCTATAATCTAAACTATGGCATTGACATAAAAAAGGTGGCGCTTGAACCCGAAAAAGTAGCGCTTGGTGCAGATAAAGTAGCGTTTGAACGCCACCTTTCTACTTTGAAAATGAGCGCCCCCACAAAAGAGAAAACTCTCACACTGTTCGATAACTATGGTTATGAACGTGCTTTCAGCAGAGCTGATGTATTGAATATGTTTGCTTTAGCACCATCTTCCGCTGGGAAATTTTTGACTCGCCTGAAAACCCTTGGCCTCATTAAAGCGGTGGGAGGTCAGGGAAATGGCAAGTACAAGTTCTCCAATTTTCAGAGTGACTAAGATGTGACCAAGATAGTGACTAAGATAGTGACCAAGTAAATCAAGGCTCACATAAAAATATCCCAGCGTCAGTGCCACACCAACGCTGGGATATATTGTAATCAACTGTAGATAAGCTCGGCCAGGATGCTTTCCTCCGCTCTGTCATGGATGCTGTTCATCCGGCGCACCCATTCGAGTTGATCGGCTGCTTTCAATGCCTCCGTCACGCCCTCACGTTCAGCCATCGCCTTGCAGATGATCTCCATACGGCTGTTGCAGGATTCATCGATCTCGGCAAGATGCTCGAAAAGGGTGCCCTCCAAAACCATGTTGGTGTAGACGATGGGGCGATGTTCTTTGAGAAAACGGCGGCGCATCCGCCCGTATTTGCCGATGTGGTATTCCTTGGTATCGGGCAGGACGAGATCGGGGATGAAGTAATCTCCAACCTGCGTATAGGTCCCGCCCATCTGTTCAAACAGGGATTTCATGATTTATCTGACTCCTTTCTGCGTTGAATTGCTTGCAATTACTGGATTTTCTCCTTTCCCATAACTGCTTCGTCAATTCTCCACAGATGAGCCGCAGTCATGTAGTAGTAGTGGTCGGCAGAGACCACCCTCTACATAGCAACTCTTGGTTTACAATGGAGTTCGAGTCCCCCGCAGTCTCATCATCGCGGGAGAGGCGCTCATAGAGCGCGGTTATTTTTTCTTCCGTCTGTCTGGTAGCCATTAGGCACTCCTTTCAGACTGAAAGCTCACTTGTGGCAAATCCAGTATACCACGATCTATAGCCGATTCCAACACCTCATTTTGCATTATCCGCAAAATCTTCTCTGCCATGGTCTCCCTGCCGTTCTCCGCCAGGAACACCTTCACCTTATAGGTGGTTGACCCGATATGCCGGGTCATGCAAAAGTTGTTATTCACGCGACCAGTCCTCCTTCCCGTTGTACAGCGCCTGGCGCTGCACCTGAACAAAAACAATCCCTTCACTATCCTCATAGCCTCCTTTCCTGCTATGTATGTTCGGAGGATTATCTGGCCGAATGTTAAATATATTCGCTTAACTAATTTGATTTTACTACGCATTTACGTTTAGGTCAAGCTCTGGTTACGAGAAGTTTAAGCAAATTCAGTTGGTTCCCTTGATTCGTATAAGCAATTACGCTATACTGAACATACTCTAAAAGGAAGTGTAAGCGAGCAATGGCAATAGGAGAACGGATACACTTTTTCCGCAAGAAGAAGGGCATGAAGCTGAAACAATTGGGACAGGCAGTGGGTTTCCCTGAGAGCAATGCCGACGTGCGTATGGCACAGTATGAGTCCGGCAGCAGGACGCCGAAGGCTGACATCACGAACCGCCTGGCGGAGGCACTGGATGTCTCGCCTCAGGCATTGACCGTCCCGGATATTGACAGCTATACTGGCCTGATGCACACACTGTTCACCTTAGAGGATATATATGGCCTGAGAGTCACAGAGATAGAAGGAGAGATTGTCCTCCATGTCGATGTACGGCAGGGGCGGGATGCCGCCAAATTACATCAGAGGCTCTGTGCGTGGTGGGGACAAGCGGCAAAGCTGGAGACTGGAAAGATTTCCAGAGAGGATTACGACCGCTGGCGGTATCATTACCCCGAATTGGACACCACTCAGGTATGGGCCGGAGTGGTGCCACAGGGACTGAGTGACACATTTATGGATAACCTGCACGATGATGAATAGGCGCACAAGAGTAACAAAAGTGGCCCTGGACAAAATGTCCGGGGCCTCCTTAGCCGTAATTTGTCTCCTCGCGAAACGGGTTTCAAGTTACGAAAATCATAACTCGAAACCCGCGCGCGAATAACTCTGTGCCTGGTGGTAGTAAATCATCATTTTTAGGATTTACTACCACTTTTGCATTTGTCGATCCAATCTTTCAATTAGCATACACTAGCTCAGCCAGTATAATCTCCTCGGCCCTGGCTTTGATGTTGTTCATACGCCGCACCCATTCCATCTGGTCAGCCCTTTTCAAGGCGGCGGTAACGCCCTCATGTTCGGCCATAGCTGGAATCATAACTTCCAAACGATGGTGGCAGGCTTCGTCGATCTCCGCCAGATGAGGGAATAGTTTCTCTGTCAGAACCAAGTCGTTGTACTGAATAGGCCGGTGTTCCCGGAGAAAAGCTCGGCGCATCCGGCCATATTTTCCGACGTGGTAATGCGTGGTGTCAGCGAGTGCGATGTTGGGGAGGTCGTAGTCCCCACATTTTGTGTAAGTGATGTCCATATGAAGCTCCTTTCGCAGTCGAATTTGTTTGCAGCTACGATAATTCCGGGCTTATCATCCCCATTCCTCATAACTGCTGTCCATTCGCCACAAATGAGCTTCAGTCATGATGTATTCTCTGGGCAG
>JAJQBY010000119.1 GCA_021203045.1 Oscillospiraceae bacterium | reverse complement strand
ATTAATTTTGGTATATTTTCAATTAAACATTATACATTTTCCCTATACGACCCGTCAGAAAGAGGCGGTGGGGCTTGTCAGAGTGGGGCGTTTTGGTTATAATAAAGACCGCGACCCGGTGGTGTGGGGATAGGTCCGACTGTCATTCCCCCGCACCAAAGAGGAAAATATTACCCGGGCTCTTGACAGCGGGGACCGGGGGCGTTAATATGGCCTTGATAAAAATTTGCCTGATATGCTGGGCTTATCCGGCGGGAGGATGAGAAAGGAAATATGGGGAACATACTGGAATATCTGGAATCGTCCTGCCGGGCCCGGCCGGATAAGGTGGCGGTGGCGGACGGGACGGAGGCGCTGACCTTCCGGCAGCTGCGGGATAAAGCATACGGCCTGGGCCGGTATCTCACGGAAAAGGGCCTTGCGGACCGGCCTGTGGGCCTTTACGCCCAGCGGCGGGCGGCGGTGATCGCCGCTATGCTGGGGTGCGCTGCGGCGGGGGTGTGCTATGTGCCCCTGAACCCGGAGGCCCCGGCAGAGAAGAACCAGCGAATACTCCGCCACGCCGGGATAGGGCTCATCCTGGGCTTCGGCGAGGGGGAGTATGACGGCGCAGGGGAGAGCTGTGTCTATATCCCCTGGGACAGCCTGGACCTGCCGGGAGCAGAGGCTCCGGCGGTCACACCGGCGGGGGAGGACGGGCTTTACATCATCTATACCTCCGGCTCCACCGGCGACCCCAAGGGCATCCGAAAGAGCCACGGGGCGGTGATGGACTTCATAGAGGCCTACGTCCCGGAGCTGGACTTTTCCGATGATGAGATCATCGGCAACCAGACCCCCTTCTGCTTCGACGCCTCGGCGAAGGACATCTATCTCATGCTGAAAACCGGGGCCAGGCTGGAGATCATCCCCTCGGCGAAGTTCGCCTTCCCGGTGACCCTGATAGAATACTTAAACGAAAAGGCTATATCGTTTATCTCCTGGGTGCCGTCGGCCCTGGCGGTGGTGGCCCGGCTCCGGACCTTCCGGGATATCCTGCCCACCACCCTGCGGCGGGTATGCTTTGTGGGGGAGGTATTCCCCATCAAGGACCTGGAGGCCTGGCGGACGGCCCTGCCGGAGGTGGAATTCATAAACCTCTACGGCTCCTCGGAGCTGGCGGGGATATGCTGCCTGTATCACATCCCCCGGGAGGAGCCGCTGCCGGAGGCGCTGCCCATCGGTCAGCCTCTGGCGAACACCCGGATATATCTCTATCAGGACGGAGCCCTGTCCGCCGGGCAGGGGGAGATACTGGTGGAGAGCCAGGCCCTGGGGGACGGATATGTGAACGACCCGGAGAAGACCGCCGCAACCTTTATCCAGCTGGAGATAGACGGGCGGAAGCGCCGTCTGCTCCGGACGGGAGACTGGGCCCGGTACAATGAGGAGGGCGACCTGGTGTTCATGTCCCGGACGGACTATCAGATCAAGTATAAGGGCTATCGCATCGAGCTGGGAGAGATCGAGGCGGCGGCCAACGCCCTGGATTTTATAGAGCTTGCCTGCTGCCTTTATAATAAGGATAAGGAGCGAATCACCCTGTTTTGCACCACCGCGACACCGGACCTGAAGCTCCGGGACCTGAATCAGGCCCTGGCCGGCAGGCTGCCGGATTATATGCTGCCCCGGCGGCTGGTGGTGCTGGAGAGCATGCCCCTGAACGCCAACGGCAAGATAGACCGGACCTATCTCAAGACCCTGTTGTGAGGTGAACGACTATGGATAACGAAAAGCTGCTGGCCCTGGCCCGGGAATACGGCACGCCCTTATATGTCTTCGATGCGGACGAGTTCGCCCGGCGGCTGGCCCTGGTGCGGGACGCCTTCGGGCCGGATGTGGCCCTGTGCTATTCCATCAAGGCAAATCCCTTCCTTCTCCGGTGCCTGCCGGAGGATATTGACCGTCTGGAGGTATGCAGCCCCGGGGAGCTGACCGTATGCGAAAACGCCGGGGCGGACCTGAGCACCATCGTATTCTCCGGGGTGAACAAGACCATGGAGAGCGTGGAACGGGCGATGGACGATAATGTATATATATTCACAGTGGAGAGCATGCTCCACGCTGAATATATTCAGAAGGCCGCCGAAGCCAGAGGCCGGAAGGTCCCGGTGTTGCTGAGACTTACATCGGATAACCAATTCGGCATGGACGAGGAGGAGCTTGTCCGCCTTGCAGCGGAGAGGGATAATTATCCAAATATAGAGATCACCGGCCTGCACTATTTCTCCGGCACGCTGAAAAAGCGCACCACCCTGATCGGCCGGGAGCTGGACAAGCTGGACGGGCTCATCCGCCGGATATGGGAGGAGACGGGCCTGGCTATGACGAAGATCGAATACGGCCCCGGCCTGTGGATTGACTACTTCGGAGAGGACCCGGACAGCGCGGAGGAGGCTCTGCTCCGGGATACCGCCCCCCTCATCCGGGCGATGGGGAAGAAATACGACCTGACGGTGGAGATGGGCCGGTTCTATGCCGCCTCCTGCGGCAGCTATATCACCACGGTGATGGACACCAAGACAAACTGCGGCTTCCGCTATGCCATTGTGGACGGGGGCCTGCACCAGATGAACTATGACGGCCAGATGAAGGGCACCCAGGTGCCGGATATCCGCCGCCTGACCGGAGGGAAGGGCGAGCCGGAGGACTGGTGCGTGTGCGGCAGCCTCTGCACACCGAACGATGTGCTGGTGCGCCGGGTGTCCACCCCGCCCATACAGCGGGGAGACCTGCTGGCCTTCTGCCGGACGGGGGCCTATTCCATCAACGAGGGCTTCGCCTTCCTCCTGAGCCGGGACCTTCCGGCGGTGGTCATATGCCGGGAGGGACAGCCCCCTCATGTGGCCAGAGGGCATATCGGCCTGGACCCGCTGAATACCCCGGAATGATATAATTATGCAAAGAAAACCCTTAAATAATCACTAAAGATGGAGGAAAATTCATGGATATTGATTATTTTTCCAACAAAGAGCTGCGGGCCATGGGCTTTAAGAGCCTGGGCAAGCGGGTGCTGATCTGCCGCACCTGCAAGCTGTATCACACCGATCAGATCGAGATCGGGGACGATGTGGAGATAGACGACTTCACCGTCCTGAACGGGCATATCCGCATCGGAAATCACATCCACATCAGCTCCAACTGCGAGCTGTACAGCGGCTCGTCCCGCATCGAGATCGATGATTTCAGCGGCATATCCTCCCACTGCTCCTTCTATGGCATTACGGACGACTATGTGGGCCCCTATATGAACAATCCCACCGTGCCGCCCCGCTTCCGCAAGCTGACGGAGGAGCCGGTCATCCTGGACAAGCACGTCCTGATCGCCACCCACTGCGTCATCCTGCCCGGGGTGCATATCGGAGAGGGCTGCTCCTTCGGGGCCATGAGCATGATCTCCAAGTCCACCGAGCCCTGGGGCGTATATGTGGGCTGCCCCGCCAGGCGCATCAAGGAGCGCGACAGAGGAGTGCTGGATAAGGCCGAGCAGCTCATCGCCAGCGAGGCGGGCCGGAAGCGGGCAAAATAAATATTTATCCCGCAAATAACAGGTTTATTCATTATTATTCATATATAAATGGAGGAATATACAAAATGAGAGAAAAGGTTCTGGAGATACTTCTGGACGTGGTCCCCGATGTGGACTTTGAGACGGAGACCGACCTGGTGCTGGGAAAGGTCATCGACTCCTTCGCCGTTGTGGCTATGGTGAACCAACTGAACGATGATCTGGACATCGACATCCCCTCAAGGGAGATTCTGCCGGAGAACTTCTACAGCCTGGATACCATCGTGGCACTGGTGGAGAAGTATTACTGATAAAGACAAGCAGCATATAACACAGCGCAGCCGCCGGGGGCACAGACCCTCCGGCGGCTGCTCTTATATTCTCTGCTTTACTCCAAATCCTCCCCGGCGACACGGATATACAGGGCCTCCAGCTCCCTGGCGTTCATCAGCTTCGGGACGGGATAGAGGGGATTGCTCTCCGCATCCGCGTATTGTGCCATGGCGGGGATATGCTCCCGGCGGATGCCGGTCAGGTGGTCCGGGATGTTCATGTTCCGGTTCATCTCCCGTATCCAGGCAATGAAGGCGCCGCTGGCCTCTGCGTCCGATGCGCCCTCCGGGGCGATGCCGCAGATGCGGGACAGGCGGCCCAGCCGCTTATGGCAGCTCTCCCCGTATGCCTCCAGCACCATAGGCAGGAGGACGGCGTTTGCCAGGCCGTGCGGGGTGCCGTATCGTCCCCCCAGGGAGTGAGCCACCCCATGGGCATAGCCCACATAGGACTGGGTGAAGGCCACGCCTGCGCAATAGGCGGCCCGCTGCATGTTCCTCCGGGCCTCTATGTCCTGACCGTTGTCATAGGCCGGGAGGAGGTTTTCCCGGATGAGCTTCACCGCCTCGATGGCCATCGCCCGGGTGTGCCGGGTGGTGCTCCGGCCGATATACGCCTCCACGGCGTGGGTCAGGGCGTCCATGCCGGTGGTGGCGGTGACCTGAGGGGGCAGGCCCAGGGTCAGATGATAGTCCAGAATGGCATAGTGGGGGATGAGGGCGAAGGCGTTGATGGGATATTTATGATGGGTCGCCGGGTCGGTGATGACGGCGGCCAGGGTGGTCTCGCTCCCGGTGCCGGCGGTGGTGGGCACCGCGATAAGGTCGGGCAGGCGGCGGCGTATCTTCAGCAGGCCACGCATTTTGTCCACCGGCTGCCGGGGCTTGACGATACGGGCTCCGGCGGCCTTGGCGCAGTCGATGGAGGACCCGCCCCCGATGGCGATGATGGCCTGACAGTGCTGGTCCAGATACATCCGCCGGGCCTCCTCCACGTTCTCCACAGTGGGATTGGACACCGTCCGGTCATACAGCGCGTACTCGATGCCCCCGTCCCGCAGGGCCGGGAGGATGCCCTCCGGCAGCAGATGCTCCGAGAGGTACGGGTCCGTCACGATAAGCACCTTCGTATATCCCAGCCGGTTCAGCTCCGCCTTGGCGTCGTCCAGATTCAGCAGCAGCTTCGGCTCCCGATAGGGCAGGAAGGGCAGGGCGATGCGCAGGCACAGCTGGAAGGTGCGGCAGTATAGCTTTCTGATTGGATTCATGTTGCGCCTCGATACTTCAATTTATGGATGGATTTCAGTCTATGCTACCACAGGGGACCGGCCCTGTCAATGCTGAGTTATCGGTGTTCACCGATGGGGCGGAGGTTATGTCAAGTCCCAAAAATAAACAAAAATTGCCTTTTGAAATTGCAATATCCTACAAATCCATGCAACAACCTAGAAATGGTAGTTGACTTTCGCAAAATGGAGTGCTACTAATGTTGCCATAATTTTATTAAGCAACGGAGGGAACACTATGAAAATTGAAGATTTACTGTCCCATCTGTCGGATGTCCGCCGGTGCGGGGAGGGCTATATGGCCCGGTGCCCGGCCCATGACGACCGGCATCAGAGCCTGTCCGTAAGCCCCGGTGAGGAGGGGCGGGTGCTGATAAAGTGCCACGCCGGATGCTCTGTGACGGCGGTGATGAGCGCTATGGGCCTGCGGCTGGCGGACCTGTTCCCGGACCGGGAGCTTGCGCCCCGGGACAGCTGGCCGGAGGCGGAATACGTCTATCCCGGGGGGCAGGTGAAGAAGGTGAAGGTGCGCCACGCCGACGGGGGCAAGCACTTTTACTGGCAGCATCTGGAAAACGGAAAATGGCGGCCCGGCCGGGGGCCGTCCGCGCCCCTGTACTGGCGGCGGGACCCGGGCCCGGAGGGGCTGCTGTTTCTGGTGGAGGGGGAGAAGGATGTGGACACCCTGGATGCGCTGGGGCTCTGCGCCCTGTCCCTGCCGGATGGGGCGAAAAGCAACTGGCGGCCGGAATACGCCCAGCCGATGGAGGGAAAGCTCTGCGTCCTCCTGCCGGATAACGACGACCCCGGCCGGGCCTACGCCCACGACCTGGCGGAGCGGCTGTATGATAAGGCCTCCGCTCTGAAGCTTGTGGACCTGCGGGAGCTTTGGCCGGAGGCCCCGGAGCACGCCGATGTGTCCGATTATCTCGCCTCCGGCGAGAAGCTCCCTCTGGTTCAGGCCCTGCTGGAGAAGGTATCCGGCGTGCCGGATATGGAAAAGCCCGCCCCCTCGGAGGGGGTGCTGGCAGGGTTTCCCCGGGCCAGCGATTTGCAGGAGGAGGAGGCCCGGTGGCTGGTCCCCGGCTGGATACCGGAGGGGGGCGTCACCCTGATAGCCGCCGAGGGCGGCCTGGGAAAGACCACCCTATGGGTGGAGCTGCTCTCCGCATTCAGCGCCGGACGGGCCTGTCTGCTGGACCCGCCGGGCTATGAGCGGCGGCCTCTGGATGTGGCGTTTTGCACCACAGAGGACAGCCTCCGGAAGCGGCTGCTGAAAAAGCTCCGCCTGGCGGACGGCGACCTGCGCCGCATCCGGGCGATGGACATGCGTTCGGATAAATCCGGCTTTCTCAGCCGGTTCAAGTTCGGCGCCCCGGAGATGGAGCAGGTGCTCCGGAGCCTGCGGCCCGCCGTATGCGTGTTCGACCCCATTCAGTCCTTCCTGCCCCCGGAGGTGAATATGGGCAGCCGGAACGCCATGCGCCACTGCTTCAATCAGCTCTCCGCCCTGGGGGAGGAGCTGGGCATCACCTTCCTGCTCATCTGCCATACCAATAAGCGCCTCCGGTAAGCGCCTCCGGGCCTCCGGCCGGGACCGGATAGCAGACAGCGCCGATCTTTGGGATATCGCCCGGTCGGTGATTATGGCCGGGTATACCGGCGCGCCGGGAGAGCGATATCTCAGCCACGAGAAATCCAGCAACGACACCCCCCGCCGGACGGTGCTCTATGAGATAGACGGCAACGGCCGCATCCGGCTCCGGGGATATACCTGGAAGCGGGACCGCGATTTTGTTGAGCAAAAGCAACAGCCCCATACCGCCCCCGTCCGGGAGGACTGCAAGCAGTTCATCCTCTCCGCCCTGGAATCCGCCGGGGGCCGGATGACCCGCAAGCAGCTGGAGGACGCCGCCGTGGGGGAGGGGTATAGCCAATCGGCCGTAAAGAGGGCAAAAACGGAGCTGAGCCAGGAAAATAAGGTTGAGCTTATATCCACCGGCAACTCGATGACGGGCGGTAAGGTGTGGCATGTCAGGCTTGTTACATCTCCGGAGATAAGACCTCTGCCGGACGACACACCCGTTCCCTTTGAGGGATTTCTGTCTGAGTGAGCACAGGGTGCGCAGTTAGCCTCAAACCATTGGTATCACTGGGATTGCTAACTGCGCACCCCTGCGCAGTTAGGACGGGAGGGAGTGAGAACATAAAAATATAAAAATAAAATAATTCTATTTATAATTCTTAACCGCTCATTCCTGTTTTCTAACTGCTCACCCCTGTCAAGTTAGCAATCCCTTGATATCACAGGCTTTGCGCCTAACTTGCCACTTTTCCCTCACCCTCACGAGCATTTCCCGGTCTAAGTCACATTACAATTTTTTAATCTTTTTTCATCAAAACAGTTGACAGGACTATAACGAGCATGCTAAAATCCAGGCAAGCAGAGCGCAGTCTGCTCTGCATCGATCTTTTGAAAGGAGAACATTCATATGAAAAAGCTATTGGCTCTGCTCCTGGTTCTGGCCCTGTGCCTGAGTCTGAGCGCCGTTGCCTTCGCCAGCGACGAGGCCTCCGGAGAGGCCACGGAGGAAGCCTCTGAGGAGGTCTCCTCGGCGGAGAACGTCCTGGGCGAGGGGGATACCCTCGAGGTCGAGGGCGTCAGCTATGAGGGCGAGTCCTATATCTACATCAGCGGCGGCGCTGCCTCCGTTGGCGGAGAGGAGGACGTATACGAGGCGGAGCCCGTCCTGGAGCTGACGGAGAAGTATTTCTCCCAGAGCGCCGTGGCCCAGAGCGGAAGCTATAACTCCGTTCTCGTCGGCACGGCGGACGCCGAGGGCGGCGACAACATGATTCACCTGACCGGCGACGATTCCTCTGTCACCCTGGAGAACGTGTATATCCTCACCACCGGCTCCCAGACCGCCGCTATGTATGCGGACGGCACCAACAACACCATGGTCATCACCGACTCCTATCTGGAATCTGTGGGCAGCGTTGAGGGCTATGAGGACGTGAGCGACTTTATGGCGCTCCAGGGCCTGCTGGTATGGGGCCACACCCGCACCAACCTGTCCCAGGGCAACTCCACCACCTATTATTATAACTCCGTCGTGGTGGCAGACGGCTGGGCCGCCATGTCCACCGACGGCGCCTCCGGCTACGGCGTGAACTTCGTTTCCGTGAACTCCTATGCGGAGACCACCGACGGCGGCTATGCCATCTATTCCGATCATGAGTGCCGGGATTATGTGTTCGGCACCACCCTGGTAGGGGCGGAGTACGGCGCCATCATCGCCTCCGGCGGCGAGCTGTATCTGTTCGACGGGGACGCCCTGGATATGGACGCCACCGAGCTGAACGGCTGGCGGGATGAATTCCTGGAGGAGCACCCCGCAGAGCTGCTGGACACCTCCGATCAGGACTTCGCCGGCGGCTATCCCGTATACGCTCTGGAGGCCTATGAGGGCGAGGAGCTGGAGGTCGGCCGTTCCACCCTGGTGGGCGGACGGAACAGCATCCTGGTCCATAAGCCCGATGAGTCCCAGACCGGCAAGGGCGCGGACCAGCAGAACATCTTCGTCGCCATCGGCGCGGACCTGGTGACCGATTACACCCTGTTCGATCTGGATTCCATGCCCGAGGGCTGGTACACTCCGGAGGATATCACCTCCTCTGCCTCCTCCTTCTATGAGGACACCCTGAATTACGTGCTGTGGACCTCCGGTCCCGCCATCCTGATGCGCAGCTGCAGCACCCTGATCTATCTGGAGGACGTGACCTTCGAGACCAACTATGACGAGGCCGAATTCGGCCAGAGCGGCGTGTTCCTGATGTCCGTTCTGAACTCCGACGGCAACGCCAACCTGATCGCCGACGGCGACGTGGCCAACCCCATGGATATCACCGTGAAGGATTCCGATATCACCGGCGACGTGCTGGACTATGACTATCAGCGCGCTATGGAGCTGACCCTGGACGGCACCACCCTGACCGGCAAGGTCGTGAACTATGACGTAGAGGACTGGAACGCCATCTGGGGCGAGGACGGCTCCATCGGCACCGGCGTCTATGCCTATGACGAGGCCTATGAAAACTGCACCGGCATCACCCTGACCCTTGTAAACGGCGCTGTCTGGAACGTCACCGAGACCAGCTATGTGGATGAGCTGATCGTGGACGAGACCTCCACCGTGAACGGCGTCATCACCGAGACCGAGGACGGCTATATCATCGAGCCGGCCGAGGCCGCATCCGGCGAGTCCGCCGAGCCTGCCGCCGAGACCGTCGCCGCCGAGGGCGACACCAGCGCCGAGGCCTATGCGGAGTATATCCATCAGTGGCTTCTGGCTGAGATGGAGGTCAACTCCTCTCTGACCGAGGACCAGGTGGAGAACGAGTTCATGCCTCTCATCGAGGTGGGAGATTATGTCTCCTTCCCGGCGGAGATGCTCTATGGCGGGATGCTGGAATCCGGCGTCGCCATGACCTATGAGGAATTCGTAGCCGCAGGCGGGGTCTACTGATATCCTACCGCAGCGGCGGAAACGCCCATAACAGCGGGGCTGCACCCTAACCGGTGCGGCCCCGTTTTTTCGCGCCTGTCCGTTGGTCCCCAAACTTGTAGCTTTTCGTTTCTTGTTTCCGGGCCGGTGGCGTAGTATAATAGACCAAATGGGAGGCGGATAGTATGAGCTTAAAGGAATATCTTGCATCGCTGCGGGGGAAGACCGTGGCGGTGATAGGGGCGGGGATATCCAACCGTCCCCTGATACCCCTGCTGGCGGAGGCCGGGGCGGAGGTCACCGTATATGACCGGGCGACCCGGGAGCAGCTGGGGGAGTTTTACGATACCTGGGCGGAGCGGGGAGTGACCTTCTCCCTGGGGCCGGATAATCTGGATACCCTGCACGGGGATATCATCTTCCGGACGCCGGGGGTGCTGCCCACCGAGCCCGCCATACAGCGGGCGGTGGCCGCCGGGTCGGAGCTCACCAGCGAGATGGAGCTGTTCATGTCCCTGTGCCCCTGCCGGATCATCGCGGTGACCGGGTCGGCGGGGAAGACCACCACCACCTCCATCCTGGCGGCGCTGTTTCAGGCGGCGGGGTATAAGGTCTGGCTGGGTGGCAACATCGGCCGTCCCCTCCTGGCGGAGGTGGACAGCATCGGCCCCAAGGATATAGCGGTGCTGGAGCTCAGCTCCTTCCAGCTCCACAGCATGGTCTGCTCCCCCGATGTGGCGGTGGTAACGAATCTCACCCCCAACCATCTGGATAAGCACGGCACGCTGGACGATTATCTGAACGCCAAAAAGCAGATATTCCGGAACCAGTCGCCGGACGCCCGGCTCATATTGAATCAGGACGACCCCCTCTCCGCCCCCTGTGCCAAGGAGGCCAAATGCAGCATCCGCTGGTTCAGCTATTGGGAGCGGCCGGAGACCGGGGTGTTCTTCCGCCGGGACGGGACGATTTATCACACCCGGATATGGCGCAAGACCCCCATCGTGGCCGCCAACAAAATACTCATCCCGGGAGACCACAACATATATAATATGATGGCGGCCTTCGCCGCCGCCTGGGAGCTGGTCCCTCCGGACGTGATGGCCCATGTGGCGGAGACCTTCCCCGGCGTGCCCCACCGGCTGGAGACCGTAGCGGTGCGGAACGGGGTCACCTTCATAAACGATTCCATCGCCACCAGCCCGGACCGGACCATTGCGGGGCTCAAATGCTTCAAGGAGAAGGTCATCCTCATCGCCGGGGGCAAGGATAAGGGCCTGCCCTTCGACGAGCTGGGCCCGGTCCTGTGCCAGGGGGTGAAAAGCCTGTATCTCACCGGCATGGCGGCGGAGAAGCTGCGGGCCGCCGTGGGGGATATGCCCGGCTATCTCCCCGCAGGTCCTGCCATACATATGATAGACGATTTCGATGAGGCGGTCCGGGCCGCCATAGGGGAGGCACAGCCGGGGGACCGGGTGGTGCTGTCCCCGGCCTGCACCTCCTTCGACCGATTCAAAAACTTCGAGGAGCGGGGCGATGCGTTCCGCAGAATCGTTACGGAAACGGAGTGACAGAATACTATGGAACTTATCGAGCTGACAAAGCTGCTCTGCGCTCTCCCCGGTCCCTCCGGGTCGGAGGAGGCGGTATACCGCCGGTGCGCCGAGTATCTCCGGCCCCTTTCGGATGAGATAACCACCGACCCTCTGGGGAGCCTGCGGGCCATCCGCCGGTGCGGCCGTCCCAATGCGAAAATGCTCATGCTGGACGCCCATATAGACGAGATAGGCTTTGTGGTGACCGGGGTGAAGGAGGGCTTTTTGTCCTTCGATACCCTGGGGGGCGTGGACGCCCGTATGCTCCCGGCCCGGGAGGTGAAGGTCCTCACCGACCCGCCGGTATACGGCGTCATCGACACCATGCCGCCCCATCTTCTGGCCCCCGGGGAGGACGGCAAGACCATCCCGGCGGAGAAGCTCTATATCGATATAGGCATGACACAGGAGGCGGCGGAGAAGGCCGTCCCCATCGGCACCCCGGCGGTATATGTAGGGGGCTGCGATGAGCTGGGTGAGGGCCAGCTCTGCGGCAAATCCCTGGACGACCGGACCTGCGCTGCCATCATCATGAAGGTATACGAGGACCTGAAGGACAAGCCTCTGCCCTTCGATATATGCTGTCAGCTCAGCACCCAGGAGGAGGTAGGCCGCCGGGGGGCGGCCGTGGCCGCATGGGACATGGAGCCGGATGTGGCCCTGGTGGTGGACGTGACCCACGCCAAGACCCCGGACGGACCGGAGGCCCTTACAGAGGGGCTTCACGGCCCCGCCATCGGGGTAGGGCCCAATCTGAACCGGGCGGTGACGGAGGGGCTTTTCCGCACGGCGGAGGCCCGGGGCATCACCCATCAGACCGAGCCCCTCCCGGGAGACAGCGGCACCAACGCCGCCGCCATCCAGATATCCCGCCAGGGGGTGGCCACAGGGCTTGTGTCCCTGCCCCTGAAGTATATGCACACACCAGTGGAGACCGTCTGGATTGACGATATGACCGCCATCCGGGCCCTTCTGACCGCTTATATAGAGGAGGCTGACCTATGACCCTGCTGGACACGATGGAGACCCTCTGCTGCCTGGACGGGGTATCCGGCCGGGAGGACGAGGTGCGGGACTATATCCTGGAGCGGGCTATGCCCTTTGCGGATGAGATACGCACCGACCCCATGGGAAACCTGATGATCTTCAAAAAGGGGGACAGGCCCCGCACCGCCCCCGTCATGCTCTGCGCCCATATGGACGAGGTGGGCCTGATGGTCACCGGCGTCACGGCGGAGGGCTACCTCCGGTTCGATACCATCGGGGGCATAGACCGGCGTGTGCTCATCGGCAAGCGGGTGTATGTGGGCCCCATGCGGGTGAAGGGGGTGGTGGGCTCCAAGGCCTTCCATCTCACCACCGCCGAGCAGAGAAGGACCCTGCCGGAGATAGAGAGCATGTATATCGATATCGGCGCGCCGGATAAGGCAGCCGCCGAGGCCCAGGTATCCCTGGGGGACACAGTGGCCTTTGAGGACGGGGCGACCCGCTTCGGGGACGGATACATCCGCGCCAAGGCCATAGACGACCGGGCAGGCTGCGCCGTCATGCTGGAGCTTATCGAGAGCCGCCTCTCTTGCGACTGCTGGTTCGCCTTCACCGTCCAGGAGGAGGTGGGCTGCCGGGGCGCGGCCGTCGCCGCCCGGAGCATACAGCCGCAGACGGCGCTGATTCTGGAGGGCACCACCGCGGCGGATATCCCCGGGGTGGAGGGCGTGGCCCGCACCTGCGCCTTGGGGCAGGGGGTAGTCATCCCCTTCATGGACAAGGGAACTATTTATCATAAGGGGCTCTATCAGGACCTGACCCGGCTTGCGGAGGAAAACGGCATTCCCTGGCAGACCAAGACCCGCATCGCCGGGGGCACGGACGCCTCCGCCATCCAGCGGGCCGATACGGGGGTGCAGGTGGCGGCTCTGTCCGTCCCGGTGCGGAATATCCACTCCCCGGCCTGCGTTGCGAAGGAAAGCGAGTGCCAGGACCAGTATAAGCTGGCCCGGCTGTTTTTGCAGTATCTGGCGGAATAAGGCATATCCCGGCCTCCCGGCCCATAAGCTATCCCATAAGGGGGTGAGCCTGTGGGCGGGAGACGATGGCCCCGGCGGGGGCCTGTGGTCCGGAGAGGGGCGCTCCGCTCTGCGGGCAGGGCGCTGCTGCTCCTGTCGGCGGGGCTTATAGCGGCGGCCGCCGCCATCGGGAGCCTGATATTCCGGGACCTGGTGACGGAGCTTGCCGCCTCTGCGGCCGGTGACGCGGTGACAGCCGCTGTGAACGCCATCGTGAAGGACGTGATGACGGACGGCGCCTTCGGGGCGGACAGTCTCGTCACCCTGGAGCGGGACGAGGCGGGGGACGTGACCGCCGTCACCGCCAACGTAGCCGCCATCAACACCCTGGCGGCGGAGGTGCTCACCCGGGCGGAGGAGCGCACCTCTCAGGATGTTATCACCGTATCCGTCCCCCTGGGGAGCCTGACGGGCAGCGTGCTGTTCGCCGGCCGGGGCCCGGATATAAAGGTGGACGTTTTGATGCTGTCCTCCAGCAGCTCCGGCTTTCGGAGCGAGCTTTCCGCCGCCGGCATCAACCAGACCCGGCATCAGCTGTATCTCGACCTGACGGTGGCTATATCCCTGCTGCTGCCCTGGCAGACCGTCAGCACCTCCGTGGATACGGAGATTCTTGTATCCGAGACCGTCATCGTAGGCGATGTCCCGGAGAGCTATGTGAATTGGGAGAACGAATGAATATGGCAGAAACGAAGGAACAATACGACCAGCTGGTAGAGCGGCTCCTGGCCCTCTCCGTGGCCTATTACGATAACGATGCGCCTCTGGTGTCCGATTTTGAATACGACCGGATGAACAACGAGCTCAAGCGCCTGGAGGCGGACCATCCGGACTGGATACGCCCCGATTCCCCCACCCAGCACGTAGGGGGGCATGTGAGCGAGGCCTTCGCTCCGGTGGAGCATGAGGTGCCTCTGGAGAGCCTTGCGGACGTGTTTTCCTTTGAGGAGGTATCCGGGTTCGTCAGCCGCATGGACGGGGCTGTGGCCGCCGCTCATGATTATGTGACCGAGCCCAAGATAGACGGCCTCTCCGTGGCGGTGGAATACCGGGACGGGGTCCTTTACCGGGGCGCCACCCGGGGAAACGGCCAGATGGGGGAGGACGTGACGGAAAACCTCCGCACCATCCGGAGCCTGCCCAAGACCCTTCATAACGCCCCCCGCCGCATCATCGTCCGGGGAGAGGTGTATATGTCTCATGAGACCTTCACCACCATCAACGCCCGCCGGGAGATCGAGGGGCAGCCCCCTCTCGCCAATCCCAGAAACGCCGCTGCGGGCTCTCTCCGCCAGCAGGACCCCAAGGTGTGCGCCCAGCGTATGCTGGATATCATCCTGTTCAATATCCAGCTGGCCGAGGGGGTAACCTATACCACCCATTATGAGACCCTGGAGGCCATGGCGGATATGGGCCTCCCCGTGGTGCCCCATACCCTGTGCAAGACCCCGGAGGACTGCGTGCGGACCATACAGGCCATCGGGGAGGGCCGGGAGACCTATCCCTATGATATAGACGGGGCGGTGGTAAAGCTGAACGACCTCTCCCAGCGGGAGGACCTGGGCAGCACCGCCAAATATCCCCGCTGGGCGGTGGCCTATAAATACCCGCCGGAGAAAAAGCCCAGCCGGGTGGTGGATATCCTGGTCCAGGTGGGCCGGACAGGGGTGCTGACGCCCAAGGCGGTGATCGAGCCCATCCGCCTGGCGGGGACCACCGTCACCAACGCCACCCTGCACAATCAGGATTTTATCGATAACCTGGGTGTGAACATCGGGGATACGGTGCTGGTGCAGAAGGCGGGGGAGATCATCCCGGAGGTGCTGGAGGTGACGGAAAAGCGCAGCGACGCGCCCTTCCGCCTGCCGGGTACCTGCCCGGTGTGCGGAGCCCCTGTGGAGCGCGACCCGGACGGGGCCGCCATGCGCTGCACCGGGGCGGAGTGTCCCGCCCAGCGGCTGCGGAATATCGTCCATTTCGCCTCCCGGGAGGCCATGGATATAGACGGCCTGGGCCCGGCGGTGGTGGAGGCCTTGGACCGTCAGGGGCTTATCCACACCCCGGCGGAGCTGTATTATCTGGATGTCCAGTCCGTTGCCACTGCGGACCGGATGGGCCTGAAATCGGCGGAGAACCTGATCGCCGCCATAGAGGAGAGCAAGACCCGGGGCCTGGCCCGGCTGCTGTGCGCCTTCGGCATACGCCAGGTGGGTGCCAAGGCCGCCCGGGTGCTGGCCCGGCATTATCCCGATCTGGATACCCTCATGGCCGCCACAGCGGAGGAGCTGACCGTCATAGACGATGTGGGCCCCATCACCGCCGGATACCTGACGGAGTGGTTCGCAAGCGACCAGAGCCGCCATCAGATAGAGCTGCTGCGCCGGGCCGGTGTGTCCTTCCAAAGCGCGGAGGAGCTCGCCGATACCCGCTTCGCCGGAAAGACCTTCGTCCTGACCGGTACGCTGGAGCATCTCACCCGGCAGGAGGCGGAGGCCCTCATCGAGCGATACGGAGGCAAGGCCTCCGGGTCCGTCTCCAAAAAGACCTCCTATGTCCTGGCCGGAGCCGACCCCGGCTCCAAGCTCACCAAGGCTCAGAGCCTGGGCATAGAGATCATCACCGAGGAGCAGTTCCGGGCCATGCTGGAGCCTCAGGAGTGAATTTTATGTTTATTCGCACATTATACGATATCGCTGGATATTTTCATCATATCCAGCGATATTTCACGCTTATGCGATAATTTTATTCACGTTATCGCATATCTATGAGCTTTTACCTTCCTGCGGTCTTATCGAAGGCCGGGTTCACCGCGTATACGTTCCGCCGGTCCATCCTGGCTGTGGCCAGCTCCATGGCCTCCCCGAAGCGCTGGAAGTGGACCACCTCCCGCTCCCGCAGGAAGCGTATCACATCGATCACGTCCGGATCGTCCGCCATGCGGAGGATGTTGTCATAGGTGGCCCGGGCCTTCTGCTCGGCCCCCATGTCCTCCGTGAGATCGGCGATCACATCCCCCTTCACCGCGAAGCTCGCGGCGTTGAAGGGCCAGCCTGCGGCGGCCTGGGCGTATACCCCGGCGGTGTGGTCCACAAAGTACTCCTGGAACCCCGCCGCCTTTACCTGCTCGATGGTCATGTTCCGGGTCAGCTGGTGGACGATGGCCCCGATCATCTCCAGATGGCCCAGCTCCTCCACGCCGATGTCCGTCAGGGTGGCCTTCAGCTCCGGATAGGGCATGGAGTACCGCTGGCTCAGATAGCGCAGGGAGGCGCTCAGCTCTCCGTCCGGCCCGCCGTACTGGGTGATGATGAACTTGGCCATGGCCGGGTCCGGGTTTTTGATGCGCACCGGATATTGCAGCTTCTTTTCATATACAAACATCAGCTTTTCCCTGCCTTTCCGCCGTTATCCCAGGGCCAGGGGTCCTCGGTCCATACCCAGGAGCGGCAGCCTGCCGTCTCCCGGCGGGTCACCGGGCCGTACAGCTCCACATAGCGCTTCCGGCCCTTCTCCGCCAGGGATACGAAATTCTTCCAGGTCTTGAAGGCCTCGGTGTCCTCCGGGTGGGTGTCCAGATACAGGGCCAGCTCCTGGAGCACGAAGTCCAGGGCCATCAGCTCCGCCTGGGGGCCGTTTTCCGCCCCGCCGGTTGCCACATAATCCATAAAGGGCAGGTCCAGGCCCGGGAACAGGGTCCCCTTCGCCAGGGCCTCCCCGCTGTCATAGGCCGGCTGACTGCTCTGCTGGACTGCCACCATAGGCACGGCCAGGGGCGCGCAGGCCGTCATCGGCCCTTCTTTATAGTTGCAGGAATCATTATTTGCCAAAAGAAATCCCCCTTTGCAAGCCATCCTATGCAAAGGGGGGTCTCTGTGTGAGGATTGATTGAATAATCCGGCGTTATGCCTGTATCTTCTTCAGCCTGGCATACCGGGGCAGGGACTGCTCCACCGGCCGCTCCGGCTCACCCTGGATAAGGGGCAGGGCGTAGTCGATGAATTCTTGGGTGACGAAGTTCCCCTCCGGGTTTATCCATTCCGGGGGGACCTTCTTCTCCGCATTGGCCACGGCGGAAAGGGGCAGCAGCACGGTCTCGCAGGCATAGCGGCCGTCTGTCTCCGTCCGCTTGAAGGCCACCATCTTGCCGGTCTCGCCCGCCACAGCGGCCTCCACCGCCACGCGGCCCGCCAGCTCCGCCTCCTCCACATCGGTCTTGGAGGCCAGATGAGCGCCGCAACGCTGCAAAAGGCTCAGCTCGATAGGACGCACCTTGGCCCCAGTGCGCTCCTTCACGATCTCCGCCAGACGGGAGGCCAGACCGCCCAGCTGGGCATGGCCGAAGCCGTCCGTGCTGCTGGTCTGGGCCTGGGATACGAAGGTGCCGTCGGCAAAGTGGAGCCCCTCGGACACGGCGGCCAGGCAGCTACCCTTTTCCTTATAGATGCGCTCCACGTCGTTCAGGAACGCCTCCATATCGAAATCCCGCTCCGGCAGATATACCAGATCGGGCCCCGCCCCGAAGCAGGAGCCCAGGGCGGCGGAGCCTGCCAGCCACCCGGCGTGACGGCCCATGATCTCGATGATGGTGACCTGTCCGGTGGGGTAGACCCGGCTGTCCCTGGATACCTCCATGCAGCTGGTGGCGATATACTTGGCCGCAGAGCCGAAGCCGGGGCAGTGGTCGGTGCCGTAAAGGTCGTTGTCGATGGTCTTGGGGATGCCCATGACCCGGCAGGCCCAGCCGGAACGGGCCATATACCGGCTGATCTTGTCGCAGGTGTCCATGGAATCGTTGCCGCCGTTATAGAAGAAATAGCGGACGTTGTGCTTTTTGAACACCTCCAGGATGCGCTTATAGTCGGTGTCGTCCTCATCCGGGTCGGCCAGCTTGTACCGGCAGGAGCCCAGCTCCGAGGCGGGGGTGTTTTTCAGATAGGCCAGCTCCGCCGGGTCCTCCAGACCCATGTCGTAGAGCTTGTCTCCCAGCACGCCGGTTATCCCGTGGTCCGCCCCCAGGACCTGGGTGATCTCCTCTGCGGCCAGCGCCGCCGTGATAGCGCCATAGGCGCTGGCGTTGATGACCGACGTAGGCCCGCCGGACTGCCCGATGATACAGGCGCCTACAAGTTTTTCAGCCATGGTTCATCCTCCCAAAATATGTTTAAAATATGTTCAACATGATCGAGGTTTGTATTGATTATAACACGGTTTTGCGGTAAAATAAAGGAAAAAGGAGTGATATTCATGCCAATCGTAACAACAACCGAAATGTTCGAGAAGGCCTACAAGGGCGGATACGCCATCGGCGCCTTCAACGTCAACAACATGGAGATCGTCCAGGGCATCACGGAGGCGGCCGCCGAGGTCAATTCTCCCCTGATACTCCAGGTCTCCGCCGGTGCCCGGAAATACGCCAAGCACGTCTACCTGACAAAGCTGGTGGAGGCCGCTGTGGCGGATACGGGCCTGCCCATCGCCCTGCATCTGGACCACGGGGCGGACTTCGAAATCTGCAAGAGCTGCGTGGACGGGGGCTTCACCTCCGTGATGATAGACGGCTCCTCCCGCAGCTTTGAGGACAACATCGCCGTCACCCATCAGGTGGTGGAGTACGCCCATGACCACGGCGTGGTGGTAGAGGGCGAGCTGGGCCGCCTGGAGGGGGTGGAGGACGACGTGGTCGTCTCCGCCGAGGACTCCAGCTATACCCGCCCGGAGGACGTGCAGGAGTTTGTGGAGCGCACCGGGGTGGACTCCCTGGCTATCGCCATCGGCACCAGCCACGGGGCCTATAAATTCAAGCCCGGCACCAAGCCCCAGCTCCGGTTCGATATCCTGGAGGAGGTGGCCCGGCGTCTGCCCGGGTTCCCCATCGTCCTTCACGGCGCCTCCAGCGTCATCCCCAAGTATGTGGACATCATCAACGCCAACGGCGGCAAGCTGGTGGACGCCATCGGCGTGCCGGAGGATATGCTCCGCAAGGCCGCGTCCATGGCCGTCTGCAAGATCAACATCGATTCCGATCTGCGCCTTGCCATGACCGCCGGTATCCGCCAGCACTTCAATGAGCATCCCGAGCACTTCGACCCCCGTCAGTATCTGACCGTGGGCCGGGACTATATCCGGGAGCTGGTGAAGGACAAGATCGTGAACGTCCTGGGGAGCGACGGAAAGGCGTAATATGGGGTTTCTGAGAGAGATAAAACAGGCCGTGTCCGGCCACGGGCACGACTGCACCTGTGACAGCTGCATGGAGGAGCATCACCACGACCATCACGGTTTCGATACCGTGATGGTCTGGCGGCTCATCGCCGCAGCCGTTCTTTTCATCGGCGGCGAGGTGTCGGAGGGGACTCTGCCCACCCTGTCGCTGATCCTGTTCGTCCTGGCCATCCTCTGCGCCGGGTACGACCTTTTCATCAGCGCGGTTGCCAATATCTTCCAGCGCAAGCTGTTCGATGAGACCCTGCTGATGAGCGTGGTAGCCATCGCCGCCTGCATCATCGGGGAGGCCGGCGAGGGCGCCTCTGTGATGATCCTGTTCCAGCTGGGAGAGCTGTTCCAGGGGTACGCCGTGGCGAAGGTCCGGCACAACATAGAGGACCTGATGGAGAACCGTTCTCCGGAGGCCAGCGCCGTCCTGGCGGACGTCCGCTCCGCCAAGGGGCAGAAGGGCCGGACGGAGGAGTTCATCACCCATTTCGCCAGGGTGTATACCCCGGTGGTCCTGGGCATCGCCGTTGTCATTGCCATCGTGTCGCCTCTGGCGCTGGATGTTACCGTGGCGGAGGGGATACACCGGGCTCTGGTGATGCTGGTGATCGCCTGTCCCTGCGCCATCGTCATCTCCGTGCCGCTGACCTATTTTGCCGGCATCGGCGGGGCGACCCGTCAGGGCATCCTGTTTAAGAGCACCTGCGCCATGGACGATGTGGCCCGCACCCAGGCGGTGGTCTTCGATAAGACCGGCGCCCTGGAGGGAGAGGGCCTGCGGGTGGTCTCTGTCAAGAGCGACAGGATGGACGCGGACGTGTTTCTGCGCATCGCCGCCCATGCCTGCGCCTATTCCGGCTCGGTCTATGCGGAGGGCATCAAGGCCTCCTATGACGGGGTTATCTATATCGAGCTGATACAGAGCTTCCATCAGCAGGAGGAGGGCTTCGGCATCACCGTGGAGGTGGACGGGGTCCGCATCACCCTGGGTCTGCTGGACTTCATGCGCGGCCATGACGTGGACCCCGGAGAGGACGCCCTTCCGGAGGATGACTGCGTATACCTGGCCATAGACGGCCGGTACGCAGGGCGCATCCTGCTGGGCAGCGTGGCGAAATCCGACGCCAGCGGCACGGTGACGGTCCTGTCCTGGGGCAAGGACCGGGAGATCGCCATGATAACGGACGACAGCCGGGCCGCATCGGAGAAATTCGCCCGTCAGGTGGGCATCGACGAGTTCTATCCCGACTGCCCGCCCTCGGATAAGGTGGCCGTGGTGAAGGAGATACAGAACCGCCAGGTGAAAAAGGGCACCCTGATGTTCGTAGGCGATGCGGAGACGGACAGCGACTGCATCCGCCAGGCGGACGTGGGCGTATCCCTGAACGGCGCGGACTCTGACGCCGCCATCCAAGCGGCGGACGTGGTCATCATGGACGATTCTCCCTCCAAGGTGGTGACGGCCATGGAGGCCGCCCGGCATACCCGCACCATCGTATGGCAGAATATCATCTTTGCCCTGGCCTTTAAGATCATCATCCTGATACTGGATATGTTCGGTTCCTGCCCGCTGTGGCTGGCCGTATTCGCAGACGTAGGCGTGGCCCTCCTGGCCGTCCTGAACTCCCTCCGTGCCTTCCTCCTGAAGGACACCGTCCTGCCGGAGGAGAAATGACCCCGCCCCGTTTCCCGGGAAATGCTTGCACTGCAGGTGAGGGAGTGAATTATGGGAATAAACATTGAGGATTTACGCAAGCTCTGCATAGATGGAGCTATTCGCTGGACGGCTCATGTTATGCAGCGGCTCATTCAGCGCGGCATTACAAGGGCCGAGGTTATCCAGGCTATCATAGCAGGGGAAATAATAGAACAGTACCCCAACGACTACCCTTTTCCAAGCTGTCTTATTTTTGCAAAGGGAAAACGGCCGCTCCATATAGTGTGTGGTCAGGGAGAAAATGAGCTGTGGGTAATAAGTGCGTATTCTCCCAGCTTGTCCGAATGGGAAAGTGATCTAAAAACCAGAAAGCAGGTGACGGAGACATGAAATGCTTCTATTGCAAGGGCGAGACCGTTGAGGCGCTTACAAAATTTGTTGTGGATCTGGGCCAGTGTGTTCTGATTGTGAAGGACGTGCCCGCCCATGTATGCCCACAGTGCGGCGAAGCATCCTATAGTGACGAGGTGGCCCAGCGTCTGGAAGCGATTGCCGGAGCAGTGAAGGAAAGCATCATGAGCGAGGTGGCGATCGTCGAATACTCGCAAAGCGTGGCGTAAACGAGCTCACGGGAGAACGGTATTCCATTACCGTGAAGAAAAAAGCCGGGGTACATCATCCCGGCTTTTTCGCCACAAAAATAATAAAATCTTAAACCTTCCACCCTTTATTCCCCGGGCGAAATGTGATAGGGTAAGGGGAGTAAAGGAGGGAGAGCATGTATACCGTTCTGATCTGCGACGATGATGAGGACATCCGGCACGCGCTGGAGATATATCTTACCGGCGGAGGCTATCGGGTGCTCTCGGCCGCCAACGGCTGGGAGGTGTTGAAGCTGATGGAGGGGGAGACCGTCCATCTGATTCTGCTGGATATCATGATGCCTGTTCTGGATGGAACAGAGGTGCTGACGCTCCTGCGGGAGAAGAAAAACAACGTCCCGGTCATATTCCTGACCGCCAAGGGCGAGGATGACGACAAGATCGCCGGCCTGGAGCTGGGGGCGGACGACTATATCACCAAGCCCTTCAACGCCAGGGAGGTCCTGGCCCGGGTCAAGGCCCTGCTGCGCCGGTATTCCGACCTGGGCGGCATAGGCGCGGCCGACTCCTCGGTCCTGAGCCTGGGCGGCATAGAGCTGGACGATGACAGCAAAACCGTCACCTGTGACGGGGAGCCTGTCCCGGTCACACCGAAGGAATACGATATCCTGAAATTTTTCATGCAGCATCCCGGCAAGGTGTTTTCCAGCCGGGAGATATACCGCAGCGTATGGCAGGATACCCCCATGGGCACGGAGAACACCGTGGCCGTACATATCCGCCATCTGCGGGAGAAGCTGGAGATCGACCCCGCTGACCCACGGCATCTGAAGGTTGTATGGGGCAAGGGCTATAAATTCGAGTGAGGGGGAATACGGGATGAAAAGCTTTTGCCGGAAGCGCTGGGCGCGGGCCCTGGCGCTGATACTGTTTTGTCTGTTCACTGTCGTCAGCTTCCTTTGCGGCTTTCTTTATAATTACGGCCTCCAGGACGGCTGGTACGGCGAGGCGGACAGCTTTGAGGACAGCGCCCTCTGTCGGACATATATCCAGGACTGCCTGTATTATGTGGCGGAGAACCTCCTGTGGCTCGGAGACCCCACAGATACCACCCTGGGAGACTACGGCGGAGACTCCTTTTCCTATACCATCACCCGGGTCGATACCGGTGAGGTGGTGGCGGATACCACCACGGCGGATTCCGTTTATGTGATGGACTATGACGACTCTGGGGACGGAGAGGCCGGCGTCATCATTCTGACCGCAGACGCGGAGAATGAAGCTATCATATACGCCAGCGAATCTACCGGTGCGTCAGCCACGCCGGAGCCGTTGCCGGCGGACAGCGCCAGCGCCAGCGATACGGAAGCCGATGATGTGGGGGCGGAGGCCGAGCCTGTGGACAGCGGCGACGGGGACACCGTATACTATCTTTATACCGATACCGAATCCGGCTATATCATCTCCGGCTATGTGAACCTGCCTGTGGAGCCCTATGACGGCTGCTACGGGGAGTATTTTATCTTCACCCATCTGTATGCGGGCCGGGACTATTACCTGGCCGCATGCGTGGGCAGCGGGCTTCTGGCCCTTATGCTGCTGGCGTTCGCCCTGGCCGGGGCTATCCTGGCAGGGAAAAACGGGGAGCAGCCTGCCCGGCTGTGCCGTATGCCCTTTGAGGTGCTGGCGCTGGGGCTTTATTTATGCGCCCTTTTTCTCTGGAACGCCCTGTGGGAGCTGGCCTTCGAGCTTCTCTATAAGACGGCGGAGTTCTATGTGCCCTTTTCGCTTTTCAATGGCATGCTCCTGCTGATGGCCGCCGGGCTGTTCGGCTATATCCTGGCTGCCCAGATCGCGGCGAAGCTGCTGCTGAAAAACTCGCTTCTGCGCCGTATGGCGGCAGCGCTGCCCATGCGGCCCATCCTTCGGGTGCTGATCGTGATCGCTGTGGGCGGACAGGCCGGTTTAGGACTGTTCGTGATGCACTACGATGGATCGTATATATTATATTACCTGTCCTGGCTCCTGCTGGCGGCGGATGTGGCGATACTGGCCGTATTCATCCGCTGGTGCATGGAGGAGCGCTCTGTCCGCACGGCGTCCCAGGCCCTGTCGGAGGGAGACCTGACTATAAGGTGGATACAAAAAAGCTCCACCTGACCTGGAAGGACCTGGGGCAGAACCTGAACAGCCTGGGGGACGGTATGGCCCTGGCGGTGGAGGAGCGCATGCGCAGCGAGCGTATGAAGACCGAGCTGATAACCAACGTCAGCCATGACCTGAAGACCCCGCTGACATCTATTATCAATTATATCGATCTGTTAAAGGATGAGACCCTGCCGGTGGAAAAGCGCCGGGAATATATTGACGTATTGGAGCGGCAGAGTGCCAAGCTGAAGAAGCTGACGGAGGACGTGGTGGAGGCCTCTAAGGCCGTAAGCGGAGCCATCGAGGTGAACTGGGAGGAGCTGGATGTAACGGAGCTGCTGGAGCAGTCCGTGGGGGAGTACAGCGAGCGCCTGCATGAGGCGGAGATTGAGCCGGTCATCCATATGCCCCGGGAGAGCGTCCTGCTCCTGGCGGACGGGCGGCTGCTGGGCCGGGTGCTGGATAATCTGATCACCAACATCCTGAAATACGCCCAGCCGGGAACGCGGGCCTATTTTGACCTGACCGTGGACCAGGGGCGGCTGGAGATCGCCATAAAGAACATATCCAGGGCCCCGCTGGACATCCCGGCGGAGGAGCTGATGGAGCGCTTTGTCCGGGGAGACAGCTCCCGCAGCAGCGAGGGCTCCGGCCTGGGCCTGTCCATCGCCCTGAGCCTGACAAAGCTGATGGGCGGCGAGCTGGAGTTGATACTGGACGGGAACCTGTTCAAGGCTTTTATCACCTTCCCAATCGTCACAAGGCTCCCCGAAAACGAGGAAAACACGGCCCTGACAGCCACCGCCGGAGCAGAATAAATTTTCTCTTGAATACAGGAGCGATTAAATAAAAAATGAATAAAACTCGCAAAATAAAAGCTGTTATCCCGAGAATTTCTGTAATTTTACTCATCATTGCGTGTATAATTATCGGAATTAAAATGAATGCAGGCGGTGATACCGGCCAGGCGAAGACCTCTTTTACCGTCACAGAGGACCACAGTGCCCGGGAGATCGAAGCCGCTATGAGCAGGGTGAAAAAATTCTTCCGCGCTGAGTATACCGGCTGCACCCTGACCGAGCTTTGGTATGAGGGAGAGAGCATGTCCGCCGAGGAGGAGGACTGGTCCGCCCGGTATAACGGCCGGGAGGCTATCGTCCTGCTGTCCACATTTCAGACTGACGATTCAGGGAGAACCGTGAGTCTGGAGCCGGATACGGTGTATTCCAATTACAAGTGGGTATTGGTCAAAAACGCCCTGGGAGGCTGGTCTCTCAAGACCTGGGGCTACGTCTGAGTCCCGAAAAATCTTTTATATGTGAGGTGCCGCAGTATGAACGGTTATGTGATCGCCCTGGATCAGGGAACGACGAGCTCCCGGGCTATTATTTTCGGCAGCCGGGGGAATATTGTCTCTCTGGAGCAGTATCCCTTTCCCCAGCATTATCCCAGGCCCGGCTGGGTAGAGCATGATCCCCGGGATATTCTGGCCACCCAGCTGCATGCGCTGGGGGCTGCCTTTGAGCGCTCGGGCCTGTCCCGTGCGGATATCGCCGCCATCGGTATCACCAACCAGCGGGAGACTACCATCGTCTGGGACCGAAGAACCGGCGAGCCGGTGTATAACGCCATCGTCTGGCAATGCCGCCGGACGGCTCCCATATGCCAGCAGCTGGAGGCTCAGGGCATGGGCGGATATATCCGGCAGACCACCGGTCTGGTGCCGGACCCCTATTTTTCCGGCACGAAGCTGAAATGGATATTGGATAACGTGCCCGGCGCAAGGAAAAGGGCGGAGGCTGGGGAGCTTCTTTTCGGCACCGTGGATACCTGGCTGATCTGGAACCTGACCGGTCAGCATATGACGGATTACTCCAACGCCTCCCGCACCATGCTGTTTGATATCCACCGCCTGTGCTGGGATGAGGAGCTGTGCCGGGCGCTGGATATCCCCATGGGGATGCTGCCCCAGCCGGTGCCCAATTCCTTCGCCTTCGGGCGGATAAGGGAGAACATCCCCGGCCTGGAAAAGCTGGCGGGCGTGCCCGTATGCGGAGCCGCCGGCGATCAGCAGGCCGCCTTGCTGGGGCAGGGATGCCTGGAGCCGGGGCAGGCAAAAAATACATATGGCACCGGCTGCTTCACCCTGATGAACGCGGGCTCGTCCGTGCCTGAGAGCCGGGGCGGGCTTCTAACCTGCGTGGGCTGGCAGATCGGGGGCCGGACCGCCTATGCGGTGGAGGGAAGCGTGTTCAACGCCGGCTCCTCCATCCAGTGGCTGCGGGATGAGCTGGGGCTTATCTCCACCGCCCACGAGTGCGACGTGCTGGCGGAATCCGTCCCGGACACCGGGGGCGTGTATGTGGTCAGCTCTTTCACGGGCCTGGGTGCTCCCTGGTGGGATGCCTATGCCCGGGGCACCATCGTCGGCATCACCAGAGGCACCGGCCGGGCCCATATCTGCCGGGCCGTGCTGGAGGGCATCGCCTATCAGGTGGCCGATCTGCTCCACGCCATGGAATCGGGCGCCGGAAAGCAGCTGGATGTGCTGCGGGTGGACGGCGGCGCGGCTGTCTCCGATATCCTGATGCAGTTTCAGGCGGATATCTTGCAGCGGCCCATCGACCGGCCCCAGACAGTGGAGACCACAGCCCTGGGTGCGGCGTTCCTGGCCGGTCTGAACGCCGGCGTCTGGACGGAGCCGGAGGATGTGCGCGCCATGCGCCGCACCCAGCGGCGGTTCGAGCCGTCCATGGACCCATCGCAGGCCGAGGCGCTGATGAAGGGCTGGCATAAGGCCGTTTCCCGGGCCAGAGACTGGGCGGAGGAATAAGGCCCTTCTGAAAAATAAAGTCGAATCAGGACAAACCGCGATAGCATAGTCTGCTGAGGAGGGTGATAACAGCTATGCTATCCACAACATTCATGCTTCTCGTCTCCAGCGCGCTGATGATGCTGCGCATGGGAGAAAACGCCTCCTCCTTTCCCCGGCCCCTGAAGCCGGAGGAGGAACGCAAGTGCATAGAGCGCTCCCTGGCGGGAGATATGGAGGCCCGCAACACGCTGATAGAACATAACCTGCGGCTGGTGATGCACATCATCAAGAAGTATTACACCACTAGCGCCGACGCGGAGGACCTGGTATCCATCGGCACCATCGGCCTGATAAAGGGCGTATCGACCTATCGGCCCGATAAGGGCGTCCGCCTGGCGACCTACGCCTCCAAGTGCATTGAAAATGAGATACTGATGCACTTCCGGGGCCGGAAGAAAAGCGCCGGAGACGTGTCGCTGTCCGATGCCCTGGACTCCGATGAGGAGGGGGACGGCCTGGCCCTGCTGGATACCATATCGGACGGGGAGGATATGCTGGAGGAGTTGTCCCGCCGGGAGGACGCCATGCAGGTGCGGCAGGCGGTGGACGCCGTTCTCTCCGGCCGGGAGGCTCAGGTCATCCGCCTGCGCTACGGTCTGGATGGAAAGCCTCCCATGCCCCAGCGGGAGGTGGCGCAGCTTGTGGGCATATCCCGCTCCTATGTCTCCCGCATAGAAAAGAAGGCCCTGGAGCGCCTGCGGGAAAGCCTGGAGGCTCCATGAGAAAATGCAATGCGGCGCAACGAGCTTTTTGCCGTTGCGCCGCATTCGTATGTTCGTCTGTATCTGATCTCCCGTGCTGCTTGCAGACCTGAGGCTCACTCCCTGCACACGCATCCGGCCCCTGCCGGGCGGGTGAGCACGCAGCTCTGATAAGCGGGGGACAGGGCGTCTACTGCGTCCCTGGCGGTCCTCTCGTCATCGAACAGACCGAAAACGGCGCTGCCGGTGCCGGTCATGACCGCATTGACCGCACCCAGATCGATGAGCTGGCGCTTTATGGCCGGCACAGCGCTTTGGCGGCGATCCAGCACGTCCTCGAATACGTTATACATCCGCCGGGCCACGCCGTACAGGTCCTGCTGCTCCAGGGCAGCCAGAAGGCCCCTGGTATCCGGCCGCAGGCGGCTGCGTCTTGCGTCGATGCGGCCAAACAGCTCCGGGGTGGAGATGGCAAAGGACGGCTTGCATATGACAATGGGGCAGTCCGGCAGGGCAGGCAGGGGAGTCAGCTTTTCTCCCCGGCCCTCCGCAAGCGCTGTGCCGCCCCGGACGCAGAAGGGCACATCGCTGCCCAGCTGCAGGCCCATCTCGCACAGCTCCGCTGTGGTTTTCCCCGCGCCGGTCATCCGGTTCAGCGCCACCAATACGGCGGCGGCGTCCGCTGAGCCGCCGCCCAGTCCGGCGCATACCGGCAGGCGCTTCGTCACCCGTATCCTGGCCCCCAGGCCCGTGCCCTCCAGAAAGAGCCGCGCGGCCCGGAGCGCCAGGTTTTTCTCGTCCTTGGGCAGATACCGCTGGCCGGGGTCGATATAAAACGAGCCGTCCTCTGTAAGGCTTATGTCCAGGTCATCCCCGAAGGCTACGGACTGCATGACCATGCGCAGGTCGTGATAGCCTCCGGTAGCACGTCCAAGCACATCCAGGGACAGGTTCAGCTTTCCGTTGGCATGAACGATCATGTCTCAAACAGCATGTTCAGCAGTACCGTGCCGTCCGGCAGATTGATGCCGGTCTTCAGGCCGTTGGCCTCTGTATAGGACAGGCCGGAGCATTTCGGCTCCCGGCTGTCGTATATCAGGAAGGGCACGGGATCGCCGTCATGGGCGCGGTTGGAGGTCAGCGTTTTGTGGTCGGACAGAATGAGAATGCGGTAATCCTCTCCGCAGCTCTGAAGCCATTTTACGATAGGGGAGACCTCCCGGCTGTCCAGCCACTCAATGCTTTGCAGCTTGCCCGGGGTGTCCCCGTTGTGGGTGCACTCATCGGGCGCCTCCACATGCAGCGCGGCAAAATCGCAGCGGGAGAGTATCTCGATTGTCTTTTCGCATTTGCCCTCCCAGTTGGTATCGATCTCTCCCGTTACGCCGGGGACGACGGGGGCTGGCAGGCCGGACAGCTTCGCTATGCCCTGCACCAGGGGGACGGCGGATACCACCTCGCCGGTGTGACCGTATTTTTTCTGGAAATCGGGCAGCACAGCGGCGGTGCCCTCCGCCCAGAACCATATGGCGTTGGCGGGCATTTTCCCGGCGGCACGGCGCTCCTCGTTCAGAGGGTGATGGTCAAGGAAACGGAAGGCCGCCTCCTGCAGCTCCTCCAGCGCCTGGGCTGCGGCGCAGCCGGAGGGGGCCAGAGGCCCGATGACCTCCCCCAGATGATCGTGGGGCGGGATGAGCTTAATGCCCGTGATATCCGCGCCGCTCATAACGGCAAAATGCCGGAAGGAGGAGCCGGGATTAATGCTGACGCGGTATTTTTCCGCCAGAGCAGAAAATTCCGGACTGGCCCAAAGCTCCGTGATCAGCCGGTCGGACACGTCTCCCTCGATGGAGCCGGCGCTGTGGGACAGGATACGCCGCTGGCTGTAGGGAACGTCTGCATCCTCCAATGTGACCATATTGCAGCGGCAGGCCATGTCTCCGTCTGCCAGCTTCACGCCCTGCGCGGCGGCCTCCAGCGGCCCCCGGCCATGGTAATACCGCAGGGGAGAGGCCCCGAAAATGGACATGATGGCCGTAGCGCTGCCCGGCTCGAACTGCTTAGGGCAGTTGACCACGCTTCCCAGAACGCCCCGGCGGGACAGATCGTCGATGACCGGCTTGTCCGCCACCTCCAGCGGTGTCTTGTTTCCCAACTCCGGCACAGGATTGTCCGCCATGCCGTCGCCGATGACCAGTAAATATTTCATAGTAGTGAGCTCCCATTATATTTCATTTTGATCGCCTTGTGTTTCGCTCATAATAGTATACTACCATTTTGGGCCGGGGGCAACCTTTTCTCCCCGGGGACAGGCATACGTTGACACATATATAAAACCTTGGTATAATACAAATGTTAGTTAACTAAATGAGAATTTCGGGAAAGTGAGATGAATAGGCCTTGAGCCTGCAGGTTTGGATCGTAGCTGCCTATGCGGCAGCTACAGTGGGGATAGGAGTGATCGTATGCCGCGCCCAGAGCAGGGCCGGGACAGGGGCTGCCTTTCGCGGGGCAGGTCTTGGTATCCCGGCCATCGTGTGCACCTCTGCCGGGGAAAGGTGCTGTCCTGGATTATCGCCTCCATGCTGGGCGCCTGTACCGCCCAGGCGGGCATACAGCCGGTGCTGGCGGCTATACTGGCGGCGATATTTTCCACCGCGTCGCCAATCTTTCTGGCTGTGGGGACGATGTTCAGCCAGGATATATGCTCGCTCAGGGAGAGATCGGAGGCGTCTCTGCTACGGATAAACCGGGCTGCCGTAGCCGCTGCCGGCATCATCTGCGCCGTGGGAGCTGTCCTGCTGGTGGACGCGGGGCAGATACTGGATATGGTATATGGAGCCTACGCCCTCCGTGGCGCCATCTTCATCATCATTCTTTATGGGATATACTGGAAACGGGCGCACCAGCGGGCTGCCGTGGCCAGCATGCTCCTGACCGCGATCGCTGCGGTCATGTGGACCGCCATAGAGCTTGTTACCGGCAGCTATCCTGTCGCGCCCTGGTTTTCCGAGACCTATGCCGCTGTTTTGACCGCGGCTATATCCATGCCTATATGCGTTTTGCTGATAAAGCCGGAGCAGCCGTTGGGGAACAGATAAATGCCTGACGAGGCAGCTGCTTTGCTGCACCGGTCAGGCATGGTATGCTGATTTACGGGTCATTCGTCCGTTTTTTCCTCCGGCCTGAATTCCGCCAGGGGATTGGCCGCAGCCGCATATTGAAGCTCCTCGTTTGCGATATGAGTATAAATCTGTGTAGTGTTCAGATTTTCATGGCCCAGGACCTCCTGCAGCGTACGGACATCCACGCCGTTTTGCAGCATCAGGGTAGCGGCGGTGTGGCGGAGCTTGTGGGGGGAGTATTGCTCAGCGTCCAGCCCGGCCTTCAGAAGGGTATTGTGTACCATGACCTGAATGGCGTCAACGCTCATGCGCCTGCGTCGATTGGAGAGGAACACGGCATTTTCATCCAGGGCGGCGATGGTCCTGCGCACGGCGAGCCAGTCGTCTATGGCCTGTATGGCGGCGCTGTTCAGATATACGATGCGCTCCTTGTTGCCCTTGCCGTGTATCAGCAGGCAGTCCTGACGGATATCCGTCAGGTCCAGCGCCCGCATCTCGGAGATACGTAGGCCGCAGTTGAGGAAAAGGCACAGGATGCAGTAATCCCGTTCCTTGTTTTTTCCGTCCACCGCAGAGAGGAGCCGCTGGCTTTCCTCCAGCGTCAGATAGCGGGGGAGGGATTTTTGCAGCTTCGGAGCATCCAGCGTTTCCACCGGGTTCGTGGACAACGCTTTGGTCTTGACGGTGAAGTATTTGTAAAAGCCCTTCAAGGTGGTGATCATCCTGGCCCGTGAAGCGGCGTTCAGCATCCGGTCACGGGACAGGTACGCCAGAAAGTCATAGACCTCGGTCAGTGTAACAGAGCCGTAAAGCTCCAATGTTGCTCCGGTGATGTCGATGTCCTCCATAGGCGTGTCCCTGGGCACCAGGTTCCGATCGATATACAGCCAGCGGGTAAAGGTCCGCAGGTCCAGATAATAGGAATCGACCGTGGCTCCGGATTGGCCCTTGATCGTGTCGTGATACACCAGAAATTCACGCATGGGCTGGGATGAATCGTCTTTGTAGTTCGTCATATGAAAAGCCTCCCGATGCTTCCATGATAGCAGAGGGAGGCGCTCTTTGTCCATAGGCAAACTGACTAAAAATTCGGCATAATTAATATTATGCCGAATTTAGGGGAGGGGCGAACGGCTTATTGAAGCAATACTGCGCCGCCGACGTCAAATAAGGGTCTGTCGGTCAGAAAGACCGGTTTTACGCTGTGCTTGGCCAGAAATGACAGAATGCGCATTTTATCTGGGTGTCTGTCCAGCGTTCCGGTAAATGCGATGGTGTGCGCATCCAGCCTGAACGATGCGCCGCCGATGAAGCCATACTGGTAGCCGCTCAGCTCGATATAGCCCGGCGTGATCTCCAGCACATCCATATCTATTCTATATTATTATTGGATACAGCCCGGACGATACCGTGGTCAGCTGTGATAACGGCCCGCTCGGTCACGATACATACAGCGCATCTGGTATAGCCCTGGGCTACTGGTATCCTGTGACTGTGGGACAGCGCCACCGCCTGCGGCGCAGCAGTCCTGGGATTGTATAGCAGATACCTTCCTGTGTCGCAGATACACAGGCCCACATCCGCCGGATAGTCCGGCCCCTGCGATATGGAAGTCTGAATGGAACACCCCCTATTAGTTAATATATTCACAATATGATAAGGTATCCCTGCCCCCACAACAGCCTGCCCATTGGCGGCAAAAATCTGCAGATCGGCGTGCCCTGCCAGACGGCTGTCCAGCTCTGGGGCGTCGGGCAGCCAGCTTACAGCTGCTCCCAGCCGGTCCAAGGGGCCCGGCCAGATCGTTCATGTATCGTGAGCCTATCAGATAGATCACAGGATTTTCTCCACCGCCTCCCGCAGTGTTTTTACATAGATAAGCTCCAGCCCCTCCGGCTTTTTCAAACCGCCCCGGACGCGGGACGGAATGACGCACTGGGTAAAGCCGAGCCGGGCGATCTCAGACAGCCGCTGATCCAGTGCCTGAACACTGCGTATCTCCCCTGTCAGACCTACCTCCCCCACTGCGGCCAGCTTGTCCGGTATGGGGATGTCCCGAAAGCTGGAAGCAATGGCGAGACAGGCCGCCAGATCAGCAGCCGGCTCATCCAGTGTCAGGCCGCCCACCACATTCATATAAGCGTCGCAGGCGTTTACCCGCATGCCGCCCCGTTTTTCCAGCACGGCCAGCAGCAGATACAGCCGGTTATAATCGAATCCGTTGGAGGTGCGGCGGGCAGCGGCAAAGCTGGTGGGCGTGACCAGCGCCTGTACCTCTGCCAGAATGGGCCGGCTGCCCTCCATGACGCATGCGACGCAGGTGCCCGGCACGCCTGTGGGCCGTCCGGCCAGCATGACCTCCGAGGGGTTCGGTACCTCCCGCAGCCCCTCCCGGCACATTTCAAAAACGCCGATCTCATTGGTAGAGCCGAAGCGGTTTTTCTCCGCCCTCAGGATGCGGTAGCTCAGACTTCCGTCCCCTTCAAAGTAGAGCACACAGTCCACCATATGCTCCAGTACCTTAGGCCCTGCAATGGCCCCCTCCTTATTCACATGACCTACCACGAAGGCGGTAAAGCCTGAGGCTTTGGCAAGCTGCATGATCTCCATGGCGCACTGCTTCACCTGAGCGACGCTTCCAGGGGCAGTATTCAGCGCCGGGTCGTATATGGCCTGGATGGAATCCACGATCACAAGCTCCGGACCAAGCTCCTCTATGGAGGCAATGATATCGTTGATATCTGTCCCCGCCAGGATATAAATGCTGTCATGGCTCACCCCAAGGCGCTCGGCCCGCATTTTTATCTGCCGCTCGCTCTCTTCGCCGGTGACATACAGAATCTTTTCCTGCTGAGCGATGGAACCGCAGGCCTGGAGCAGCAGCGTTGATTTGCCGATGCCCGGCGCACCGCCGAACAGGACGATGGACCCGCGCACCGCGCCGCCGCCCAGCACCCGGTCAAGCTCCCGGATGCCTGTGGAAAAACGGGGGTCGTCATGGCTGTCCAGCTCGGAAAGACGCTTTGGCGCCGCCCGGCGGACAGGACGGGCCTTGGCCGCCGCTTTCGGTGCAGCCGGGGCCTCTGTCATAGTGTTCCAGGCCCCGCAGGCGGGACACTGGCCCAGCCAACGCGGCGTTTCATGGCCACAGGCGGAGCAGAAAAAAACTGTTTTTTCTTTCATGTTATCATTCCTTGTGTATATTGCAGATAGGAGGCCAGGATGACCGCAGCCAGCTCCAGGCGGTATTCTCCGGTCTTTAGCTGGCTCAGATCATCCGGATTGGAGAGAAAACCACACTCCACCAGGACCGCGGTGCAGTTTACCTTTTTCATGAGATAAATGCTGCTGTCGATCGGCTCGGCCAGCCGTCGGGTGTTGCTGCACAGCTGTCCGGTCAGGTTTTCCTGTAGGACCGCCGCCAGAGCGTCGCTTCCCGAAACGCTGCCATAAAAGACCTGGATGCCCCATGGAGCGGCGGCCGGATAATTATTTTGGTGGATGCTGATAAGCACGGCCCCGGCGGTGGAATTTACCAGCGCGGCACGGGCATACTGATCGGCCCGCTTCATGGCGGCCAGGGTAGTAGCCTCTGCGGGATATTCTATCTCCGCACTGTCCCGGGTCATCACCGTGTCCACGCCCCAAAAGGCGGCCAGCGCTTCCAGCCGCAGGGCGATATCCAGGTTCAGATCGCTCTCCAGCGTCCCATCCGCTGCCACGGCGCCGCCGTCCGCGCCCCCGTGACCTGCATCGATTACCATCACAGGGGCCGGGGCTGCCCCATCTGCCGCCTCCGTATCAGAGGACTGCGCCAGGGCCACGCCTGCCAGCAGGACGATCAGAACCAGGAGATACCACCATTTTACATTATCAAACATCCGCGCTCCACCTCATTGCTCGTTTAATAACTTATATGAGATGGACGCCTCTTGTATTCAATTTATCTGATGAATCGCTCCAGCCGGTTCAGTCCCTCCACAGTCTCCTCCATGGAGGAGGCATAGCACCATCGAACATAGCCCGGGGCGTCAAAGGCTGTTCCGGGGGTCACCGCCACATGCTCCGCTTCCAGCAGAGCCTGGGTGAAATCCGCATCGTTTTCGATTTTCCGGCCTGCCAGCGTCCGGCCAAGCTGGGGCCGTATATCGATCAGTAGGTAAAAAGCCCCCTTGGGCATAGAGCAGGATACTCCCACCATGGCGCTCAGCCTGTCCACAAGGTATTTCCGCCGTTCGTCATATCCCCGGCGCATCTGCTCCACTGCGTCCTGCGGGCCGGAGAATGCCTCCAGGGCCGCCGCCTGACTGATGGACGGGGGCGCGCCGGTGGATTGGGACAGATATCCGTCCATAGCCGCTGCAATGGGCTTAGGGGCTGCCGCATAGCCGATACGCCAGCCGGTCATGGCATAGGCCTTCGATGCGCCGTTTATCAGCACGGTGCGGTCATAGGCGTCCTGGCTCAGGGACGGGAAGCTGACAAGCTCCGCGTCGTCGTACACGAGCTTTCCGTACATCTCGTCCGAAAGCACATACAAATCGAATTTTTTGCATACCTCCGCCAGGGCCGCCAGCTCCTCCCCGGTATAAACTGCGCCGGTGGGATTTCCCGGGTTATTCAAAAGAAACAGCTTTGTCCTGGGTGTGACGGCAGCCTCCAGCTGGGCGGCCGTCAGCTTGAAGCCCTGCTCCTCTGATGCATAAACGACCACCGGCGTTCCGCCGGCCATGCGGATCGCTTCATGATAGGAGACCCAGTAGGGCGCCGGGAGCACGACCTCATCCCCCTGGTCCAGCAGACAGCACAACGCCACATAAATGGCGTGTTTCCCGCCGCTGGTGACAATGATCTGTTCCTTATCATATGCAAGACCGTAGTCAGCTCTCAGTCTTTCCGCGATCGCGGTCCGCAGCTCCGGTGCGCCGGAGGCCGGTGTATATTTTGTGTATCCGGACTGAATAGCCTGTATACCGGCCTGACATATATTTTCCGGCGTGGGCCAGTCCGGTTCCCCACCGCCAAAGCTGAACACCACCTCCCCCGCAGCGCGCATTTGCTTTACCTTGGCATTCACGGCCATGGTGGCTGAAGGCTGGAGGGATGCAGCTATTTTGGATAAAGGTCTCATTTTGACGTCTCCTTTGTATGGCATCATAGGGCGAGATGGTACACTGTTGTTTTCTATAAGTTCCATTATACCGCTTGACTCTGCCGGGATGCAACTGTTTTATGAATTGGGAAAGCGCCCGGCGGCTGGGCCGGCATGCATACTGTCCCGGCTCAGCCGCTCCTGACGCTGCTCCCACTATATGATGATACAGATAAGGCTGTAGCCGCCATCGTTTACCAGGCGCTGTATGGTAGTGCGCAGGCGATTCTGGATATTGCCTGGCATACGGCGGAGCTTGGTGGTAAGGCCGTCTTCAGCAATGTCATACAGGGATTTTCCGAAAATATTGGATTCCCAGATGCGGTTGATATCACCGTCGAAGCCCTGAAGCAAAAAGCTGACGATCTGTTCGCTGGCTTTTTCCCCGCCAACAGCCGGAGACACCTCCGTTTCCACCTGGGTCCGAAACAGATGAATGGCCGGAGCACTGGCCTTGAGCCGGACGCTGTATCGGCCGCCCCGGCTGATGATCTTCGGCTCCTCCAGTACCATATCCTCCGGGCCTGGCATGATAATTCCGTAGCCCGTTTCCCGGGCCTGGGCCAGTGCCTCGTGTACATGGTCATATTCCTGCTTCAGGCTTTTCAGCGACCGCAGAAGTTCCATCAGATCACCGTCGTCCTGTATATCGTATCCGGATTCCTCGCTGATGGTGCGATAATAGAGCGCATTTTTCAGCTCCACTACAGCGCTTACTGTGCCGATTCCAGCCTGTATCCCGGATATGCGGGTCTCGCGGACAAGCTCGTTTTGCCCGATGTCGGCCAGGCAGGTATAGGCATCTCGCAGGACGCTGATTCGTGTTCCCTCGTCCAGAAACATACCATACAGGGTCTGCTTCAGCTCACTGTCCTCCGGCAGCGCCTCCACCCAGGCAGGCAGCCAGAAGGATATCTCGTTTAAGGGAAACTGAAACAGCACTGCGTTCATAACGGCATGAATCTCTGCATCTGTCAGCTCCTGGCAGTTCAGCGCCATACAGGGTACATTGTATTTCCGGCCCAGCTCCTCCGCCAGAGCCGCTGCGTCCCCGGACTCCGGGACGGCAGAATTCAGGATGACGGCGAAGGGCTTGCCGATGCTTTGCAGCTCCCGGACGATCCGTTCCTCTGCGGCTGTGTAGTTTTCCCGGGGAATATCCCCAAAGCTTCCGTCGGTGGTTATGACCAGGCCAATGGTAGAATGCTCGGCGATGACCTTGTGCGTTCCTTCCTCCGCCGCCTGCGTCATTGGTATCTCGTGGTCATACCACGGGGTCGTTACCATCCGCTCGGCGCCGTTTTCATATAGTCCCTCGGCCCCTGGCACCATGTAGCCCACACAGTCGATGAGCCGGACGGAGGCAGAGGTCTCTGTTCCAAGAGAGATGTCTACTGCCTCCTCCGGTACGAATTTCGGCTCTGCGGTCATAATGGTGCGGCCGGAGCCGGATTGAGGCAGCTCATCCCGTGCCCGTTCCTTGCGGTAGACATTTTCAATGCCGGGGATGACCTGCGTCTCCATAAAACGCTTGATAAAGGTAGATTTCCCTGTCCGAACAGGTCCGACGACGCCCAGATATATATCGCCGTCCGTCCTGCGGGCAATATCCTCATAGATTTTGTCCACAAATGATCCCTCCATGGCGTGTTTGGTTAAGCATACGCCCTGGAGGGATAATTTATGACAGGGGCTCAATAGAACTGTGCCGTTTGTCCATGAGATTTGGCGATGTGTACATCCAGCTCCGGGAACGCCTCCCGAAGCCAGCCCGCCAGAACAGGGACAACCACGTTTTCCGTGCAGAAATGATCGGCATCGATGAGGTTTACGCCCAGATGCCTGGCTTCCAGAAACTGATCATATTTCACATCGGCGGTCACATAGGTATCGCATCCGGCCTGGCAGGCCAGGGCAATTTCCCCGCCGCCGGAGCCGCCGCATACCGCAAGCCGTTTTACCGGACGGCCGGCGTCGTGATACCGCAGGCCGTTGGAGGAAAGGGCAGACTTCACCATGGGCAGAAACCGGCTGAAGGGGAGCTCCTCTGCCATCTCCCCTATCCGTCCGATGCGGGAGACCGGGTCAAGCTGCCCGGTGACATGCCCGCCCAGGGCAGCCATCAGCGCGTCGTTCACGCCGCCCTCCGCCGCATCCAGGTTTGTGTGCATGCAGATGGCCGCAATGTGGTTTTCCGCTAGAGTCAGGGCGCGGCTACCTGTCCAGGTGCTGTCTGTAACAGATTTCAGATCGAAAAACAGCGGATGATGGCTGACGATCAGCTCCGCGCCTATGGCGGCGGCCTCCTCTATCACCTCGTCCACGATGTCCAGCGCCGTCAGCACCTGATGTACCTCCCGGCTCCCCCGGCCCACCAAAAGGCCGACATTGTCGAAATCCAGCTTTCCCTCCACCGGGGCCTTTTGAGCCAGAAGGGTGAAAACCTCCTGCACGGTCGTCATGGGAACATACCTCCTTTTCATTTCCTGCAATTCATTTGATATTTCTGCGGCTGTGCTGTCGTAAGGCGCGGCATGCGCCATGCGGTCTGCAAGGCCTGACAGGTATTCGCCAAAGAGCGGGTCATCACTGATCTGCTCATACAGCCCGGTATGCAGCTCCGCCAGGGAATATCCCGGCGCAGCCCCACCCCGGACGGTCAGAATAGGATAAAGCCGCCCCGCATCCTTCACCAGACGCTCGGATGTGACGGAATAGCCGTTTTCTATTAGAAATTTCCGAAGCTCCGCCTGTTTGCTCTGGGGTTCCAGGATAAGAAGCGTCCCCTGCCTTGTCCACGGCGCCGCGGAGAGGATGGATATCATAGTCTCCCCGCCCATCCCGGCAATTACGATCGTGTCTCCATCCCTCGGCCCCAGGCCGGAGAGACCGTTTGTCAGCCGCAGGGTAATACGATCTGCTGTGCCGGTCTTGTTTATCAGCGTTGCAGCTCCCTCCAAGGGTCCGGGGCGCAGATCGGCGGCTATCACACGGCCGACGCGTCCCGACTGCACCAGCCAGACTGGGAGCCTGGCATGATCAGTCCCTACGTCAATAACGCAGGCCCCCGGCGGTACGGCCTGCGCGACCGCCTCCAGCCGGGGGGACAGATGTATCGTCATATTCATAAAAGAAGCGGCGGGAGATCATCCGCCGCTGTATCTCCGTCAGGCGTGAGCGGCAATAAAGTCGTTGACCTCATTGACGAAGCCGTCTACATCCACGCCGTGGACCAGGCACGCCTGCTCGATGCTCTCGCCGGTGGCATAGGCGCAGCCCAGGCAGTGCATCCCGATGCGCTCAAATAACGGCTGAGTGGCAGGAGCGTTGAGCATTACGTCATAGACGATGGTATCTTTTGTGACCTCATACATAATAGAGACCCTCCAATTTCACAGTGATTGAGTCTATTATACCCATTCTTATACAAGATTTCAACATAAAATTCATCCGGATATCAAACCGCTTTTTATTAACACAGATATCCCTCATAAAATTGAGTATCGCAGCATCATGTTCCGGGGGATTCAATAGCTGAATGATACCGTCAGCGCATAAAAAAGGGGCTGCGTCAGACGCAGCCCCTTTTCAAGGACGATCTTACATTTCGCCGGAACGCATCCGAGCAAAGCACTCGCTGCAATACACAGGGCGGTCGCTCTTGGGCTCGAAGGGCACGCGGGCCTCTCCGCCGCAGGCGGCGCAGGTCGCGGTGAAATACTCACGGGGGCCACGGGAAGCCGCCTTGCGGGCGTCCCGGCAGGCTTTGCAGCGCTGAGGCTCATTCTGGAAGCCGCGCTCTGCGTAAAACTCCTGCTCACCGGCGGTGAACACGAATTCCTGGCCACATTCCTTGCATACGAAGGTCTTGTCTTGGTACATTTTTGGTCCTCTCTTTAGAAAATTTTCCCAATATGGGCAGAATATATGCGATCAGCTTACGCTGTTCTCGCCTGAGGAGAGCTTTGCCAACTTGCGCCTGATGCGTTGGACGGCATTGTCCACTGCCTTTTCATCCCGACCAAGCTGAGCGGCCATTTCCTCATAGGACAGACCGTCCAGATACAGGTCGAGGATCTGCGCCTCGAAGCTTGACAGGCGCTGAGAATAGGCAGAGATAAATTCTTTTTCGGTCTCTCTTGCTAGAACCTGCTCCTCGGGACTTTGCTGAAAATAGTGGACACCTAGGGACTGGGATTCATCTGAGAGGACTTCGTCTAGAGGCAAGCCGTTATTCAGCGGTGCGTGCTTTTGACGGCCAGCACTGCGCACGGCAGATCTGATACGGTTTTGAATACAGCTTTTTGCATAGGCTCTGAAGGATGAGCCCTTTTGGGGATCGTAACTGCGGATGGCAGACAGCAGACCCAGCATTCCTTCCTGGATAAGATCCTCGCCGTCGCCCCCGGTCAAAAAATAGGGCCTTGCACAAATGCGCACCAGTCGGACATAACGCTTTGCCAGCGCCTCCTCTGCCCCATTTTCCTGCATGCGGGCCAGCGCCTGGAGCTCTTCATCTGTGTTTTTTGAGTAATTCATCATTATTATGTCATTATGCCTATAATTATATAACACCGCGCGAGGAAGTCAAGTCTTTTTTCTCAAAAAAACGCAAATTTGCCAAAAAAATATCCCAGGAAATCCATTGAATCGAGTGCCAGGGTCACATATCCAGCTCCTGCTGCCCTAAATAGGCGATGCCCAGGTGATCGTAAGCCTTTTTTGTGACGCAGCGGCCCCGCATTGTGCGTGTGAGAAACCCCTGTTGGAGCAAAAATGGCTCATAGACATCCTCCAGGGTGACGGCTTCCTCGTTGATGGTGGCAGCCAGAGCTTCCAGACCGACTGGCCCGCCATTATACAGCTCTATGATGCTGCGCAGCATACGCCGGTCAATATTGTCAAGGCCTGCCTTATCTACCTCCAAACGGAGAAGCGCCTCGTCTGCGATAGCTTTGGTGATAACGCCGGTCCCTTTCACCTGGGCAAAATCCCGCACCCGACGGAGCATGCGGTTGGCGATACGGGGCGTTCCGCGGCTGCGGGAGGCGATCTCAACAGCCCCATCCGGTTCGATCTCGATCTCCAGTATGGCGGCGCTGCGCTCGATGATGCGGCGGAGCTCCTCTGTGCTGTAAAGCTCCAGCCGGAGATTAACGCCAAAACGATCACGCAGAGGCGCAGAAAGCTGGCCGGAACGGGTCGTGGCTCCGATCAGGGTAAAATGCGGAAGGTCCAGCCGTATAGAGTTAGCGGAAGGACCCTTTCCCAGAATGATGTCAATGGCATAATCCTCCATGGCGGGATATAATATCTCCTCCACAGAGCGGTTCAGCCGGTGTATTTCATCCAGAAACAGGATGTCATTTTCCTGCAGGTTCGTCAGCAGGGCGACCAGATCCCCCGGCTTTTCAATGGCCGGGCCGGAGGTGATGCGCATATTGACTCCCATCTCGTTTGCGATGACGCCGGCGAGGGTGGTTTTGCCCAGGCCCGGTGGGCCGTGGAGCAGAACATGATCTAGCGGCTCGTTGCGCATTTTTGCTGCCTGGATAAAAACAGCCAAATTCTCCTTGGCCTTTTCCTGGCCGGTATAGTCCGCCAGATATTTTGGCCGCAGGGAGGCTTCTGCTGCATCCTCCGGCAGAGAAGCCGCTGTAGTAACGATCTCCGGCGCATCGCCGGAAAAGCTGATGCTCAATGCGATCTCCCCTTCACTTCATCATATTCCGCAGGGCGGCCCGTATAGCGTCCTCCAGAGACAGGGTATCTAAATCCAATCCGCGCATGGCAGCCGTGCATTCGGCACGGCTGTAGCCAAGGACTGTCAGCGCAGAGGTCACGTCTGCCAGCTTGGAATGTCCCTCCTCCCCGACGGGGACGGCCGGTCCGCTCTCCGACAGAACCAGCTCCGGAGCCTGCTTTTTCAGCTTGTCCTTGAGTTCCAGAATGATTCGCTGCGCAAGGCGCTTTCCTACGCCTGCGGCAGCGGTCAGGGCCTTCTCGTCATCCGTCAGCACTGCCATACTGACGCCCTCCGGCGTGTTGACGGATAAAATGGCCAAAGCCGCCTTGGGGCCTACGCCGGAAACAGCCAGCAGCATCTCAAAGCATCTTTTTTCTGCTGCTGTGCTGAAGCCATACAGGTCGAAGGCGTCCTCCCGTATCTGCTCGCTGATATACAGCTTTGTCTGAGCGCCCCGGTTCAGGCGGCCTGCTGTGTTTGCGGAGACATTCACGGCAAAGCCCACGCCGCCGCAGTCGATCACAGCCAGATTTGGCTCCAGATCGGCGACTGTTCCCATCAGATGGTAGAACATGGTCCACTCTCTCCTTCCGCTGTCAGGGCACTTGTTCTGCTCCTGGCGTGGCATATGGCCAGAGCAAGGGCGTCTGCCGCATCGTCCGGCCTGGGAGGCTTGGACATATGCAGCAGCTTTTGTATCATATAGATGACCTGCCGCTTCTGCGCACCGCCATAGCCTACCACAGCCTGTTTCACCTGCATAGGCGTATATTCAAAGACCGGCACGCCGCTGCGGTAGGCGCTGAGCAGGATGACGCCCCGCCCGTGAGCCACCGCAATGCCGGTGGTGATATTCTTGGAGAAAAACAATTCCTCCACCGCGATCTCCGCCGGGGCAAAGGTAACGATGATCTCGTTCAGGTCATTGTATATCATATCCAGCCGCGGGGACAGGGCTGTGTTGGGGGGCGTGGTGATAACGCCGCAGGCCACATATGTATTTTTGCCCCGCTCTGCGTCAATGACGCCGAATCCCACCGTTCCGATGCCGGGGTCGATGCCCAGTATCCTCATGATGCGCCGCCCTCTGTCCGGGCGAAATAGGCCCGCGTCTCCTGTATATCCCGCTGTATCTGCTCTCCCAGCGCCTCCGGCGTGGGAAAACGCGTTTCCTCCCGCAGGAATTTCAGAAATTCCAACCGCACCTGAGAGCCATAAAGACGGCCCTCAAAATCCAGAATGTTGGACTCCACCGTTACATGGCCGTCGCTGTCGAAGGTGGGACGCACGCCCACGTTCGTCACAGCCGCTTTCGCACCCTCCGGCAGCCAGACGCGGGTGGCATAGACCCCGTGCTTAGGCTCCAGCACCCCCTCGGGAATACGGGTGTTGATGGTGGGCGCTCCTATGCTCCGGCCGATCTTATAGCCATAGCCCACCGTGTCAGTCAGAGTATGAGGATGGCCAAGGTACCGGGCGGCGCGCTCCACGTCTCCCGCAGCTATCAGCTTGCGGATATAGGTGGAGCTGACGACGATACCGTCAACGACCACTTCCTCCACAATATCGAAGCCCAAGCCGTTTTCTCTGCACCAGGCGGCGATCTTATCTGAGGTCCCTTCACCCTTCCAGCCGCAGGAGAAATCCCGCCCCATCACGAGATGGACGGCTCCCAGGTCGTTTTTCACAGAGCGGAGAAACATCTCCCACGGCATCTGCATGAACCGGCGGTCGAAATGGAGCATGATGATATCATCAATCCCACCGATTCGGGAAATGAGGCCCTTGCGGTCAGCCACGCTGCCCAGCAGAGGCACTTCCTGCCCCCGGACGAAGGTGTCTGGGTGCGCATCGAATGATATGACCGCCGGCCTGGCGCCGGTCTCGGCGGCACGCGCCACGGTTTTCTTCATCAGAGCCTGATGCCCCAGGTGTACGCCGTCGAAAAAACCAAGGGCCACTACGCGCTTCAGCTCGCTTGCATTATTCATGACGCGCTTCCTCCCCTGTAAGAAGCGTAAGCGGAAGAATATATTTCTCCGGGGCTTCCCGTATGTCCTCCAGGGTGTGAGCCTGAGAGACATGAAAGGCGCCGGCCCGTGTGCGGCGCAGAGCGCTCATGCAGCCGCCGCAGCCCAACGCTTCCCCGATGCTGTCGCAGAGAGTACGGATATAGGTGCCCTTGGAGCATTCGATGATAAGGCCCCAGTCCCCATTCTCGTCCTGCTCTGTCAGTTCCAGGCGATAGATGGTAACAGGCCGGGGATCACGGTGGATCTCGCCGCCCCGGCGGGCAATCTCATACAGCTTCTTGCCGCGTATCTTTATAGCGGAATACATAGGCGGCGTCTGCAAAATATCCCCCCGCAGGCCTGCCAGCGTGGCCTCGATCGACTGCGCCGTCAACGATTGTTCCTGTTGCTCCAGGATATTTCCCCATATATCCTGGGTATCGGTCCTGACACCCAGTCGGAGACGGGCGTGGTATTCCTTTATATCATTTTCCGCATACTTTGCGGCCTTCGTGCCCTTGCCGGTCAGAACCACCAGAAGGCCCGTAGCGTTGGGGTCCAATGTGCCGGTATGTCCGATATGCTTTTCATGCAGAACACCGCGCAGATGGGCGCATACATCCATGCTGGTCCACTCTGCCGGCTTATCCGCAAGGAGTATGCCGTCCATTAAAGCGCCTCCAGTATTTCTCGCACCAGGATCTCACGGGCCTCCTCCGGTCCGGCGTCTATGGTGCATCCGGAGGCCATGCGGTGGCCGCCGCCGCCATGAAGGGCACAGATGGCAGAGGAATCAAACATCGGCCCGCTGCGCAGGCTGATCTTGCAGTGGCCCGGCCGCATTTCCCGGATGGTGGCGGAGACCCGACTGCCTGCTACACGTCCGGCCAGAGAGGCCAGATCGTCGAGGTCGTCCTCTACGGCCCCGGAGCGCTCCAGCATATCCAGCGTGACCGTGGCTACGGTCACACACTGTTCAGGACCATAGCGTTTAAGATTCGCAAAGATCATCCCTTCCAGCGTCAGGCGGGCGAAGGATGTGGCCCGGAAAAGCTGGATGTTCAGCTGCTTATGGTCGGCTCCCGCCTCGATAAGCTGGGCTGCGGCACGGTGGGTCTCCGCCGTGGTGTTGGCGTAAACGAAGCAGCCGCAATCTGTGCTGACCGCCATATAAAGAAGGTCTGCCTCATCCTTATCCGGCCCGCCGAGCATCTCATTGGCAAGCTGAAGAATTATCTCTCCGCAGGAGGCTCTGTCCGGCTGGCACAGAAGATTTTCCGCATAATTGGTATTGGTGGGATGATGGTCGATGCAAAGGCCGACAGAGCCGCCGTGAAAGCCCTTAGGATAGAGATTTTCCGCTGCCAGGTCGATGGCCACGGTACAATCCGGCTCAAACCCATCCGGAGCGATATAGGGGGCTGTCCACCGGCTGTAGCGCTCGGTGGTCTCCGGATTGTCATACAAAAAAGCGGTCTTTCCCATGCGACGGAGCATATGACAAAGGGCGGCGGCACTGCCAAGCGTGTCGCCGTCCGGGTGGATATGCGTCACCAGCAAATATCCGTCGTGTTCGTTCAGATAGGTTATACAGTTATTCAGTGTCATCGTCGTCATGTTGAATGTCTAAATCGTTGATGATTTGGTTGATATATGCCCCGTGGGCGATGGAATCGTCCAGCTGGAAGGTGAGCTCCGGGGTGTAGCGTAAGTCCAGGCTCCGGCCCAGCTCCCGCCGCAGATATCCCGCGACGGAGCGCAGACCCCGCAGCATTTCCTTTTCGTTAAATTCCCCCAGGACGCTCACATACACCTTGCAGTAACGCAAATCTCTCGTGGTCTCTGTGTGGGTAATGGTAACCATGGCCCCCTGCTGGATACGGGGGTCCTTTACCTCCCGGAGTTTTTCCGCCAAGACCCGGCGGATATCGTCGTTGATCCTGTCGATATGATAATTAGGCATTGATCTGCTCCATGATAAAGCACTCTATCACGTCAAGCTCCTTGATGTCGTTGAATTTTTCCACCTGCATGCCGCACTCGTAACCGGACGCGACCTCGCGGACGTCGTCCTTGAAGCGGCGCAGAGAAGCCAGATTTCCTTCGAAGACAACAATGTTGTCCCGCAGAACACGAACCTGGCAGTTGCGCTGGATCTTGCCGTCCAGTACATAACAGCCGCAGACAGTACCCACCTTGGAGACCTTATAGGTCTGGCGGACCTCGGCGTGGCCGATGATCTTCTCCTGGAACTTCGGCGCCAGCATGCCCTTCATGGCGGATTCAATCTCGTTGATGCAGTCATAGATCACACGATAGAGCCGGATGTCCACATCGGAACGGGCGGCGCTGTCTCTGGCTGCGTTATCCGGGCGAACGTTGAAGCCCACGATCACCGCGTTGGAGGTGGAAGCGAGCATAACGTCAGACTCGTTGATGGCGCCCACAGCGCAATGGATGACCTTTACCCGGACTTCCTCGTTGGAAAGCTTCTCCAAGGAAGCCTTCACCGCTTCGGCGCTGCCCTTTACGTCCGCCTTAACGATGATATTGAAGTCCTTCATCTCTCCCTGCTGGATGCGGGCAAAGAGATCGTCCAGCGATACCTTCTTGGGGGCGGAACCGGCAGCCTGCTTTGCCTTTTCCTTCCGTTCTTCAACAAGCTCTCTGGCCATGCGCTCATCCGCCACAGCATTGAACACGTCGCCGGCGTTCGGCACCTCACTCATACCGGCGATCTCCACCGGAACGGAGGGGCCTGCCTCTGTGACGCGCTGTCCCTTGTCGTTGATCATGGAACGGACACGGCCAACAGCGGTACCGGCGATGATGACATCACCCTGCTTCAGCGTACCGTTTTGCACCAGTACGGTCATGATAGGACCGCGGCCCTTATCCAGACGGGCTTCGATCACTGCGCCGCTGGCAGCACGGTCGGGATTGGCCCGCAGGCCGAGCATCTCTGTTTGCAGAGCCAGCATTTCCAGAAGATCCTCTACTCCCTCGCCGGTCTTGGCAGAGATGGGGCAGATGATGGTGTCGCCGCCCCATTCCTCCGGGACAAGCTCATATTCCGTCAGCTGCTGCTTGACGCGCTCGGGATTCGCGCCGGGCATATCCATTTTGTTGATAGCCACTACGATGGGGATGCCGGCAGCCTTGGCGTGGTTGATAGATTCGATGGTCTGGGGCTTGATGCCCTCTGTGGCGGCCACCACCAGAATGGCTACATCGGTCACCATGGCGCCGCGAGCGCGCATGGAGGTGAAGGCCTCATGTCCCGGCGTATCCAGGAAGGTGATGGGGGCGCCGTTGATGTCCACCACATAGGCGCCGATGGCCTGGGTAATGCCGCCGGCCTCGCCCTCCGCCACACGGGTATGGCGGATATAGTCCAGCAGAGAGGTCTTGCCGTGGTCAACGTGGCCCATAACGACCACCACCGGGGCCCGGGGCTTCAGCTCCTCCTCTGTGTCTACATGATCGTCTATCAGCCGTTCTTCTACGGTGACGACCACCTCGTGCTCCACCTTGCAGTTGAACTCCATGGCGACAAGCGCAGCGGTGTCATAGTCTATTGTATCCGGCAGGCTCGCCATTACTCCCATTTGGACCAGCTTGCGAACGACCTCCGTACCGCTCTTTTTCATGCGGACAGCCAGCTCCTGGACAGAGATCTCATCGGGGATCTGCACGCGGGTAGGGGCCTTTTTGGCGATCTCAAGCTGGAGGCGTTGCATCTTCTCCCGCTCCTCCTGACGGCGCTTGGCACTGCTGGAGGGAGCAGAGCTGTTCCGCTTATTGCGGCCGCCGATTTTTTTCTTACCCCGCTTCATTTTGTCCGCCTTGTCTCCCGCCATGCGGTCAAAGCGCTCGTCGTACTTGGAAAGATTCGTGGCGACGGAGCCGCGGGTGTCCACTACCTTCTTTTGAGGCATTTGCTTGGGAACATGGGGCTTTTCGGCCTTGGCCTGCTTGCTCTGTCCCTGCCCTTGATTCTGGTTCTGTCCCTGTTTCTGAGGGGCTGAGGCAGCTCCGTTGCCGGACTTCTGAGCAGGCTGAGACTGACCTCCCTTCTGAGCAGGCTTCTTCTCCTCCTCTTTTTTGGGGGCCGTGTCTGCATAGACCTCCGCGATGCTCTCGACCTGATTGTGCTGGGTCATGTATTCAAAGATGATGCTCAGCTCCTCATCCTCCAAGACCTGCATATGGTTCTTGGGAGTCGTGGCATATTGCGTCAGGATCTCTGTGATGACCTTGGAGGTGACGCCAAAATCCTTTGCCACCTCATGCACGCGGTATTTGATCAAGCTCATATTCGCTCCTCCTGTTCCTGGGATTTCCTACGATTCCTTTCTTGCGGCCTCTGCAAAGGCCTTTGCAAGGCCTTCGTCCCTCATCAGGACAAGGGCCACGGGATTGCCCCGCCCAATGGCGGCTGCGATCTCCGATTTTGTATAAGCGGTTTTTATCAGCGGCGCAGGCAGATCTTCTGAAAGCTTCTGCGCCCGATGCGCTGTGTTCTGTCCGGCATCCCGGGCAAGGACCAGAAGACTTCCCTTTCCCCTCTGGACACTCGTTTTTATATCCAGCTCGCCGACTCGCAGCTTTCCGGCCTTCGCGGCCAATGCCAGATAGCCCAATGCTTTATCCACCGGCGTTCTCCTCGATGGCGGAAGCCAAGGCCTCATAGGTCTCCGGCGTTATTTCAACTTCCAGCATACGCTCCAGAGCGCGGCTTTTTCTTGCTTTTTGCAGGCATGCCGCCTTGCGGCATATATATGCTCCCCTGCCAGGAGCCTTGGCTCTGGCATCCGCTATGACCTGACCGTCCGGCGTGCGGACGATACGGATAAGCTCCTTTTTGGTGGCTCTGGTGCGGCAGCCGACACACATCCGCAGCGGCTCTGACATGGCTCAGCCCTCGCTGGCAGGCTTGATATCGATCTTTATGCCGGTCAGCTTTGCGGCAAGACGGGCGTTCTGCCCCTCCTTGCCGATAGCCAGAGAAAGCTGCCCATCCGGAACAATGACCCGGCAGGATTTTTCATCATCGTCCATAAAGACGTTCACCACCTCTGCCGGGGACAGGGCCGCGGCCACATACTCCTCCGGGGTCTGGCTGTATTTTACGATGTCTATTTTCTCGCCGCCCAGCTCATCTACGATGGCGGCTACACGGCTACCTCTCGGTCCTACGCAGGCGCCGATGCAATCCACGTCCGGAGCGGTGCTCCACACGGCCACTTTGGTGCGGGAGCCGGCCTCCCGGGCGATGCTCATGATCTCGACTGTGCCATCGGCGATCTCCGGCACCTCCAGCTCAAACAGTCCCTTCACCAGACCGGGATGGGTGCGGCTGATAAGCACCTGCGGCCCACGGGGAGACTTGCGGACCTCGATAACATAGACTTTCACCCGGGAGCCTTCCACCAGCTCCTCATTGGGAAGCTGCTCATTGGTAGAGAGCAGAGCGTCTGTGTATTCGGCGTTGGAGCTTATCTTCATGGATATGTTCCCCGTCCGGGGATCTATACGGGATACCTCACCGGTGAATATCTCATGCTCCTTGGAAGTGAACTCATCATAAATGAGGCCACGCTCTGCCTCACGAATGCCCTGAATGATGACCTGCTTTGCCGCCTGGGCTGCAATGCGGCCAAATTCCTTGGTATTCACGGGAACGTGGATCTGATCGCCTACCTTGGCCTTCTTGGATATCTTGCGAGCCTGTTCCTCCGTCATCTCTGTGGCGGGATTCTCTACCTCCTCCACTACATCGGTCAGAACATACATCTCGATCTTCTTTTTTGCTTCGTCCAGCTCCACTACCACATTATCCGCGGCATCCGGATTATCCTTGCGGAAGGCGGCCAGCATGGCCTGGTTGATCTTCTCGTACATATATTCACGGGGTATCCCCTTTTCCCGCTCAATGTCCTCAATGGCGGCAAAAAACTCGGCGTTCATAGTGCATCTCCTTCAATTTATACTGACGTGTTATCTGTTATTTCGTATTAAAAATCCATTTCCATGCGCAGGCGCACATTGGCGATCTGTTTTTCTGTGAAGCGGTGCTCCTGGCCTCCGGCAGTGACGATGACGTCGCCGTCCTCATAAGCGGTCAGGCTGCCTACCCACAGCTTGGAGCCATTCACGGCGCTGTAAAGCCGGACCTCCACCTTTGAGCCAAGAAACCGCTGAAAATCAGAGGGACGCTTCAGAGAGCGTTCACATCCGGCGGAGCTGACCTCGAAAATATAGCTGTCCGGCACAGGGTCCTTTTCGTCCAGGATTGGGTCCAGGGCGCGGGATACAGTCTCACAGTCGTCCAGCGTCACGCCCTCCGGACCGTCCAGATAGACACGCAGATATTTCTGCCCCGCCTCGGTCACATATTCTACATCCCAAAGCTCCAGGCCAGCCTGCTCTACCACAGGAAGTGCCAGATCCCAAACAGTTTTTTCAATTCGATTCATAGTTTATAATTTCCAGCTTTTGACAAATTCATTTATATCAAGAAAAAGAGTGGGACACGACCCACTCTAGGAAAAGACCTCTACTGCATTTGACTATACCATATATTGCCCCGCAAATCAAGACCTTTTTTTATAAAATAGAGATAAGCCCTCAGTTTTAGGTTACCGGGTGTTCCGGAAGCTCATATCCAGCAGCTCCAATATCTTATCGGCTGATACTGTGCCGTCCAACAGGATGCTGACCCAATATTTCTTATTCATGTGATAGCCGGGGAGAATACCCGGCAGCTGCCGCAGCTGGTCTGCCATCAGCGGCTCGCACCTGATATCCAGAATGTCCGCCGCTTCTGTACCCAGCAAGCCCAGCTTGTCTTTTGGAACATCCATCACAATGCCGTACCATTTCCGATTGTCCTGATGCCGCAGGACAGCATAGGACGGATACTTCACCCATAAATACTCCGGCTCCGTCCCATACTTCTGTTTGACATAGTCAAAAATATCCCGCCTGTTCATTGGCGCCTCCGATTAGCCGATTAATTGGACATTAGCGAGTAAGCATATCTATCGCTTCATCTTCTGTTGCAGCAAAGAATACGTCTTTGCCCTGATTGCTCTCGTAAATAAAATCCTTCAGAGGTTTGCTTGTATAACGCGAATAATTGCCGAATATTGCAATGCGACCGCCATAGTTGACAAACTTTTGCAGGATTTCGCCCGCAAGACCCGTACTGAGAATAAAAAATTCCTCTGCGATCAGTCGCTTATCAATCACAATATTTTTCGTCCCATTTTCGTATCTGACCGTCATCAACAGATCCAGCGCGGATTGAGCATCCGCAATTACCAAATCATCGCTTTGAATAACAGCGCAAACGATATAGTTTTTTTCTACTTGTTTTATTTTCACAATATAATTTTCTCCACAGATTCTGATTGAGCTCTTGTTCGTACAAACAAAGCACTGCACGACCTGTTCATTTTATTTCTCCGGCACAATTTCCAGCCAGTATCCGTCCGGGTCTTCGATGAAATATATGCCCATGGCATGGTTTTCAAAGCAGATGCAGCCCATGGCCTGATGTCTGGCGTGGGCGGCCTCCATATCGGAGACGGCAAAAGCCACATGAAACTCTCCCTCTCCCAGGTCGTATGGTTCGGTCCTGTCCCGCAGCCAGGTCAGCTCCATGCGAAATCCAGTCTGACCGTCTCCCAGATAGACCAGCTTGAACGCCCCATCCGCCGCATCCTTCGTGTTCACCGGCTCCAGGCCCAAAGCGTCCCGATAAAACGCCAGGCTTCTGCCTAGGTCAAGAACGTTGAAATTCACATGGTTAAATGCAAAAGTGCTCATTTTTGTTGCTCCTTTTCAGTCTTGTTCAATTGCAATCAGTTCTATATTTCGGGCCGCCAGAGCTTCCATATATTCCGCTGTCACGGGCACAGCGCAGATATACACCAGCCCCCCGGCGTAACAGGGGTAAAGACCCACATCGTCCTGCCAATAGAGCAGCGGCGGTGTTATCTCTCCATTCAGCAGCGTCCCCAGGTAGCACGCGTCATCATGAATGGCCAAGTCATACAGCGTTTCAAAAAGTCCGACATATGCCTCTGCATCCATGTCCGGAAGCAGCAGCGCCAGCATTTGGCCGCTCACTCTCGCATACAGAGAATAGGCCCAATCCGCATATCCGTGATGGTCGAAGACTAGGACGATCTCACCGAGAAGATCGCTGTCCGATGGGGTATACAGATAGACGGCGGGGGACATTGTCACTCCTTCCACCATCTGAAATCGGAACCACACGGTTTCATAAGGCGAATTGAGAGCCGTCTGGCAGACTGTTTGCTGCCAGGCGTCCATCTCCGGCAGGAAGACCTCCCCATATTCGGCGTTGAAAGCCTCTATCAGTGCTGCGCCGGTAACAGTGAATACAAGTTCTCCGTCCCGATTTTCCGCCGAGGAAAAATCAAGTGAAGGCACATCCGCCTCTGGCTGTTCCGACGCTTCCACATTTACTTCCGTAACGGCAGGCATGATCACATGGGTGATTTCTCCTGTGTTAGCAAGCTCTCCCCTGTTACAGCCGGATAGTGCAATAAGCATTGCCAGTCCATAGCATACGGCGACCCGGGGCTTACCCACGGGCGTGCTTCCGGCGGACAACGATACACATCACCACGGCCATAACAGCGGCGCAGGCGGCGCTCAGCAGGAAACGGGGGCCGACAGCTTCGCTGCCGGAAATAAGTCGGGCCGCCGCTGTCAGTACCGGAGCGCAGAAGCCGCCCAGGTTGGCAAAGGCCGTGATAAGCGCCATGCCGAAGGCCACGTTTGTCCCGGAGCAGGCTGCAGCATCTGTCAACACGCGGGCCATCACAAAGCCCAGGGATGCGCCGCCCACCACGCAGCCAATGTATACCTGCCAGAGCCCGGCGGCAGTGCCGCATATGACCTGGCCCGCAACCATCAGGGCAAAGCCGATGACGTATACATACCGCCCTACCCGACTGACAGCGCGGCCATAGAGTATCCCGCCGACAACGCCCATCAGCAGCAGGATCGTCGTAGCCGTGCCGGCCTGCGCCGAGGTACCGAGGCTCTTTTCCGCCAGATACAGGCTCATATTTACCGGGAAGGTATTATACAGCAGCGTGGCCAGCAGAGCCAGAACACAGCAGAAGGCCAGCGGGCCATACCTGGGCTTTGCCTGTGCGACGGTGGGCTCCCCTTCCGCTATAGGCTGCCGTCCTGCGTCCCTTGGCAGACAGAGGAGAGACAGCAGCAGTCCCGGCAGGGCGACCAAATAGACCAGATAATTCAGGCTCCAATGTATCTCTGCCAGCAGGCCGCCAAAAAAGGTCATCAGCATAGCGCCCACGCTGGCAGCGCTGGACAGCCATCCCATAACGCTGTCCTGCCGTTCGGCGCTCACGCAATCCGTAATAAGGCTGGTAGCGATGGGAATCACCAGGCCGATCCCCGCCCCCATCAATACCGCCCAGGCGTACAGCACCGGCAGGGACCCGTGAAATGCCAGACTTAACAGGCCGCTGGCACAGAAAAGGCCGCTGCCCAGGGCGGTCAGATATTTTTTCGGCACCCGTTCCGCCAGCTTGCCCGCCATAAGACTGACGGGAATAACAATCAGGCTGGGAAAGGTCATCAAAAACTGCACAGTCGATGTTCCGGCCTGGGGAAATGCCGCTGTCAGCTCAGCAATAATGGGCGAGATACCATTGGCGCCCATCTGCATCACTTCCAGGGCCAGGATGGCCGCAATAATCCAGGATTCCTTCTTTTTCATAGCTTTGTTTCCTTTGCTTTTAATAATAATATGGCAGCCAGGGTGAAGCTATCCGTGATTTTTCCGTCCCGCACCCACTGCTGCAGTTCATCAGAGGACAGGAAAACAATATTCTCTATCTGCTCGTGATCCGCCTGCAGGCTCACGCTTTCCATGTCACACCGATACACGGAAACGCCGGTGGATGTCAATCCGCTGTCCGGGTATATCGTTCCCAAAAGCTCTATCCGGGCTGCCCGGCCTCCCAACTCCTCACGCAGCTCCTTCTGTGCATTCTCCTCCGGAGACAGGCCCGGCTCTCCAAAACCGCGGGGAAATCCGTATTGATAATCCCGGATAGCATGGCGAAACTGATGCAGCAGAACATATTTACCCTGATAGACTGGAAGCATGGCCACTGCGCCGGCCGGGACCGCAGGCAGCAATCGGTCGTAGAAAAATACCTCCCCCTGAGCATTTTGCACCAGGTCCTGCACCAGCATATAATAGGGGCTTCGATACCGGACGCCGATGATCTGTCCTGTGCGCCGCTCGTAGGCACATATATCCGCCAAAGCTGTTATAATCCGCAGTCCGTCATTCTGCCGGAACAGTTCCGGACGCTCCTCCATCAGCGAAAGATATTCCTGCCAAGACTTCGAACGCCCTTTTTCTTCTATGTCCCGGAGCATCGTATTCTCAGCTTTCATATACATCTCCCCGATAATGAATGCTTTTTAGTTTACCCAGAAGCTTCTCGCAGGCATCTGCGCCTCTGTCGCGGGTCAGCCCCTGGAACAGCCGTATCTCGGCTAGAAGGCCGTTTTTCATCTCTCCGGCCAGCACATCGCCGCAAACATAGTCGACTGTGAGGACGCTTTTTTTCTGCATCCGTTCCCTGTCCTTTACGCCTCTGTCGTCTATCTCGATCGAAGCGGCGCCATGACGGTACACGGATATCAATGTTTGCTCGCCGAAGCGGTAAATCATCGAAAGGCTCCCCTGTCGGCGCTGCCAGCTTTCATTCGGAAACATCGTCTGAACGGTCTCCATGAGCGTTTGATATTTTTCCCAGACCGGCACTGTATCCAGCAGGTCCAGCTGGTCCAGTCCGGCGCGCCGGCGGCCGGCGGTGATGGAATTCATATAGCTCCTCCACCCATCCGTTTGCCTGATCTGGTGGATACGACTCAGGGACAGAGACAGATTTTCTGCATATAAAACCTGCTTCCGCAGGAACCGGGGGACAAACTCGGTCACAGCAAAGGTCAGTTCATCCGTTCCGATCTCGCGGCCTGCGTGTTCCATGATGCGTTCAGAGAACGCAAAGTTTTTCAGCCTTGAATCCCCCGGCACCAGCGGCTGTATATTCATGGCGGCGGCAAAATTCATGCCGTATTCAAAATCCGCGATCTGCTTCAATTCACGAACGAACGGCCCTTTTTTCATATCCAGCACTCCGTCGTCTACCTGCCTGCCGTCTGAAAGATCGCAGATAAAGGTCTGATAGAACCGGCTTCGGCTGTATGGCCGGCGTTCCGCAAGGGGCTTCGCGCTCTGTTCGTCTGCAAAGGCCTGAACATCCTCCTGTATCTTCTGCCACTGGGCCGCAAAAGCATCACGGTCCCGAATGTTAAATGCCGCGGCCAGCTCCTCCTGCCGGTAGGCGTCATTTGCCGTGGTAAGGCAGAAGTTTTGGAAGGAATAGCCAAGCAGCCGCTTGGTCTCGTATGCGTTGCTCTCCTCATTATCCCAGTCGAAACGCAGGCAGGAGACCGAATATCTTTCGCAGAATTTCTGCCACATTGCAAGCTGTTGTTTTGATGTATCGAACGGCGGATGCTCGGCGGGGTCCTTCTCCTCCATCAGATAGGCCAGAATGGAACCGTTGGACACAAGCGCGGCAAAGGCTTCATAATCCTCCGTCCCCTCCTGCATATACCATGCAGAAAACACCTGGCTATTCATCAGATGGGCACGGTTCACCACCATCTGCCAGTTGTGCAGCAGGGCCTGGTATATTTCCCGGCGCTGGCGGCTCTGGATATCTGCAGAGACGCTGGGGCACCTGAGACCGTCTGTTTGAAAATCCCTGCGGGTATACATATCCTCCGGTACCCACTGATTATCTATGCACATGGGATGGACCGTATCAGGGTCTACGGAGTCAGGGCTTATTTTATAAAAACGGAATGTTCTTCCGCATGATGCTGCCTCTGCCGGAACGAGCCGCGCCCGGGGATAGACGTAGCTAAGCTCACCCTCCTGCTCTGCAATGCCCTTCGTTACCTCCCCTTCATCGACATGCTGCGGGTTCCAGGGAGCATAGCCCATGGCCCTGCGGTAGTTCTCATCAACGATAGCATGGGGCCAGCAGATGGAGAGCAGCGCATTGGCCAGCCGCTCCGTCAGGCCGCCCATTTTTTCCAGATTGATGGATTGGCATTCCTTCAGATAGTCCTGAATCTTCCCCGGAAACAGAGATGGGGACACCTTATCCAGCAGCACGAATACGAGCTGATAATTTTCATCACTTTTCGCACGCTCTATCGCCCATGTCAATTCGTCCATGATGACATGGCGCTGTTCGACCCCGCCGGATAAAAACGCCAGACACGACTGACTGTGATTCATTCTATCCTTTAACACATCGCGCCATGGCGTCCCGCCGGATATCCCTCTGTCGTACCAGATGCGGAATCCACGCCTGTCCAGCAGGTTGATAATCCTCTGTACCATCGGACGGTCAACATGGGCATAGCTGATGAAAATGTAGCCCGAATCATCAACGCATGGCTCGCAGTCACCGCAGCGATACGGAATATCCTTTGACTGGCGTATGTTCTCTGTAGCTTCTGTATCCATGGGCTACTCCTTCTTTTGCAGCGTTTCAGAAAATATCTCCCGTATCATCGCCTCACCGGAGGCCGTTTTGCATATGCATCCGAGAAACTGCTCTATATTCTGAGCAGGGTAACTGTTCTCCTCCGCGTTGGCGATATAGTCAGCCTCTATCAGAATCTGGTAGTCAGGCCCGTCTATCCCGGCAGGGGTGTGGTGATGTCCTACCAGATAGGCTACGCGGTCTATGTCCTCCTGCGCCATACCCGTATCCTGTAAAAAATCCGCTGCCAGGACAGCGCCTTCTCTCTCCTGGTATTTGCCGTTGGTGTTGCCGTATTTCACCCGGCACAGGGGGCATGCGATATCATGGGTAATGGCGGCGGCCTCTGTAATGAACTGAGTGTGTTCATCAAGTCCTTCCAGCTCCCCTATAGTCCTGGCATAGGCCCATACCCGGATAAGATGGTCTATATCATGGATATTCCCCTGTGAAAAGGATATCATCCTTCGCATGATTTCCGAAATTGTCATGGGTTTTCCCTCCTGTCTCATATACCGACTATGATTATAGTATAATGACGACAAGCAAAAAAGGCAAGATTTTCATCCTGCCTTTTGTTGTTAATATGCTTTTTCAATGATTCATAATCAGCATTTGCAGCCGGTTTTCCACGTTGGCAAAGCTGGTGTCCGGATCGAGGTCTAAGGGGAGTATCTGAATGTCCGGATAGCGGGTCTTCAGCTTCTTGATAGTGCCGCGGCCGCAGATGTGGTTAGGCAGGCAGCCAAAGGGCTGAAGGATGATAAAGCTCCTGACGCCCTCTTTGGCGTATCGGGCAATCTCGGCCGCCATCAGCCAGCCCTCGCCGCAGCTCAGGGGCTCCGGGATGATATCGCTGACGCCGTCATACATTTCCTTAGGCGAATGCCCTTTTTCAAACAAAGGATGACGGGCCGCCACCTTTTCCAGGGAACGCTGCACATAGTCGAACAGGCCGCTGACCAGGAAGGGATAGGGCGGGATATTGGCATGGCAATCCTTTATCTCTGCGCCCGTGGCCTGGAAATCCTTGCGGAGCTGGTCGGTGATGCGGGGAAACACAGTCTCCATGCCGTTTTGCTCGATATATTCCTCAATGTGAAAGTTTGAGCCGGGGTGATAGGTCACAAGCAGCTCACCGGTAACGAACACACGGGGCTTCAGACTGGACCGGTCATAGGGGATGGCTGCCAGACTATCTATGCACTGCTCGAACACCCGCCGCGCCGGTGACATGCCCTCCTTCAGCGCCTGGGATATGTTTTCCACACACTGATGATAAACACGGTTCGTCTCGCCGGGATTGATTTCGTAGGGCCGGATCTTACGGACAATCTCGGTCATGATATCCAGCATCATAAAGCCCCACACAGCCCCCAGCACGGCGCTCAGGCCGAGCAGGGCCACACCGGGGTGCATATCCTTTGTGTCGTTCACATCTGTGGTCAGCACCGGCACACCATCAAACCCGGCAGCGTCCAATCCCTTTCGCAAGAGGCCCGCATAGTGGGACATGCGGCAGTCGCATTGGAACTTTACCATACCGACAGCTACCTCGTCCTGATTATAATTCCCGCGCTTCAGCTCGCCGATCAGCTCGCCGATGACCATTTGAGCCGGGAAGCAGATGTCGTTATGCACGTATTTTTTCCCCAGTCGTATCTGCTCTATGCCGCCGATAGGGACCGACTTCACAATGAAGTTTTCCTTTTCCAGCAGAGCGCACAGCAGCACTGCCGCCTCTCCGGTGATATTTGGCAGGAGAAGCGTTCGCTTTTTCCGGTCCCCCGGCAGAAATTTTGCCGGACTGGGTGGGGGCAACTCCCGGAAATATTGGCTATGATAGACCTGGAGCGCCGGGTCTGTGGTCTGACTCCGGCGACGACGGAGCCGGATGCCTCCCGTGCTCCCGCTGGATGTCAGCGGCTCGGAGGCTGCGTGTTCAAGCACGTTTTCGGCGGAACGCCGCTCCGCCGCCAGCTTACGGCGAATATGGACGGTCTCAATAAAAGACTGTACCCGGATCGCCAGAGAGCCTGCGGCGTCACTCTCATCCAGCTTCAGAACAAGGGGAGACTTCTGTCCGCTCTCTGTAAGAATACGGATGATCTCATCCGACAGCACCGCATCATGACCGCAGCCGAAGCTGACGAGCTGGACATATTCCAGGCTTTCCTCCCGGGCGGCGATCATGGCTCCGGCCAGCATACGGGTATGGAAGTCGTTCGTAATTTCTATGCGGGTGTTATGCAGATCCACCTTCTCAAGGCCCGGCAAGCTGTCCACCGGCAGAACGGGGATACCCTGATTTGCAAACAGCTTGGAAAGACCATGACAGACGAAGGAATCTGAATGATACGGCCTTCCTGCCAGGACGACCGCAAAGCCGTTTTCCTGACGGACTTTGTCCAATATCTGCGACGCCTCATCCCGCAGGGTCTGCCGGAAGGATGCCAGAGCCTTTTTCCCCTGGGCAAAGGCAGCTTCGGCCTGCTTTTCGGTGGCGCCCAAGGTCTCAACGGCGTAATGGCATATCTGCTTTTCTCTGTCCTTTTCCGTAAACCAGTGGAACACGGGCGTATCAAAGGGAATATGATATCGCTCCTCCGGAGTCTGGGAATTACGCACCACCATGGGGTAACCCATGACTACTGAGCAGACGTAGGGACTAAGCTTATCCTTTCCCTCCGGCGGCATGTGCATCACATAGGGCATGAAAATGCGATCTACCCCCTGCTCTGCCAGGTCCATTACATGGCCATGGGCAAGCTTTGCCGGGAAGCAGATGGTATCCGAGGCAACATAGGTGATGCCCTGCTCATAGAGCTTACGGCCGCTGGGATGAGAGAATTTTGTACTATATCCAAGAGCACGGAAAAAGGTGCTCCAGAAGGGCATACTGTCCCAAAATTCCAGCACGCGGGGCAGGCCGATGGTCTGGCCCTGCGCCTCCCGGACCGGTTCACTGGGATACAGCTCAAACAGCAGTTTTTCCCGTTTTAGAAACAAATCAGGAGCGGGTTCCACCGTCTTCTCTGTCTGAGGCTTGGGCTGGCTCTCCCCTGCCTTCTTCTCGCCGGGGTATTCATCGTCTACGGTGGCGCCCCGCTCGCAGCGGTTGCCCGTGACCCAGGCCCCGCCGGTGGAAAACAGCATGACCGTGCGGCTGCAATGGTTGGCACAGCCGGGACAGCGGTCTCCATTGCGGGTAATATAGTCAAAGTCCCGCAGGCCGTTCAGTCCGATAAAGGAGGTGGACTCCCCGTTGGCATAGCCCTCATGCTCTATCTGCTGCTTCACGAGCAGAGCCGCGCCCAGTGCGCCCATCTCTCCGGGATACGGCGCCAGGGATACCTCCCGGCCCAGATATTCTTCCAATGCCCGCAGAACCGCCCGGTTGCGGAATGTGCCGCCCTGGACGACTACATGATCTCCCAACTCATCCTTGTTGGCGATGCGGACTACCTTTGTGAAAACATTTTCGATAATAGAACGGCACAGTCCAGCCATGATGTCGTCCGGAAGTTTGCCGTCCCGCTGTTCGTTAATAATAGTGCTGTTCATGAACACTGTGCATCGACTGCCCAGGGAGGCGGGGTTTTCCGAGCGGAAGGCGGCGGCAGCGATCTCCTCTACCGGCATGCCCAGGTTGGAGGCAAAATTTTCCAGGAATGAGCCGCATCCGGAGGAGCAGGCCTCATTCAGCATGATGTTTGTGATAATGCCGTCGTTCAGCCAAATGGCCTTCATGTCCTGACCGCCGATGTCCAGCAGGAACGAGGCATTCGGGAAATACTGCAAACAGCCCTTGGCGTGGGCCACAGTTTCCACCACATGATAATCCGCACCCAGGGCCCGGGCAAAGAGCTTTTCGCCATAGCCGGTGGTGCCAAGACCCAGAATCTCCAAAGGCCGGCCCATGCGCTCATATTTGTCCGCCAGGGCCAGCAGGCCCTCCTTTATCACGCGCAGCGGCTCGCCGTTGTTGTTTGCGTAATAGCGGTCGATGACCCGCTCATCCTCGTCCAAAAGCACCAGTTTGGAGGTAGTACTGCCGGAATCGATGCCAAGATACACCTGCAGCGGCCCCTGTCCGGTCGGTTCCTGAACAGGCATAAGCTCCCGGTCGTGACGGGCCATAAAATCGTCCCGTTCCTGAGTCGACCTGAAAAACGGCTCCGCTGTATGGCTGACAGCAGAGGCCGAGGCTGCGGTATTTTGCAGTCTCTCGCGCAGCTCACCGGCGGTCAGCATAGCACACTCGTCATCTGTGGGAGCGAATATGCGGTCGATGGCAATCGCAGTGCCGAAGGCCACGATGGTCTCCGGGTGCTCCGGGATAATGATCTGCTCCGGCGTGAGCTGAAGCCGCTCTCCAAAGACCCGTATCAGAGTGGGATTAAAGGTGAGCGGTCCCCCCTCGAACACCACCGGCGGAGCGATCTCAAGCCCCTGAGCCAGACCGCCGATGGTCTGCCTGGCGATGGCGTGAAAGACTGAAAGCGCCACGTCCTCGTGTGAGGCGCCCTGTATCAGCAGAGGCTGGATATCCGTCTTGGCAAAGACACCGCATCGGCCGGATATATCAAAAACTGTTGTCCCCTTAGCTGCCAGAGACTCAAATTCCGTGGTCTCGATATTCAGCAGCTTTGCTATTTCATCGATGAAGGCTCCGGTACCGCCGGCGCAGCTTCCGTTCATGCGCATATCGGAGGCGACCAGCTTTTCTGTCTTTTCATCAAAGTGGAAAAAAATGATCTTGGCATCCTGGCCGCCCAGTTCAATCGCCGTACGGGCCTGGGGATACCAGGTACTGACGGCAGCGGCGTTCGCTACTACCTCCTGAATATAATGGACGCCCAGCCGCTCTGCCACCGGCTTGCCGCCGGAGCCGCACACCGCCGTCCGAAAGCGTCTGCCGGGGAATTGCTCCTCCAACAGACCCAGCAGCTGCTCTACCGTCTCTGCCTGACGGGCGTTATGGCGGTAATAGCAGGAATACAGCATTTTCCCACTGCCGCTTTCCGTCACAGCCAGCTTTACCGTAGTAGAACCAACATCTATCCCCAGCCTTAATTCCTCGTTATCCGGCTGCATATCTGAAATTCCCTCTTTCTACCTGGCCGCCGGAGGAATCCATCCGGCGATATCGCCGTCTTCAAAATCGTAGGTCAACGGCTTGCCGTAGGCCTTCTCATAGGCGGCGCGTTTCTGCTCATAATCTTTTTCCATCATGGCAATGCTGTTCTGCCGTACGTTTTGGCCCTCCTGAGGGTAAACCGGCGGCAGCACATGAACAATATACCGAACCTGATAAAAGTCGTCCCGATTTTTTTCCTTCTCCGGCAGGTCAACGATCTCCACAAAGCATGACAAAACCGGCACACCGCATTTGGCAGCATAGTAATAGGCTCCCCGTTTGGGTGGGCGGGGCTTGCGGTAATTGAACCACATCTCCTGCTCCGGATATATCATCACCCAGTTTCCGCTATCCAGAAGATCAGATATATTTTTCATGAAGGTATTTGCCAGATAGTCCGGATCGGCCGTCATGGGGACAGTATCTGCATAATTCATTAGAAAGCCGAAAAGCCCTGTCATGGCCAGATTGCTCTCCTGGCTTACGATGAAAAGCCTTTTCCGCCCGGTCTTTTTCACCATGGTGAATATGGCGGTATTGTCCACTGGATTAAAGTGATTGCTGGTTATGACCGCGCCGCCGGTAATGCCCTTCAGATTTTCCAATCCCTCTATCTGAGTTGAACCATTCACCAGCTTTGCCGCAGTATTCTCTATGAGCCGCGCTATACGGTTGCAAAAGCAGTACCGTGGCCGCTGCTGTTTTTCCCAGAATTCCCGCACGAGCGAGGACTTCTGTTCCTCTGTCAGCTCGGGGTCGCCTACCTCGACCTTGACGTGAAATTCTCCCCGGCCTGCAGCGGCGCGGATATTATCAATGACTTGATCTTTCTCTCCTCCGAAGATCATAAACGTATCGTTCCTTCACTTTCGTGTATCTTTTTAAAGGTCACCGGATTATTGGGTATCCGCATGGCGTTTGTCAGCATATTTTCCAGACATTCCATGTCGGATTTCTTCTGTTCATCGGAATAATTCCGTTTGATCTCCAGAAGCTCCTGATAATAGACGTTCTCTCTGGCATACTGCCAGAAATAGTCCTCGTACTGCACGTCGTCGTAGCACCAGGGCTTATCGAACAGGTTATAGTGTATCAGGCTGGGATGAGCCATAGGCTCCTTCTGTTTGTTGGGCATGGCATCCCATTCTTCATCCAGAAAATGAATGCGTCCATAACACATAGCATTTATATAGTCCTGGTCCGGTGCGATGCTGTCAAAATGATAGGTATTCAGAAGATGGAGAAAATGCTCCGTCATACGGCATTTTCGCATTTCAGCCAGATTCATCAGCAATATTCCGGAATTTATGTATTTATAACGGTTCACACCCGTGGACTCCTCTATATAATGAGCAAACTCCGGGATCTCCGACACCGAATGATCTGGGCAGGCGCCCAAAAGATTGTCCCCCAACTGGATGTTGTACAGGCGGGAGATATCTCCCGGCACGACGATGTCGCTGTCTATGTAGATACCCTTATCATATTCGGGGAACATCTCCGGTATGAACAGTCGGAAGTAGATGGTCATGGTGAAGTAGTCGCACCGAAGACGGTTTTCCTTGCGGTCGGTGATGCTCTCCAGCCCCTCCTTCATTTCCTCGAAATGCACCTGGAACCAGTCCTCGCCGATGGAGGACAGCTTTGCGATATTTTCCGCTGTCAGCTCCTGGTGAAGGATATGAATCCGATATTGATAATCACGGGAAGCATTGGCCTTCATGGACGCCAATGCTACCCCCAGACAAGGGGCATAGCCGTTATCGATGGTGAAAAAAATGGGAATAATAGGTTTCTCCTGAGTCATGCTGTTTTTCTTCTCCTTAATATAGTTGTGGCTTCAGCTGTAGGAATTCATCTAACAGGCTGTCATATTCATGAAGTTTCAGCTTTTCGTGCATCTGGTCCACCTGCCATGGCTTGACACAGAGGACGTGGAACCAGGGGAAAAACCGGAAGCTGGTAGTGAAATGCTGAAGCACGGTGTCGTCCTTCAGAATACGCTGCTCATTGAATCGGCGAGGGCATATCTTTTTCCGCATGCACAGCTTATTGATCGCCGACTGGTCGGGCATGAACATCTCCTTCTCCCGGCAGCGGGTGCGGCACTTTTCAAAAAGGCCAGTCTTTCGTATTTCCTTCAGGTTCAGCAGCAGTACGCCGGAATTTAGATAGTCCATGTGCAGTGGGCGATTGCGGAAGAAGAAACGTCCGTAATAGTCCAGCACTCCGGCCAGCTCATATTCAAGTCCCTCCTGCCCCGCTCCACGTTTTTTTTCAGGGTAGGACAGATCCTGGGCATAAAAGTCTGTGCAGTCCCGGCGGCATATGACATCATAGTCCAGATAAAGCACTCTGTCCGGCAGCTCCGGCACCAGATCCGCATACAGTCGGAGCATGCAGCCAGCAGTAAAACGGGTAGCAAGATTTGCCTCCGGCGTATCGGCGATAAAAAGGTCCGTCACATCCAGCTTTTTCACAAAGCTGTCACAGTCATGCTTTTTGACCTGCATATCCAGAAAGGCGATCGCCTGATCTGTCACTGGAAGGTAAGTCTTTTCTCCCTGCTGACAGTACATGGTCAGGACGTAAACATGCAGCGCCTCCTGCACCGTCCTGCACAGGGATAGGACGGACAGCAGCAGACCCTCCTGTATATTTTTGTCCCCACAATAGAGAATGTTCATGAAGCGCTCCTCTCGCACCAGAAAACCCGGTAGTTCCCTGTGCTCTCTCCTCTCATCGTGACATTTTAATGGGTATTCCTTGTTGATCGTATTGTATACATCTTTTGTCAACAGTACATCAAGCGTAAGCCTGGAAAAAACTTTTTTCAGTCAAAAAATTCCGGGATATTCCCGGATTTTCCCTTGCTTTCGCTTTTACGCTGGTAAGCGGTCACTCTGCCGATGTACAGCAAAAATGGAGGAGCATTCCAGCGAATGCTCCTCCTGGTATTTAAGTTTCTGTATGCAGCGCTTGTACCGCATCAATACTGCGCGGCAAACTCCTCAAAGGTCATGGCAGAACCGGAGTTCAGCATGCCGTTATAAAGCATCTCCGCAGGGAAGCTGACATAGTCGCCGGCCTCCACCAGGGGCATGAACTCATTTTCCACCTGATCCTCAGTCAGAGAGGAGTTGACCTCCAGCTCGGCCAGGAGCCATTCGTGGATATATTCCACATAAGCCTCCTCGACACTACCGCCGACAGCTGCCGCTTCGCTGGAGGCTTCCTCGGAAGCGCTCTCGGCGGCGGTGATAACAATCTCTCCCTCATAGGTCTGACCGGCCTCCAGCGTGACAGCTTCGCCGTCCACAGTGGCCTCGCCATAGATGATCTGGCTGTCGGCGCTGATAGTCAGACTGTCAAGCTGAGAATCAGCGCTGACGGTCCAGACGGAGCCATTATCCAGGGTCATAGAAGTACCATGATGCTCTACGTTATAGGTCTCCGCATCCAGGTTGCACCAATAAACGCTGTCCATGCCATCTGCATAATCCCAATAGGCATTCCAGTCCTCGGCCTCCCAGACGAGGGATGCGCCGGTCCAGCTGGTGTTGTCCAGAAGGATCTCCACGCAGCGCTGATAGTCGTAATTCTTCACATCGCCGGTCACGTCCATATCAGTCATAGTCAGACTGGTGGCAGTGTCCTCCTTATCGGTATAGAGATACCGGCTGGAGCTGTCCGCATTCAGAGCAGTCATCAGGATGGTGTTGGAATAGCTGTCGATCTCTACATTAGTCAGATCGATATCCGCAGAATGGGATTTAACCAGGATAATGGAGCCGCGGATAAAGTCCAGATAATCCGCCACTCCCTGGCTGTATTTCTCGGCATAATCCACCAGCGTCTGCTGATCGTTCAGCTCCTCAGAGGTGCGGAGAGTGGAATCCATGACTTCAACCACAGCCTGCTGACCAAAGGCGGACCCGGTTCCCGGAGAGTGGATATAGAAGCAGTTGCGTCCGGCCTCGATAAGGCTGCCGGCATCCGTCAGCTCCCCATCCTCGGGATAATAAGCCAGTGCGTCCTCTGTGGTGGCGGAAGCGCCGCTGTATACATGGACAGCGCCGTTGTTAGAGATGATGACGCCGTGCTCCGCGCCCCGCAGGGTGGTAGCATAAAGCCAATCCCGGCAGCTGGAGTCAGCGTAGATGCCATAGCCGCCGGAGACGGCATAGGCCTCAGAGTTATAGGAATAGAAGTCCAGTCCGCTGCCGCTGGCGGAGTCGGTGGACATAGCAGCCCATCCCTCAGTCTCCACATAGGAGTTATAATAATAGGTCTGAGACGCGCCGATGGACATACTGGAACGGGCATAGCCGGCAATAAGCAGGCCGTTGTTGGAGCCGGGCTCGTTGCTCTCATCCGTCAACCCGTCCGCTCCGCCGCGGCCGGTCTGAATCATGGAGGAGTTGTTCACCACCAGGGTGCCGGTGCTGTAGGCCTCTACCGCATAGTGGCCGCCCTCTGCGCCGTTGGCGCCGCCATCCACGGTTATGGTGCTGTCCGTGATGTAAAGGGTACCGCTGCTGACGAGAGCGCCGCTTCCGGCAGTGGTGCTGCTGGCCACATAGGCGGTTTCTTCATTCACGCCAAGATGGATCTCAGCGTTTGAAATGGTGAATACAGAGTCATCGCCGCTGACCGCCACGGCGGAAACCAGCATATCGCTGGTGTCCAGGACCAGGCCGTCCACGCCGGAATCATCCAGGGCGTCATAGCTCATTTCGATCTCATGCTCTGCAAGATAATCCTCGTTCAGGGTGGCCGCGCCATCTGTAACAGTGATGACCGCCTCCACGGCAGACGCTTCGCCGGAGGCTTCCCCGCTGGCAAACGCAGGTACGCACAGGCATACCGCCAAGGCCAGGGCAAGGATGATGGATAGGGTCTTTTTCATGTGATTCCTCCTGATAAATTATTTTGAAAACCGGATGATCATGGTTTCTCCGGACAAAAGATCATTCGCCCGGAGAAGCCGTATACTCTCCTTACGATGCTTCGC
>JAJQBY010000007.1 GCA_021203045.1 Oscillospiraceae bacterium | reverse complement strand
AAAGTAACGCAAAAGCACTTTCGACAGCCGTCCCGTCCATCAAAAGTGCCTTTGCGCTCCTCGCCGGAGGGGCTTTACCCCGGCATCCGCCGGGGAACCCGCCCGCGCCACCTCTACGGTGCCTCTGGTCGGAACCGGCTGTTCCAGCCGATTGGTGTCGGCTTCCTGCAGAATCCTTCCTTTCTCATTGGCTGCAACACACAGGAGCGTGTCACGCTCCTGTTATTTCCGTTCAAAAGGAACATCCCATCGAAAGCTGTTCGGCACACACCCCGCCGGTCCAGATATTCCTGTCTGGCCTTTTCACGTTCTTCCGGTGTCGGTGCACATTTCGATTTTGTGAACATCTCCCGCAATGCCATCGCATCCAGTTTCTGCGCCAACCCGCTCTGAATTTCTTCCCCACAATCCACCATGTCAAGCAAATGATAGCGAACCAATTCTATAAATAACTCGTATGGTATCTGAACGTTTTTCATTTCCATCTTTCCTTTCCGGCGCACCACCGTTATAAACAAAACATTATTGGTCAATCAGCCCGCCATTATTCACAAATGCTTTCAAGAAGGCAAGATGACCATTCCCTTAGGAACATGCGTCCTTGCCTTCTTGCCATCTTCTTTTTAGGTCATGGTAATTTCCACGCCCACTGTGCTCCGACCCTGACGGACTTCACGCCCAGCTTCTTCTTTGCCATTGACAAGGTTATATTTAATTCCCCGCCTTTTCGCTTCCTCATCGATCACTCTCTGATACACCTGACCATCTTCAAGCACTTCCTGTAAAAACTCTACAGCTGCTTTTGTCTTGCTTCCCCTGCTTTCGCCGCTCAGTAACTCGTCAGCACTGACATCATATTCGCCAATCCATTGGAAGCCCGTCTCCGGATCCAACCTGAAAGCAATAGACTTCCCTTCCGGCGCTAATGAGCTTTTGACATGGCACACGACCCTGACCTCAGGGTCGTCCTTAATCCTGCCAATCAACAGGACACTCCTGGCAGCTGCCTGGAAGTCGATGGAGCCTAATCCACGGTATGAAGATTTCACTCCGCTGTTCTTGTTCATATGGCCGATCAGGATGATCGCACAGTGGTATTTCTCTGCCAGCTCCGATACCCGTTTCATCAGCGGCCGAATCTCATTCGCCCTGTGCATATCCACATCAGCTCCGAGGAACCCCTGGATTGGGTCAAGAACCACCAGACGCGCTTTCGTCCTTACAATCGCTTCCTCCAGGCGGAAGTCCTGCAATGTCAACGGCTGCTCCCTGTCATCTATCACAAGGACGCGGGAACAATCTGCACCCGCCGCGAGGAGTCTGGGCTTAATCGTATCACCCAGCCCATCCTCAGCAGTCTGATAGATCACATTTACAGGTTCAAATTCCGGTGCCGGCACATCTGATTCTACTTTATTGTCAGCCCTATTCTCCGCACCGATATTATTATTATCCTGTAAATTATCTTCATCGGCTCTGTCTGTTCCGTCTTCGCTCCCGTCAATGCCATCTGTCCGACTATTAATAGAAGCATCATCTTTGCGATGGTCTTTCATTTTATCGCTTACTTCATTCTCTGACGCTCCGGCATCTGTCTTCACTTCTGATGAGTCAGCGAAAACACTCTCCCCTTTTGTCAGATGCGCGATAATCTGCAGAACCATTGTTGTCTTCCCTTCCCCGGGATCTCCCTGGATAATCGTGAGCTTCCCATAAGGGATAAACGGGTAAAGGAGCCATTCGATCTGCTCGACTTCGACATTCTCCATGTTGATTAGTTTCAGCGCCGGTTCCGGCTTCTTTCTGTCATAATTTTTATCCAAAATATTCTCCTTTCCGATTGAAAGCGGGAGGAGACTCTGGTAGAATATCCGTAGAAATTCATGGCCGGATATCCTGCCAGATCTCTGCCTTTAGGTGTTTGCCGACACCTAAAGGCCTTTTTTATTCCCCATCTTTCATTCCCTGCATTGTCCATGTGATCAGTTCTATCGTGTTTAACAGATCAGTATTCACTTCACTGCTGTCGTTAATCCTCTGCAATTCTTCGAGCACCCTCGCAAGCTCATTCTTCAAAGCCTTATAAACTCTGGGATTACCGACCACCACTACTTCCTGCTCCTGCAGCCGCCGGATAATATAATCCTGCTTTGTCAGGCCTGATAATCTGACGGCGGCTTCAATCTGCTCATCCTCCTCCGGCGATACCCGGAACGCAACCACCTTATTCCTCCAACGTCCCTGCCGGTCTAAGTTCTTTGCTGACATGCCTGTTCACCTTCCTTTCTCTCATTTATTTTCAATTTCTTCAAACCGCGCCGTATCCAGCCGATCTGCCATCTCCGTCTGCCGCGACGGGAACAGGTGCGCATACCGGTAAGTGATTTTCTCACCCTCATGCCCGACCCTGTCGCCGATGGCAAGTGCCGTGAACCCAATGTCGATCCACAGAGAGACATGGGAGTGCCGAAAGAAATCCAAACGTTTGGATTTTCTCCGTT
>JAJQBY010000032.1 GCA_021203045.1 Oscillospiraceae bacterium | reverse complement strand
CATCCGCACCTTCGAGACCTACACCCGCCACACCCTGGACCTGTCCTGCGTGCCCGTGCTGCATCAGCTGACCCACCTGCCGGTCATCGTCGACCCCAGCCACGCCACCGGTCACTCCGACCTTGTCCCCTCCATGGCTCTGGCTGCCGCTGCCTGCGGTGCGGACGGTCTGATGGTAGAGGTGCATAACGACCCCATCCACGCCCTGTGCGACGGCGCTCAGTCCCTGACCCCTGCCCAGTTCGATACCCTGATGAAGCAGATTCGCAAGGTGCTGGAGGCCATTAAGGAATGATCATCGGCATCGTGGGCCTGGGCCTGATCGGAGGCTCCCTGGCCAAGGCATACAAGCGAAACCCGGACATCACCGTCCTGGGCTATGATATCGACGAGTCCACCGTGTCGTTCGCTCAGCTAGCCGGGGATATAGACGACGTCCTCACTCCCCACCGGCTGGCGGAATGCGACCTTACCCTGATCTCCACCTATCCCCAGGCCAGCATGGACTATCTCCAGACCCATGCGGACGAGTTTTCCAAAACCGGCATCGTCATGGACTGCGTGGGCGTGAAGCAGGCCATGTGCGACTTTGCCTTCCCCCTGGCGGCGGAGCACGGCTTTACCTTTGTGGGCGGCCATCCCATGGGCGGCACCCAGTATTCCGGCCTGAAATACGCCAAGGCCAATATGTTCGACCGGGCCCCTATGGTCATCGTCCCCCCTGTGTATGACGATGCGGCCTTTCTCGCCAAGGTGAAATCCCTTTTAAAGCCGGCGGGCTTCGGCCCCATCAGCGTCACCACCGCCAAGCAGCATGATGAGATGATCGCCTTCACCTCCCAACTGTGCCATGTGGTGTCCAACGCCTATATCAAAAGCCCCACCGCCGGGACCCACCGGGGCTTTTCCGCCGGGAGCTATCGGGACCTGACCCGCGTGGCCTGGCTGAACCCGGATATGTGGAGCGAGCTTCTGATGGACAACCGGGACAATATCCTCTCCGAGCTGGACGGGCTCATGGAAAACCTGGCCCAATACCGGGACGCCCTGGCCAACGCCGACCAGCCCGCCCTGCGGACCCTGCTGGACGAGGGCCGGAGAAGAAAGGAACAGATTGACGGATGATATTCATTGACGTGCGGGCCTCCCGCTCCTATCAGGTGCATATCGGCCAGGGCATCCTCCCCGGCCTGGGACAAAGCGCCCGGGAGCTCTGCCCCAAAGCGGAGCGGTTCGTTCTGGTGACAGACGATTCCATCGCCCCCCTGTGGGGCGCAGAGACGCTGGACAATCTTAAAGATTCCGGTCTTACTGGGACCATGTATGTCCTGCCCCATGGGGAGGCAAGCAAGACCGCCGAACAGCTCATCAGGCTCCTGGAGCACATGACCTCCTGCCGCCTGACCCGGAGCGATCTTGTGGTCGCCCTGGGGGGCGGCATGACCGGCGATCTGGCCGGCTTCGCCGCCGCCGTATATATGCGGGGCATCGCCTATATCCAGGTCCCCACCACTCTGCTGGCGGCGGTGGATTCCTCTGTGGGCGGCAAGACCGCCGTGGACCTGAGCGCGGGGAAAAACCTGATGGGCGCCTTCTGGCAGCCCTCCGGCGTTCTGTGCGACACAGAGGTCCTGAACACCCTGCCGGATGAGATATTCACCGACGGCTGTGCCGAGGTGATAAAATACGCCGTCCTGTTCGACGGCGGCCTGTTCTCCCTGCTGGAGCGGGAGGGAAAGGCCTTCCCCCGGGAGCAGGTCATCGCACAGTGCGTCTCCTTCAAGCGGGACGTGGTGGGCGAGGACGAGAGGGATTCCGGCGGCAGGCGGGGCCTGCTGAATCTGGGCCATACCCTGGCACACGCCATTGAGACATGCAGCGATTTCTCCGTCTCTCACGGAAGGGCCGTCGCCATCGGCACAGCCGTTATATGCCGGGCCGCCGCCAAAAACGGCCTGTGCGCCCCGGAGGTGCCGGAGCGGGTATGCGCCCTGCTGGAAAAATTCGGCCTCCCCACGAAAACGGATATCCCTCTCGACCGGCTGATGGAGCCTATGCTCTCGGACAAAAAGCACGCCGGCAGCCGCATAAGCCTTGTGGTGCCGGAAAAGCTCGGCCTGTGCTCCATGCAGTCCATGGACGATCAGGCCCTCTATCACTTTATGGAAGCGGGAATGTGATATGAAAGCCACCATATACCCCTCCCCCCTCAGCGGGGATATTCCGGCCATCGCCTCCAAATCCCAGGCCCACCGCCTGCTCATATGCGCGGCCCTGGCGGACAGGGAGACCACCATCGCCTGCCCCACCCTGTCGGCGGATATCACCGCCACAGCGGGGTGCCTGCAAGCCCTGGGGGCGGATATCGCCTATGCCGGCGGTGTTTTCACCGTCCGGCCTATCCATACCCCCGGAGCCCACCCTGTGCTGGACTGCGGAGAGAGCGGCTCCACCCTGCGGTTCCTGCTGCCGGTGGTATGCGCCCTGGGGACGGATGCGGAGCTCTGCATGGGCGGACGCCTGCCGGACCGGCCTCTCTCCCCCCTGTGGGAGGAGCTGGAGCGCCACGGGGCAGTCCTTACCAGGCCCTGCCGGGAGCGTATCGCCGTCTCCGGCCGCCTCACCGGCGGGGACTATACCCTGGACGCAGGCATATCCTCCCAGTTCATCAGCGGACTGCTGTTCGCCTTGCCGCTCCTGGTGGGAGAGAGCCGCATCGGTCTGACCGGTACGCTGGAATCCGCCGCCTATCTGGATATGACCGTCCGGGCCCAGGCCCTTTTCGGTATAGAAAGCGTCTGTGAAAACGGGGGCTATACCCTGCCCGCCGGGCAGCGCTATGTCTCCCCCGGCACGGCAAACGTGGAGGGGGACTGGTCAAACGGCGCCTTCTGGATCGCCGCAGACCGCATTATGGGCGGCACGCTGAACATCACCGGTCTCGACCCCAGCTCCCCCCAGGGAGACCGGGCGGCGGAGGCTCTGTCCCTGCGCATCGCCGCAGGGAGCGCCGTCATAGACTGCCGGGACGTGCCGGACCTGGTGCCCGTCCTCTCCGTGCTGGCCGCTGTCAGCCCCGGAGAGACCCGGTTCATAAACGCCGGACGGCTCCGCATCAAGGAGAGCGACCGCCTCCAGACCACCGCCGCGCTGCTCTCCACTCTGGGCGCGGATGTGCAGGAGCTGCCGGAGGGCCTTGTGGTCCGGGGTAAAGCGCACCTCACCGGCGGAGAGGTGGACAGCGCCAACGACCACCGCATCGCCATGAGCGCGGCTGTGGCCGCCATCGCCTGCACAGAGCCTGTCATTCTTCACGGAGCGCAGGCCGTGAACAAGTCTTATCCCGCCTTCTGGGCGGATTATCAGCGCCTGGGAGGCCGTGTCACACTGGAGGATGAGCCATGAGCAACAGCTTCGGTACCTGCTACCGCTTTACCATCTTCGGCCAGTCCCACGCCCCGGCCATCGGCGTGACCATCGAGGGCCTGCCCGCCGGATTCTCTCCGGATATGGAGGCCCTTGGAGCCTTTCTGGCCCGCCGCGCCCCGGGACAGGGGCCGTACAGCACCCCCCGGAAGGAGGCGGACAGACCGGAATTCATCGCCGGGCTCGTGGACGGCCATACCTGCGGCGCGCCGGTGACGGCGGTCATCCATAACACCAACACCCGCAGCGGAGACTATGAAAATCTCCGCCGTATCCCCCGCCCCGGCCATGCAGACTATGCCGCCTGGGCGAAATACGGCGACGCCCGGGATGTGGCCGGAGGCGGCCAGTTTTCCGGCCGTCTCACCGCGCCGCTGTGCATCGCCGGAGGGCTGGCCCTTCAGCTGCTGGAACGGGAAGGCGTCTCCATCCGGGCCCGTATTCTCTCCATCGGCGGAGAAACGGAGCCGGAGCAGATGAGACGGCGGCTGGACGAGGCCAAGGCCGCCGGAGACTCTCTGGGCGGCGTCATCGAATGCGTATGCCAGGGCGTTCCCGCCGGCCTGGGCGAGCCTATGTTCGGCGGCATGGAAAACCGCATCAGCCAGGCGGTGTTCGCCATCCCCGCCGTAAAGGGCATCGAGTTCGGAGCCGGCTTTGCCGCCGCCTCCATGCCCGGCAGCCGGAACAACGACCCGTTTTATTATGACGCCCCCGGCGTCATCCGCACCCGCACCAACCATCACGGGGGCATTCTGGGGGGCATCACCAGCGGTATGCCCATTGTATTCCGGGCCGTCGTGAAGCCCACCCCCTCCATCGGCATAGAGCAGGACAGCGTCGATCTGGTCTCCGGGGAGAATGTTAAACTCACCGTTTCCGGGCGGCATGACCCCTGTATCGTGCCCCGGGCCGTTCCCTGCATGGAGGCCGCCGCCGCCTGCGCCATATATGACGCGCTACTGGAAAATAAAAGGTAAAGGATAAGGGGAAGCATCATGGAATTATCCCGATCACGAGAACAGATAGACAGCCTGGACAGGCAGATCGTAGCCCTGCTGGAGCAGCGGCTGGACGTGGCGGAGGATATCGCCCGCTATAAGCTGGAAAACGGCCTGCCCGTGCTGGATGAGGCCCGGGAGGAGGAAAAGCTCACCGCCATCCGGGCTATGTGCCGTCCGGAGACAGCCACCCTTCTGGGGGATGTATACGGCCGTATCCTGGCCGCCAGCCGCGCCTGGCAGACCCGCCTGATGGAGCAGAGCCATGGAGAATAAATACGGACTTCTGGGGCGGGTGCTGGGCCACAGCTGGTCCCCTCAGATACACGCCATGCTGGCGGACTATGACTATCGCCTGTATGAGACAGAGCCGGAGGCCCTGGGAGAATTCCTCACTACCACGCCTCTGGCGGGCATGAACGTGACCATCCCCTATAAAAAGGACGTTATCCCCTACTGCTCTCAGCTGTCCGACGCCGCCCGCCGCATCGGCAGCGTGAACACCCTGACCCGCCATGAGGACGGCTGGCATGGGGACAACACGGACTATGACGGCTTTGTCCATATGGTGAAAAGCGCCGGCATCGACGTAGCCGGCTGCAAGGCGCTGGTCTTTGGCTCCGGGGGCGCATCCCTGGCAGTGAAGGCGGCGCTGGCGGATATGGGCGCGGACCCGGTGGTCACCATATCCCGTTCCGGGCCGGATAACTATGATAATCTGGATCGCCACCGGGATGCAGGGCTTTTGGTGAATACCACCCCTCTGGGGATGTATCCCAATAACGGCGGCTCCCCTGTCGCCGTGGCGGATTTCCCCGCCTGCCGGGGCGTGCTGGATGTGGTATATAACCCCCAGCGCACCAGGCTCCTGCTGGAAGCGGAGGCTTTGGGTATCCCTCATGCCGGGGGGCTTTCCATGCTGGTGGCCCAGGCCCGGCGCAGTGCGGAGCTGTTCCTTGGCTGCTCCATTCCGGACGAGCGGGTGACGCAGATCGTCTCTGCCCTCTCCCGGCAGATGGAAAACATCATCCTTATCGGCATGCCCGGCTGCGGCAAGACCACCATCGGCCAGGCCCTGGCCCGGGCCCTGGACCGGCCCTTTTACGACGCGGACGAGCAGGTAGTCACCAAAATGGGGCAATCCATCCCCGACCTGTTCGCCGCACAGGGGGAGGCAGGCTTCCGCCGGGAGGAGACCGCCGTCCTGGCAGAGCTTGGCAAGGGCTCCGGAGCCGTTATCGCCACCGGCGGCGGCTGCGTAACGCGGGAGGAGAACTATCCCCTTCTGCATCAGAACGGCCGCATCGTATGGCTGCGCCGGTCCCTGGACGCTCTGCCCTCGGAGGGGCGTCCCCTGTCCCAGAAAAATTCCGCTCAGACCCTGTATGAGCAGCGGAAGGCGCTGTATCAGGCCTTTGCGGATGAGGAGATATCAAACGACGGCCCGGCGGAGGATACGCTCCGGGCACTGATGGAGGTACTGCAATGAAAATTCTCGTTTTGAACGGCCCGAATCTGAACCTTCTGGGCATCCGGGAGCCGGGCATCTACGGTCAGGAGAGCTATGACGCGCTGGAGACCTTCATCCGGGAGGTTTGCGCAAAGCACGACGTCATTTGCGAGATATACCAGTCCAACCACGAGGGCGTGCTGGTGGATATGATACAGTCCGCCCTGGGAGCTGTGGACGCCATCGTCATCAACCCCGCCGCCTATACCCATACCAGCGTCGCCATCCTGGACGCGCTGAAGGCCGTTGCCCTCCCTGCGGTGGAGGTGCATCTGTCCGATGTGAACGCCCGGGAGCCCTTCCGCCAGCTCTCCTATGCCGGCATGGCCTGCGAAAAGACCTTCGCCGGATACGGCTTTGATGGCTATCGCCTGGCCATCGAATATCTTGTGGAGAAATACGGGGACAAATAATGGAAGTATCCGATTATGCCCGGGCTCTGGCAGCAGAGGATGAGTCTCTGAGGGCCGTTATCGCCCGGCAGGAGACCTTTTGGCGGAATCCGAAATATCTGCCCTTCGGCCTTATAAATGGCGTGTGCAGCCTTGTGGCGTCTCAGGAGGACATTGCCGACGCATCGGCGCGGCTGGATCGGTTCCGGCCCTTCATCAGGGCCCGCTTCCCCGAAACGGAGGAGACGGACGGCCTGATCGAATCCCCCCTGCGCCCCATCCCCGCCATGCAGGAGGCGCTGGGAGATGCCTGGGGCTGCCCCATCCCCGGCAGGCTCTGGCTCAAGATGGACAGCCACCTGGCCGCAGCCGGGTCAGTGAAGGCCCGGGGCGGGATATATGAGGTGCTGAAGCACGGAGAGGAGCTGGCTCTGGCCGCCGGACGGCTCAGGCTCACGGACGATTATTCTGTCCTGGCCGGGGACGATATGCGGGATTTTTTTCATCAATACACCATCCAGGTGGGCTCCACCGGCAATCTTGGTCTTTCCATCGGCATATCCGGCGCGGCCCTGGGCTTTCAGGTGAAGGTGCATATGTCCGCCGACGCGAAGCAGTGGAAAAAGGACCTTCTCCGGGCCCATGGGGTACAGGTGCTGGAAATATCAGGACGACTACTCCAAAGCTGTGGCGGAGGGGCGCAGGGCCTCAGACGCTGACCCCAACAGCTATTTTGTGGACGACGAGCGCTCCAAAGACCTGTTTCTCGGCTACGCTGTGGCAGCCTCCCGTCTGGAGGTCCAGCTCCGGCAGCAGGGCGTCACCGTGGATGCGGAGCATCCGCTGCTGGTGTACATCCCTGCCGGGGTGGGCGGCGCACCGGGAGGTGTGACCTATGGTCTGAAGCATGTATTCGGGGACCACGTTCACTGCTTCTTCACCGAGCCGGTGCTGTGTCCCTCCGTGCTGCTGGGCTTCGCCACCGGGCGTTATGAGAAGGCAAGTGTCCATGATTTCGGTCTTTCCGGCAGGACAGATGCGGACGGCCTGGCCTGCGCCAGCCCCTCCGGCTTCGTGACCCGGCTGGATGAGAACCTGGTCTCCGGCTGCTTCACCGTTCAGGATGGGCGGCTGTACGACTTCATGCGCCTGCTACATACCGCAGAGGATATCCTGATAGAGCCGTCCAGCTGCGCCGCCTTCATCGGCCCCGCCGCCATGACCGCTCAGCCCCGTTGCCTGGAATACCGTGAAGCCCATGGTCTGACCGACCGGGTCATGGCCAACGCCACCCAGATATGCTGGTCCACCGGCGGCCGCCTGGTGCCGGAGGACGTGTGGAAGGAATATCTGGAAACATATATCTGACGCCTTACCCGTCAAAATTGCTGTGCTCCCCCTGTACCTGACAGTTCTTTTCACTGTCACGCACAGGGGGAGCACGATGTTTTTTCAGGTCTTCAGACTCAAATCATCAGCATTGCTCTGGCCTGCTCCGTCAGCTCCTGGCGCTGATCGGGATGGGCGATGGCGATGAGCTGTCTGACCCGCTCGGACACAGTGCAGCCCTTCAGCCGGGCCACGCCGTATTCTGTGACGATATAATCCACATAGTTCCGGGGAATGGTTACGATAGCCCCCGGCGTCAGCTGGCTTTTGATCTTGTAATCTCCCCGCTTTGTCTTGGACTGGAAGGCCAGGATGTTCTTCCCGTGCTTGGCCCGGAAGGTGCCGTATGCGAAGCAGAAGGCCCCGCCGGCCCCGGCGATCTGCCGCCAGCCAACGGATTCCGAGGCCACCTGGCCGGTCAGGTCTATCTCCACGCAGGTATTGATGGCAGTCATGTGGTCATGCTGGGCCACAATGAAGGGGTCCACAATTTCCGGCGCAGCCCGCAGGACAATGTTCTTGTTCCTGGAGACAAAGTCGTATAGCTCCGCCTCCCCCTCCACGAACGCGCAGGGGTGGATGCCCTTGTCCACCGTCTTTCTCTCGCCGTTGACCGCACCGCACTGTATCAGCTCCATCAGGGCCGTGGTGAACATCTCTGTGTGGATGCCCAGGTCGTGCTTATCCTTCAGGAACATGCCTACGGCGTTGGGGATGCCGCCGATACCAAGCTGAATCGTATCCCCATCCTCCACCAGGGAGGCCACGGTCTCCCCTATGGCCTTTTCCACCTCCGTCGATTCCATGGTGGGGTTTATCAGCTCCGGCTGGTCATAGCGGATGACCGCCGCTACATCGCTCACATGGATGCGCAGAGAGCCGTTCATGCGGTGGAAGTTTTTGTTTACCTCCACGATGATCGTGCCGCCCTCGTCGATGGCGTGCTGCATGGTGACGCCGTCCGCCACATGGTTCATGGGCAGGTAGAAATAGCCGTTCTCGTCCATCTCCGTCACGCCGGTGACGTATACGTTCGCCGGATGCCCGGCTACGGCGATATAGTAATAATTCATCAGGTCCGTGGGTACGAACTCCACCAGATCCAGCGGCTGAGATTTTTTGGAGAACAGCGGGCCATAGAAATAGGCATACATCTCGATATGCCCCTTCATGGCGGGGTCGGACATAAAAGGATACTCCCCGCTGCGGCCCTTCCACACCCGGACGTTTTCCACACGCGGTGCTATCTCATGAAGGTGGGAAAGAAATCCCGCCGGTTCGGAGTAGTTGTTGGTGGTGAAGATCACGTCACCGCTTTTTACCAGCTCCAGCGCCTCCGGGATGGTGCGCAGCTTGTCCGCGTACATCTTCTGATAATCTGTCATTGCCGGACTCCTCCTTATCACTGCACGGCCTTGGCGGCTCTGAACTGCTCTATCATCGCAGGGACGATGCTGAACAGATCGCCCACGATGCCGTAATCCGCCACCTCAAAAATCGGCGCGTCCGGGTTTTTGTTCACGGCGATGATGCAGTCGGAATCCTGCATACCGGCCTTGTGCTGGATAGCGCCGGATATGCCCAGGGCGATATAAATCTTCGGGTGAACGGTTTTGCCTGTCTGCCCCACCTGATGATCGCTGGTCAACCAGCCGGAATCGATGGCGACGCGGCTGCCGCCCAGCACGCCGCCCAGCACATCCGCCAGCTCCTGCCCCAGGGCGATGCCCTTTTCCACATTGGAATTGATGCCGCCGCCTACGGAGACCACCACATCGGCCCCCAGCAAATCCACAATCTCACGGGTGGCCTTCACCACCTCAAGCACCCGGGTCTTGATATCCTCCGGTGCAAGTGAAAAAACAGGATGCTCTATTTTCACCGCGGCAGCTCTGGCCGGGTTGTAGACAGCCCGGGCCATGACCCCGGGACGCACGGTGGCCATAGCCGGCCGGAACCGGGGGCATACGATGGTGGCCATCAGATGACCCCCAAAGGCAGGGCGGGTCATTTTCAGGTCTGTGCCAAAACGCTTCCGCAGGGCCTCCTCCCCGATCTGCTTGTCGTCCAGGGTGGAATTCTTCCGCAGGAAGTCCAGATAGGTACCCATATCCACATCCAGGTGCGTGCAGTCGGCGCACAGGCCGGTGTTCAGTCTCGCGGCGATGCGGGGTGCCAGGTCCCGGCCGATATTGGTAGCGCCGAACAGCACCGCCTCCGGCTTATAAGCCGCCACCAGGTCGCACACCACCTTCGCGTGGGCCTCGGTCACATAGTCATGGAGCAGAGGAGAATCGCATATCAGCGCCCTGTCCGCCCCATAGCCGCCCAGCTGGGCCGCCAGGCCGTCCACATCCTGCCCCAGGAGAATACCGCACAGCTCTGTTCCCAGCTCATCCGCCAGCCTGCGGCCCTCGCTGATAAGCTCCAGGCTCGTACTCATCATTTCGCCCCGGCGCTGCTCGCAATAGACCCATACGCCGTGGAAATCCTCGGTTACTGTATTTTGAAAATCGATCTGTTTCATGTCGTCCCCTCCTCACAGTATGTGCTTTTCCGTCAGACGGGACACCAGCTCCGTTACCACGGCGGTATCATCCACGCCCTCCAGCATGACGCCTGCCCCCTTGGGCGGCGGCGTGAAGGATTTTGCGATATTGGTAGGCGAGCCCTTCAGCCCTATAGTGCTTGCATCAATCAGCGGCTCATCCTTCAGATCCTTCATAGGTCAGCACGGTAACCGGCTTGCTGAAGCAGTCATAAATGCCGCTGATGGTCATATACCGCGGCTCGTTCAGCTCCTTGATGCAGGTGATAAGACAGGGCGTGTCCGCCTCGATGGTCATATAGCCGTCCTCCAGCATACGCTGCACCCGCACAGTGCCGTTTTCATAGGTCATAGCCCCGGCATAGGTGATCTGCGGCAGGTCCAGCTTTTCCGCAATCTGAGGGCCGACCTGGGCGGTGTCCCCATCGATGGCCTGGCGTCCGCAGATGACGATGTCGTCCTGGTCGATGCCGATATGATGCAACGCAGCGGCAATGACCTGGCTCGTGGCAAAGGTATCCGACCCGCCGAAGGCCCGGTCGCTCAGCAGATACGCCTCGTCCGCTCCCATAGCCAGCAGCTCCCGCAGCATGCTCTCCGCCGCCATAGGTCCCATCGTCACCAGAATGACCTTGCAGCCGTAGGTGTCCTTCAGCTTCAGGGCCGCTTCCACAGCATTTTTATCATCCGGATTGGTTATGACCGGCATGGATGCCCGGTTCAGCGTCCCATCATCATTCACGGCCACCTTGCCGGAGGTATCCGGCACCTGCTTTACACAGACAAGAATCTTCATATCGTTCTCCCTCCTCACTTCATCAGGGCACTGGAGATCACCATCAGCTGCACCTCGCTGGTGCCCTCGTATACCGGTATGACCCGCAGGTCCCGGTAAAACCGCTCGATGGCAAAGCCCTCCATATAGCCGTAGCCGCCGTGTATCTGTAAGCATTTATAGGCTACCTCATTGGCGACCTCGCTCATATAATACTTGGCCAGAGAGGCCTGTAGCAGCGCATCCTGTCCGCTGTCCTGCATCTGCGCCGCGCTGTATACCAGTTGGCGGCCCGCCTCGATCTTCGCCGCCATCTCGGCGATAACAAAGCGTGTATTTTGGAACTTGCCGATGGGCTTGCCGAACTGAGTGCGCTCTCCGGCGTATTTGATAGCCTCATCCAGGCAGCCCTGGGCCCCGCCCAGGGCTTGGGATGCAACGTTTATCCGTCCGGCGCTCAAACCGCTGCCGGCCACCTTCCAGCCGCCGCCAACCGTTCCCAGTACGTTCTCCTTCGGAACGCGCACATCCTCAAAGATCAGATCGCAGGTGCCGGAGGCATGCAGCCCCAGCTTCTTCTCCCGCTTGCCCCGGGAAAAGCCGGGCCAGGCCGCCTCCACGATGAAAGCGGTCAGCGCGGGCTTGCGCCCCTCTATAGGGGTTTTGGCGAAAACCACCGCCCAGTCGCAGGTCGGGCCAAGGGTGATGAAGGTCTTGCGCCCGTTGAGGACGAATTCGTCTCCATCCGGCCTGGCCGTGGTAGAGATGGAGTTGGTATCCGACCCGGCCCCCGGCTCCGTAAGGGCAAAGGCACAGCGCTTTTTCCCTTCCGCCACGGGACGCAGATATTTCTGCTTCTGCTCCTCTGTGCCGCATTTCAGTATGGGCATACCTGAGAGGGAGTTTGCCATGAGCATGGACGCCGCGCTCACACTGGTGCGGCATATCTGCTCCATCATAACGATAGAGGAGAAAAAATCTCCTCCCTGTCCTCCGTATTCCCGCGGGATGCAGCATCCCGTCAGTCCATAACGGGCCAGCGTATCCCACACTCTATCAGGAAATTCACCGGCCTCCTCCGCCTCATCGATGGCCGGCGCGATCTCATTCACCGCGATTTCGCGGGCCAGCTGCTGTATCATCAGATGTTCTTTATCAAGCATACAGTTTTGTCCTCCCCTGCATGGTTTTGTTGTTTTGCGACTGTATTTTACTACTTGTGTGGTTTCATGCCAACTTAATAACGATAATTAATTATCGAAATATGGCACATTTCCCGTTATTCTAATCACAATAACGCAGCAGGAGTATGCCGGAGTCTCTGTATGCCCGTATACGAAAAAATGCGGCCACAGATCGTGGCCGCATTTTCAGTCTGTCAAAAAAGCGCTATTAGGTAAGGCAAGAACAGATGCAAGAAGGCGAAAACGTGAAAAAGCAGAAAGAAACAGCCGGCAAAAAGGAGCGGTTCCAGCTCCAGATTGCC
>JAJQBY010000011.1 GCA_021203045.1 Oscillospiraceae bacterium | reverse complement strand
CGCAGGAGGATATCCGCAAAAAGCTGGAGCCCCTGTATATCCAGTCCTACGAGCAGCTGCTGGAGACCGAGCAGATCATGGTCGCCTGGGGGCAGGAATAAGGGGCCGGTGGGCTGTTTGCTGTACCATCAGGGAATAAGAAAAATATCCCATAAGAGATACCGGGCTTCAATTGATATGAGGTTAACTGAATAAAGGGCTGGTGGAGGATGTATATACACCTTCGGCCAGCCCTCTATCTTACTCGGGAGTGAGTTCTTCTTTTTCTTCGCTACCCCGTATCCTTTCATGGAGATGCTTCAGCCCGTCGAGCATCTTCTGGTCGGGGCGGCTATCTGTTTCTTCCTTGTGACCAGGCGATGCCGGCGGCTGAGGGGGCAGACAGGGTTACGCTGCCAAAAACGATCCAGAAGGACGTGAATTACTTCCAGCCCGATCAGGTCACCGCAATCCGGGACGCGCTGGAGAAAGAACCTCTGAAATGTGACGACATAGATTAAAAAAACCGCCTGCATATTTGCCGGAGCCTTTGTTATCTTCCTGAAATGGGTACAATAGAAACAACGCCGAAGACGGTTGCCTCACCTCAATCCCCATGCCTTCCGGCACACAATGGCCTCTCTATTGTATTTCAACGGAGTGGACAGTGTTTCCATTTCAAAGCGTTTGGGGCATAGCCGCGTTTCCACCACCTGCGATATATACGCACATATAGTTCAGGAGGCTGATCAAAAAAATGCGGATATCCTTGCAGAGGTCTTTCTTGGTAGGGCATAACAGGCTTAAGGGAGAATTCAACAATAATTCAACTCGGGCCCCAAAAGCCCTGACATGTTACAAAAAGTTACGGAATGGAATTTTCAAAAAATCCAGTATTTTCAATACTTTGCGGCAATTTACGAGAGGTTAACAAACCGGCTTTGAATTTTTTACAATCTTGACATTTTCATATGGGCGTCCGTGTGTTATAATAGATACAAAAGATATGTACGGCGCGTGAAGCGCGGAGGGGAGACGCTATGGAGCGGATGCGCAGGGAGCTCCTGCCGGGGGTATACCTGACGGGACTCAGAACGGATAAATTCAAAACGGGCCTGATCAGCGTCAGCTTTCTGACCAGGCTGTGCCGGGAGGAGGCGTCCATGAACGCTCTTATCCCCAGAGTGCTGCGCCGGGGCTCGGTGCATTACCCGGATATGGACGCCCTGTCCGCCCGGCTGGACGAGCTTTATGGGGCCCGGCTGGAGCCTCTCGTCCGGAAGCGGGGAGAGATACAGTGTGTGGGCTTCTGGGCCGATTTTGTAGACGGCGCCTACCTGCCGGGAGAGGCGGGGGCCGATCAGCTGGAGCAGGTCGGGGAGCTTCTGGGAGAGATTATCCTGGCGCCCAATACCCGGGGCGGCCTGCTGCGGCCGGAATATGTGGAGAGCGAGAAGGAAAAGCTTCTGGAGGACATCCGGGCCCGGATCAACGACAAAATCGCCTACAGCCGCTTCCGGCTGACGGAGCTGATGTGTCAGACGGAGGCCTACGGCGTGGACGTGCTGGGCACGGAGGAAAGGGTGGAGAACATCCGTTATGACGCCCTGACCCGGCGGTATAAGGCCCTGCTGGCCACCTCTCCGGTGGAGATATTCTACTGCGGCCGGGAGGAGCTTGACCGGGTGGCGGAGGTGATGACCCGGGCTATGGACACCCTGCCCCGGGGCCAGATTGACTACGACATCGGCACGGACATCCGCATGAACGCCCTGGAGGAGCAGACCCGTGTCTATACGGAGGCCATGGACGTGGGCCAGGGGAAGCTGGCCATCGGCTATCGGATGGGCTCCTGCATGGAGGAACCGGACATTGCCGCCATCCAGGTGATGAACGCCGTGTTCGGCGGGAGTGTCAGCTCGAAGCTTTTCATGAACGTGCGGGAGAAGCTGAGCCTGTGCTATTTTGCAAGCTCCGGGATAGATATATATAAGGGACTGATGTATGTTATCAGCGGCATCGAGCCGGAAAACTATGAGATCGCCCTGGGGGAGATCGGCCGGCAGCTCCGGGCCGTGCAGGCCGGGGACATCACGGACGAGGAGCTGGAAACGGCGAAGGCGTCCCTGGCAAGCGACCTGCGGGGCCTGACGGACAGCGCCGGGCAGCTGGAGGGCTTCTGGCTGGGACAGAGCCTGCTGGGCCTGGATTACGGGCCGGAGGAGCAGGCCGCCCTGGTGGAGATGGTGACCCGGGAGGATGTGGTGCGCGCTGCCGCCGGTATTGAGTGCGACACGGTGTATTTCCTGCGGGATAAGGAGGGCGGGCATGAATAAGACAGAGTTCGCCGCTGCCGGCGAGGTATTATATACCGGGAAGCTCCCCAACGGCCTGTCCATCTATGTGCTGCCCAAGCCGGGCTTCAGCCGCCGCTTTGCGGTGTTTGCGGCCAATTACGGTGGGGCCGACCGGCGCTTTACCCTGGGCGGGCAGCCCGTGGATACCCCGGCGGGGGTGGCCCACTATCTGGAGCACAAGATGTTCGATACCCCGGAGGGAGACGCGCTGATGAAGCTGAGCGCCACCGGGGCCAGCCCCAACGCCTTCACCTCCGAGTCCATGACCGCCTATTATTTCGACTGCACCCAGGCCTTTGAGGAAAATCTCCGGACGCTGCTGTCCTTCGTGTCCGCACCCTATTTCACGGAGGAGAGCGTGAACAAGGAGCGGGGCATCATCGGCCAGGAGATCCGGATGTGCGAGGACAGTCCGGACTATGCCATCTATACGGAGCTGATGAGACTGCTGTTTGCCGATGGGCCTCTGCGGGACTCCGTAGCGGGCACAGTGGAGTCCATCCGGGAGATCACGCCGCAGGTGCTGTATGACTGCCATAAGGTGTTCTATCACCCCTGCAACATGGCCCTGTGCGTGGTGGGGGATGTGGACCCGGATATGGTGGAGCGCCTGGCGCTGGAGATCCTTACGCCGGAAACTGCCGAACCGCCCGGGCGGGATTACGGCCCGGACCCGGGCCTGGAGCCGGCGGGACTGTATCACGAGCGGACCATGGAGGTCTCTGCGCCCCAGTTTCTAGCGGGACTGAAGCTCGGACCCACAGGCCGGGGCCGGGAGGAGATGTTTGAGCGGCTGACCGGGTCGCTGGCGCTGCGGTGTCTGTGCGGGCGCAGCTCCTCCTTTTATCTGTGGATGTATGAGCAGGGCCTGCTGAACGATACCTTCGATTACAGCATCGAGCAGACTGCCGGTCAGCGCGTCCTGACCATAGGCGGGGAGAGCCGGGATTATAACGCTGTGCTGGACGGCTTTTACCAGGAGCTGGAGCACATCGCCGCAGAGGGACTCGACCCGGCGCTGTTCCAGCGGCAGAAGCGGGCTGCTCTGGGCGGCTATGTGCGGGCGCTGAATAACTTCTATGCCATGGCCGTGGTGCAGGCGGAGGGGTGCTTCGCCGGATACCAGCCCCTGGACAATGCGGCCGTGCTGGATACCATCACCTGCGCGGATGCGTCTCTCTGGCTGATGAACCATGTGGCCGGGCGGCGAATGGCCGTGTCCGTGATCAAACCGAAGGAGGACTGAACCGTCATGTCATCTGCATCCATTTCCTTCCCCTTTTTGGGGGACTGGTCCATAAACCCGTCCAACTCCTTTGTGCTGTTCGGACATACCTTTTACTGGTACGGGGTCATCATCGCCTGCGGCTTTCTGCTGGCGGTGGTCTATTGCTTCCACCGGTGCAGGGAGTTCGGTATCAGCCAGGATGATCTGACGGATAACCTGCTGTTCGCCGTGCCCATTGCCATCATCGGGGCCAGAATATACTATGTGCTGTTCAACCTGGAGAATTACCACTCCTTCTGGGATGCCTGCAAGATCTGGGAGGGCGGCCTGGCTATATACGGCGGAGTCATCGCGGCGGTGATCACCGTGCTGATCGTATGCCGGGTGAAGAAAATATCCTCCCGGGCGGTGCTGGACACGGTCAGCTTCGGCCTGCTCATCGGCCAGAGCATCGGCCGCTGGGGCAACTTCATGAACCGGGAGGCCTATGGCTATGAGACGGATATCTTCTGCCGCATGGGCCTGACCCTGAACGGGGAGACCATATACGTTCATCCCACCTTCCTGTATGAATCCCTGTGGAACGCCGTCGGCTTCGTACTGCTGCATATCCTGTCCAAAAAGACAAAGCGGAGGTTCGACGGGCAGTATTTCCTGTATTACCTGGCCTGGTACGGGCTGGGCCGCTCCTGGATTGAGGGTCTGCGGACAGATTCCCTTTACATAGGCGGCACAGGCATCCGTGTGTCCCAGCTGCTGGCTATCCTGACCTTCCTGGCGGCGGTGTTCATCCTGGTGGTAGTGCGCCGCTCCGGCCTCTGCAAGCCGGAGAACCTGTGGGTCAACAAGGTGGCCATGGCTGCCGCTGTCGAGGCAGAGACACCTGCCGAGGCTGCCGGGACGGAGAAGCCGGAGGAGCCGGCTGCGCCGAAAAGCAATGTCATCCAGGAGATGGAGGACTGCGTGTTCGGCGAGCTGGAGGAGGACGAGACCCCGGCCGGGGAGGATAAGGGCGAGGAGCCGTGACCCGGCGAAAAAAGGAAGCGTTTTAAACCGAGTAATATCATTATAATAATGAGGAGGCTTATACCATGTCCGATTTTAGAGAAAGAGCAGGCATTTTCGCATCAAAGGCCGCAGAGGCGGCCAAAGGCCTTGCGTCCAGGACCAGGCAGGTCGGCCGGGTCACCAGGCTGAATATGGACATTGCCAGCGAGAAGGACAGCATCCGCAAGGCCTATGAGGAGATGGGCCGGCTGTATTATGAAAATCACCGGGATGCGCCGGAGGGCCTGCTGGCCCCGGCCTGTCAGTCCATCGACGCCGCCCTGGCGGCCATTGCCGCTATGGAGGAGGAGATCGAGCAGCTGCGGACCAAGGCCGAGGAGCAGCCCGCAGAGGCGGATTTCCAGACCGTGGTGGAGGAGACTGAGGCCCAGGCACAGGCAGGAGAGGATACCCCGGAGGAGGACGATTCCGTGGAGGTGGAGATCACCGTGGAGGAGCCCTCTGACGAGGAGGCTCCGGAGGAGCCTGTCCCAGAGGACGACTCTATAGAGGTGGAGATCACAGTGGAGCCGGAAGAACCCACCGGCGACGAGGCAGAGGTCACCGTGGAGTTGTATCCCGGCCAGCAGGAGACCCCGGAGGAGGGCACGCCCGCAGAGGAGGCCGCTGACGGTGAAGTGTCCGAGGAGGATGCCGCAGAGGCCGCGGACCTGGGCGATGTAGAGATTACCGCTCAGGACATCTTCGGGGAGACGGCGCCCGCAGAGGAGATACCAGAGGAGATACCAGAGGAGCCTGTCCCGGAGGAGGACGACGCTGTGGTGGTGGAGATCACGGTGGAGGATGTTTCGGAGGAGGAGCCTGCCGCAGAGAATGTTCCCGAGGAGGAAATTGTCCCGGAGGAGGATATCCCGGCGGAGGATGACCTGGAGGAGCCCCCTGCGGAGGAGGTTCCGGAGGAAGATCCGGCTCCTGAGGAATGATCGGTCCGCACTCGCTCCCCTGCCATAACGGTGTGGGGAGCGAGTGCGCCATAGGGCGGACGCCGTCATAAAACCGGGACCGGCGCGGTATACTATGAGTCAGACGTATGGAGGTGCGGTATGAACTATCATAAGGAATTTGCCCCTACGGAGGATATGCTGGAGAGCATGGATATGTATTGGCGGGCGGCCAACTATCTGTCTGCCGGACAGCTGTATCTGTTGTCCGACCCGCTGCTACGGCGGCCCCTGCAGGAGGCTGACTTCAAGAAAAAGATCGTGGGCCATTGGGGCACCGTTCCCGGGCAGAACTTTATATATACCCATCTGAACCGGGTCATCCGGGCCTATGACCTGGATATGATCTATCTCTCCGGCCCGGGGCATGGGGGCAACGCCATGGTGGCCCAGGACTGGCTGGACGGCAGCTACACGGAGGTATACCCCAACATCACCCAGGATGAGGAGGGTATGGCGAAGCTGTTTCGTCAGTTCTCCTTCCCGGGAGGCATTCCCTCCCATGTGGCCCCGGAGACGCCGGGCTCCATCCATGAGGGCGGCGAGCTGGGGTATTCCCTGGCCCACGCCTTCGGCGCAGTGGCGGACAATCCCGGCCTGATCGCCGCCTGCGTGGTAGGGGACGGGGAGGCGGAGACCGGCCCTCTTGCCACCTGCTGGCAGCTGAACAAATTCACCGACCCCCGCACGGACGGGGCGGTGCTGCCTATCCTTCATCTGAACGGCTATAAGATTGCCAATCCCACGGTGCTGTCCCGCATTTCCCATGAGGAGCTGGAGCAGTTCTTCCGGGGCTGCGGCTGGACGCCTCTGTTCGTGGAGGGGGACGACCCGGCGGTTATGCACAAGACGATGGCGGAGGCCCTGGACAGAGCCGTCGAAGCCATCCTGACCGCTCAGGAGCATGCCCGCCGGACCGGGGACGGGAGCCGTGTGCGCTGGCCTATGATCGTGCTGCGCACGCCCAAGGGATGGACCGGCCCGGCGGTAGTGGACGGTCTGCCGGTGGAGGGCACCTTCCGGGCCCATCAGGTGCCTATCCCGGCGGATACGCCGGAGCATCTGGCGCAGATCGAGGCATGGCTCCGCTCCTACCGGCCGGAGGAGCTGTTCGATGAGACCGGCGCGCCTATCCAGCGGCTGCGCGATCTGCCCCCCAGGGGCAGTGCCCGCATGGGGGCGAATCCCCACGCGAACGGCGGCCTGCTGCTGCACGATCTGCGGCTGCCGGATTTCCGGGAGTACGGCGCGGAGGTGCCCGCCCCCGGCGCAGTGGAGGGGGAGGATATGCGCTACCTGGGCGCCTTTGTCCGGGATATATTCGCCCTGAACCGGGAAAGCCGGAACTTCCGGGTCTTCGGTCCGGACGAGACCATGTCCAACCGCCTGGGGGCGGCCTTCGAGGAGACGGGCCGGGATTGGAACGCCGATATCGTCGAGGGGGACGAATACCTATCCCAGGACGGGCGTATCATGGATTCCATGCTGTCCGAGCATGTATGCGAGGGCATGCTGGAGGGATACCTTCTCACAGGGCGTCACGGCTTTTTCAACTCCTATGAGGCGTTCATCCGCATTGTGGACAGCATGGTGTCCCAGCATGCCAAGTGGCTGAAGGTGTGCCACCAGCTCCCCTGGCGGCAGAAGATCGCAAGCCTGAACTTCGTGCTGGCCTCCAACGTATGGCAGCAGGATCACAACGGCTTCACCCATCAAGACCCGGGCTTTTTGGACCATGTGGCCAACAAAAAGGCGGATGTGGTGCGGCTGTATCTGCCGCCGGATGGGAACTGCCTGCTGTCCGTGTTCGACCACTGCATACGCAGCAGAGATTATGTAAACGTGATCGTGGCCTCCAAGCACCCACGGCCCCAGTGGCTCACCATGGAGCAGGCGGTGAAGCACTGCACGGAGGGCATCGGCATATGGCAGTGGGCCTCCACCGATGCGGGCCAGGAGCCGGACATCATCATGGCCTGCTGCGGGGAGACCCCCACCCTGGAGACCCTGGCCGCCGTCACCATACTGCATGAGGCCTTCCCGGAGCTGAGAATCCGGGTGGTGAACGTGGTGGACCTGATGCGGCTCCAGTCCGATACCCAGCACCCCCACGGCCTTTCCGACCGGGACTACGATATGCTGTTCACGGTGGATAAGCCCATTGTGTTCGCCTTCCATGGCTATCCCAGTCTGATACACGAGCTGACCTATCGCCGGAAGAACAAGCACCTCCACGTTCGAGGGTATATCGAGGAGGGTACCATCACCACCCCCTTCGATATGCGGGTGCTGAATAATATCGACCGGTTCCATCTGGTCCTGACTGCCCTGCAGAATCTGGAATGCCTCGGGAACCGCAGCGCGGCCCTGGCCCAGCAGATGAAGGATAAGCTGGTGGAGCACCGGCAGTATATCTCCAAATACGGGATAGATATGCCGGAGATCGTGGACTGGCGCTGGAAGGAACTGCAATAAAAGAAAAAAGAACGAACGAGGTAAACATCCATGGATTGGCTTGAGATATCCATTGACGCCCACGGGGACCCGGAGGGGGTGTGCGATACCCTGACGGGTCTGGGGGCGGAGGGCTTTGTCATCCAGGACGAAGCGGACTTCCACAGCTTTCTGGAAAACAATACCCAATATTGGGATTTTGTGGACGACGAGCTGGAGCAGTCCTTTTCCGGCGCCAGCCGGGTGAAGCTGTGGCTCTCCGATGATGAGGAGGGCCGGGCCATGCTCGCCCGGATGGAGGAGCTGGGCCTGGCCCCTGCGGTGAAGGCTGTGTCTGACGCGGACTGGGAGAACAACTGGCGGGACTATTACCGGCCCATAGAGATCGGGGAGAGGCTGGTGATCGTGCCCCAGTGGCAGGAGTACGACGGGGACCGCATCCCGGTGCTGCTGGATCCCGGCCTGCTGTTCGGTACGGGAGACCATCCCACCACCAAGCTGTGCTTGGGAGCGGTGGAGCGATACGCCGTCCCCGGCTGCCGGGTGCTGGATCTGGGCTGCGGCAGCGGAATTTTGGGTATCGCCGCCGCCGTGCTGGGAGCCGGGCCGGTGACGGCGGCGGACGTGGATGAAAAGGCTCCGGATATCGTCCGGGCCAACGCCGCCCTGAACGGGGTGGAGGCCGCCTTCACCGTCCATGTGGGGGACGTGGTGGCAAGCGAGCGCCTGCGTCAGCGCCTGGGCACGGGCTATGGCCTGGTGCTGGCGAACATTGTGGCGGACGTGATCATCCCCCTGGCGCCCTTTGTTCCGGCGCTGATGGCCCCGGAGGGGGTCTTTGTCTGCTCCGGCATTATCGACGGCAGGGAGGACGAGACCGCCGCGGCGCTGTCTCAGGCGGGACTGCATATACTGGCCCATCAACAGGAGCAGGAATGGCACTGCTTTATCTGCACGAAGGAGAATATCTGATGAAAATAAAGGAGCAATACGTCCTGCGGTACGACCTGGACGAGATATACATCGCGGAAAAGACCCCGGAGGGCCTGCGGGACATCTGTCCCATCAGCGAGACCGCCGCCATGGCCTGGGAGGGGCTGGAGCGGGGTATGGAGAAAAGGGAGCTGGCCCGCCGCATCGCCGATGAGTTCTCCGACGCAGAGCCGGAGCAGGTGGAGCGGGACCTGGAGGCCCTGACAGCCCAGCTGCTGGAGCTGGGCTATCTGGAGGAGTAAACAGATTAAAGGCGAGGATTGCTGTCCTGTGAGCTACATATTAGCCCGAATGATGGACAGGTTTTCCTGATAGCTTGCATTCTGAGGGTGCTGGGACACTAGGCGGAGCGTAATGGCTTCTGCCTTTTTCAGCTGAACGGGGTCGGGATTCCCTGGATTGGCTGTGCCAAGCATGAAGTAGGCGTAGGCCAGATTCTCACAGGCCTTTACTGTGTCCACCTCTCGGGCAAGCTGCTCGTAAAGAGTCAGAGCTTTCTCATACCAGTCTCTGGCGCTGGTTGGGTTGCCCTCCGCCTTGCAGCTGCTGCCCATCCGCATATAAACATCGGCCAGGTCTGCCTGAAGCTGCGCCTGGTCCGTTTCTCTGGCGAGCTGCTCTGTCAGTGCCAGGCTTTTCTCAAAATAACTCCTTGCGCCGGTCATGTTTCCCTCCAGTACGCAAAGATCGCCCAACTGCTTATACCGGAGAGCCAGCGCCCGCCGATTGCCTGCAACGCTCTGCTCTTGGACCTGTCGCTCATCCAGTGACAGGTCCTTTTCATACCAGACTCTGGCGGCAGTCGGGTCGTTTCCGGCCTGGCAGACAGTCCCCAGAGCTTGATAGATCGTGTACAGCTCAAGCTTATCCTCCGGCTTGTCTGACTGCAGGGCGATTGGCTCCCACAGAGCCTGGGCCTTTTCATACCAGTCCCTGGCAGCGGCCGGGTTGTTTTCGGCCTGACAGACAGCCCCCAGAGCCTGGTAGATCGTGCGCAGTGTATCTTTGTCGTCCCGCCTGTCCGATCGCAGGGCTACTGGTTCCCACAGCTCCAGCGCCCGCTCGTACCAGTGCCGGGACTGGTCCCATTTTTTATCTTCGTAGTATTCCTCCGCCTTGTCGCAATACTCCTCAACCTGATAGCGGCGAAGGGCCCGATTGTCTAGATCGCCGCCCCGTTGGGACAGAAGACGATTTAGTCTGGAAAGCCACAGACGGGCCCCGGGGAAATCGAACCGCGACAGGGAAAGTCTGAACATAAGCCCATAAAAATCTGCCAGATCTCGGGTGGTTTGTTCTGAATCCACCTCCCTGTACATCTGCTCCAGGAGTGCCCCGTATCTTTCGAACCAGACATCGGCCTCTTTCCGGCGCCTTTGTTTTCTGCACAGGAGGCCCAGCGTGAGGTAGGCGCTGGACAGCGCACGCTGATGATACAGGGAATTGTCGGTCTGCTGCTCTAGGAGCGCAGTTTCCTTTCTGTACCATTGCTCTGCCTCGGCCCAATGCTTCCTGGCGAAGCAGAGCCTCCCCATGCTGCTGTAATCGTAAGCGAGACTCTCTTTCACGCCCGGCAATTCCCCATTGACGGAACGGTCTAGCTCTTCATCCTGATCCAGGGCCTTTTGATACCAGGCCATGGCCTGATCATAGTCTGCCTCATTGCTGCAGAGTGTGCCCAGCAGACGGTATAGATTCGACGCATCTGTTACTGCCTGCTCCGACCAGTTCTTCTCTACAATTAGCTCCTGTAGCTTCACGGCCTTTTCATACCAATGCCGGGCCTGGTCCATCTTTTTTTCCGCTGCGCAGACGCCGCCCAGCTTTATATAGCCTATGGCCAGATCTCGGGTGATCTGGACGGTGGAGTGTTCCTGATATAGCTGCTCTCGCAGGGCGACGCATTTTTTGTACCATTCTCCGGCCTCGGGTAAGCCGCCATCTTCCATTTCGCAGACAGATCCCATGCACTCGTAGCTGATGGACAGATTTATTTGCCGGATGGAGCTTTCACCAAAACGCTTTATCATCTGTTCTGTTGCCGTCAGCAGCTTCTGATAGGCCCTTTTTGCCGGGATGGGGCGTCCCATCTCCCGCCATGCGTATCCGGCTTTCTGATAGGATGAGGCCATTTTGTCTCCGTCTCGTTTGGAGTGACTTTTAGTGAAGCGCTTTTCCCAGTGGTTGGCGAGCTTTTCCAGCCACCGGGCAGAGGTCTCATAGTTCCGCTTTACACCCTCACCGTTGCGGTACATCTGGCTCAGCTTCTCCATGGCCTCCGGTAGATCGGCGTTGGCTGCAGCCTGGATGAGTCCAGCGCCTCGGGGACGGTCCACCTCTACGTCGATGCCGCACAGATAGGCGAGGCCGATGAAAAACAGGTGTTTTGGGTCTTCATCATTTTCCGCAATGGCCAGTGTCCGGAGCTTCTCCATCAGGGCATGTGACAAGGCCCGAGCGTCTCTGGCGTTGGTGGGCGCAGGGATGCCGTCATAGTTGTCCCGGAGGGCCTGGGGGTCGGTGGGCTCCATCTCGGCGGGGAGTATGAGCTTGCCTGCCTCACGTGCCGCCTTGTATTCGGTAGTCATAACATAATTGCCTGGCTCCAACAGGTTGGGAGTGACTACCAGGGCGAACAAACCGCTCTTTTCCAGGGCATCGGCGATGGCCTGGTTAAAGCGTTCCCCGGGTACTAAGAATTCGTCGTACCAGATGGCGATATCCCGGCAGAAGTCGTTTTGATGGATCAGGCGCATCAGTTCCCGGGCATAATTTCGGTCCATCCTGCGATAGCTGAGAAAAATATAGGCGTCAAAAGCGGCACGTACCTGGGCGGCCAGCTCGTTGCCCAGCAGGACAGAACTTAAAAATTGCTCCAGACGCTGCTCATAGGGCAGGGCTGCTGGGTCGCGGCTGGTTGCGTTTTTGTCGAGCCGCTGCATGTCCCCGAAGACTTGACTGTAGCCTTCACTAAGTCCTTCCTCCTCTATCAGGGGCAGAACGGGGATATGATGGGCTAAGGCAAATTCGAGTTCTACGTCCCGGGCCGCACTGGGCTGCGATAGGAATCGGGCGGTCACGGGGATGACGATAAGCTGCATCCGGCTCAACGCCAGCTCCATATCCTCCGATGTCCAGGGAATGTCCGGTTCCTTATCGTAGTAGATAGCGCAGTTCTGCGTGGCGAGGATGTCCTCGCAAACAGAGAAAAAGTAGGGTTGGAAATCGGCTGGATGGGAGGCAAAATACACTCGTTCCTTGTTTTGCGGGCTGCTGTTGCCACGGGTTTTATATGCGATTTTCGCCATGGCATTTTCTCCTTCTGCTTTTCATAATACTCTTAAGTGTCAGGATATCATGGAATTAAAAGAAATACAAGCGCTGTAAAGGAACCGGCCGCCAAGCCCTCTCTATGCAGACTACGGGCTTTACCGAAGCGTGCAAAAACGGAGCTTTATCAAGATGTATTCTATAAAGGGCAACTTACACCACTGCCCAGAGAATACATCATGACTGAAGCTCATTTGTGGCGAATGGACAGCAGTT
>JAJQBY010000138.1 GCA_021203045.1 Oscillospiraceae bacterium | reverse complement strand
TTTATTCAAAGAAAAACGCCCATATACGGGATATGAGCGTTTCTTGATTTACTCCCATTCAGAAAAATGTATGGACCCTGTTAACCCTTCACCGACGGAATTCGGGGGCGTATTTCTGAAACACCGGCAGCATGCCGATGCCGTCCGGGGTCTGGGGGACGTGCTGATAGAACAGATAGTCCGTGAAGTCGTTTCCCTCCACAATGGCGGGCCCGTCCGGGGTGATGCCCACGTCCCAGCCCACGTATCGGAGGGCCGGCGTCACCACGGCCGCCTCCAGGCACATCCGGCACGCCTCCCGGAAAAAGGGCACCTGATAGCCCAGCAGCTTTTTCCCGGAGGTGGGATGGACCGTATAGGTCTGGCGCATATACCCCTCCCCCAGGACCGCCGGCCACAGCACCACGCCGGTGTCCACGTCCACCCGGCAGCCGATGCCCCCGGGGCCGTAGTTATCCACACATACGTCCTTGGTGCCGAATTTCTGCACCGCATAAATCACATGGGGCGCTCCCTCCGAATCGATCAGGGTGACGATGCGCAGGCAGTTCAGGCTGCTGGGGTTGAATTCCGCCTGCGACCGGTGCTGCTGCAATATCTCCTCGCATATGCCCACGCCCTTCTCCCGCATCCGGGCCAGGAACGCCGTCCGGCCCATATCCGGCTCCAGGGCATAGATAAAGCAGCCGTGTCCGGAGGAGCCGTCCCGGGGCTTGCAGAACATCCGGGGATGCTTTTGGAGAAACTCATCGGTCTCCTCAGCCCCGGCGGCGGACAGGTCCAGGATATCCCGCTTCATGAATTTCCCATACCGTTTGGCGAATTCGCCCTTGTCGTCCAGGACGTAGGACTGGGTCGAGTCGTTCAGCTGGTCCATCAGCTCCCGGCTCACCACACGGGTGACCATGGTGGCCTTCTGCTCCTCCGTCAGGTCATACATTCCGAACTGGATATAGTCATGGTAGCCCGCGCCGTATTTTCTGGCGCAGCGAATCATGTCCATGGCCAGCCACCAGCGGCTTTTGCCACTCAGCTCATGGGCCCGGTCCAGGATGGGCAGAAAGCGCTTCAGCCGCATGCCGGACAGGACGCGGATATAGTATGTAAGCTTGTTCAATAGATCAAATATACTCCTTTTCTATATAGGGGCTGGTGAACGCCCTCATCACGGCGGCATAGTTCAGCCGGAAGGTCAGGATATCGCCTACGGCGTAGCCCGGCGCGTCCGTCAGATCGACCAGGGTATAGTCGCTGCTGCCGCCCAGAACGCGGATGCGCTCATCCTGGGGCAATAGGCCCTCCAGCTCCATATCCTGTCTGCCGCAGGCCAGAATGCCCCTGCGCATGGTGCCCAGGTCCGGCCACTGGCGCACGATGCCGAAGGCGTCGCCGCCGATGGGGCCTATGGGCTTGGAGGGCTTGTCCTTCACCTCTACCAGCTGGGCGGACAGGACGATCGGGTCGTTATAGAATCCCTCCACGTCCACCCCCAGGCCCGGGTCGTGGCCGGTGAGCCACAGCTCTCCGATGCGGCACTGGTTGAGGCCCGCCGGCACAGTATGCGCCAGCAGATGATGTATCATAGAGGAACTCCCACCGCTGACAATGGGAGCCGCCTCTCCATAGCGGGCGCGCAGGTCCTTTGCTATATCCACCAGGCCGTTCATGTTCTCCTGGCAGGGAAGCACCCCGCCGAAGCAGCCCAGATTCATCCCCACGCCGAGAAGCTCCAGCATAGGCTGGGCCAGGACCGCCTCCGCCGTGGCGTAGATGTCCGCCTTGTTCTCAAAAAAGCAGCCCTCCCGCAGATCGCCCAAATCGCAGGACAGGATGACCCCGTGCCGCTTTCCCAGCCGGGACGCGGCCTCTCCCAGAAGTCGGATGGTCTCCGCCTCCGACTGGAGGCTGGCCTCCGACCAGCGGACGGTGTCCTCCACCTCCCAGGGCTGGGAGACGCGAATGAGGAACCGGGGCTTTTTCGTTTTCAGGATGCGCAGATTGTCGATGCGGGCGTCGGCCAGCCAGTCGCAGCCGCTCTCCTCCAGCATCTCGCTGATCTGCGGCACGGCGCAGAAGCATTTCGTCACCGCCGCCAGGGCGATTCCATGGCTGTGACAAAGCCGGGCGCAATGCTCCACATTGTCCCGAAGCTTGTGCATATCCACTGTGATGCGAGGGTAGCTCATATAGCTCGCCATCAGCGCTTATACTCCGGTACAAGCTGCCGGAACACCGGAAGCATGCCTGTTTTCTCCGGCGTCTGGGCCGGCAGCTGCCAGAAATCGTGGGCCGTGTAGTGGTTCCCCTCCACGATGGCGGGGCCGTCCGGGGTAATGCCCACGTCCCAGCCGATATAGCGCATTCGGGGGACCACCAGGGCCGCCTTCTTCACCATCCCGCAGGCCTCGAAGAACATGGGGACCTCCCGGCCCACCAGCTTCACATGGGTCAGGGGATGCTCGTCATAGACGATGCCGAGCGAGCCGTCTCCGCTGACACCCGGAGAGCAGATCCGTCCCGTCTCCAAATCCACCCGGCAGCCGAAGCCGTAATTATCCACCACCCGTCCGTTCAGTCCGAATTTCTGCGTAGCGAATATGACATGAGGCTCCCCGCCGGAATCCAGCAGGGTGATCAGCCGCAGGCAGTTCATGGCGTGGGAATATACCTCCGCCTGCCGGGGATGCTGCTCCAGCACCTCCTCCAGCAGCCATGCGTCCTCCTCCCCCATACGGCGGTAAAACTCCTCCGGGTCCGTATAGTCCTTCATATAGACCTTGTGGCAGTCGTGGCCGCAGGAGCCGTGGGCGGGCTTTGCGAACATGACAGGGTGCCGCTCCGCGAAGGCCAGCACCTCCTCCTTCGAGGCCGTGCGGCAATCGATGAATTCCCGCTTGATAAAGTCGCGGAAGGTGTTATAAAACTTCACCTTGTCGTTGAATATCTCTGCGTAGTCCGGGTCGTTCAGAAGGGTCACCAGGTCCTTGGAGACAAAGCGGGTGACGTAGGTGGCCCGCTGCTCGTCCGTCAGGTCCCAGAATCCGAAGGTGACATAATCATAGTAGCCCGAGCCGAATTTCCTCGCGCAGTGAAGCATATCCCTGGTGAGCCATATACGGCTCCGTCCGGATTTCTCATGGGCGCGGTCCAGCACCTCTGCGAATTTTTTGAATCGCATACCGGTCAGGACACGCAGACGATATTTGATTGATGGCATAATGCCGCCTCCTGTATTTCGGGCCCCACACAGGCCCTTAGTTTTCTATCACCTCCCTTCCGGCGGCGGAGCTGTCTGTCCAGACGCAGTCCATATTCCGCTGATAAAGGGGGTTCAAGGGCAGCCGCACAAGGTCGCCCTGTTGACAGTCGATGCCGGTCACATCCAGCACCACCGATTCGGTGAACACGCAGCCCAGCACAGGGGCCGCCTGTCCGTTCACGCTGGCGCAAAGGCCGTCCCGGCGGCGGATAAGCCCGGCGGCCTGTCCCATCACCGCCCGGACGCTGGTGTCAAAGGATTTTTCCCGCAGCCTACCTCCATGCCCACGCCATGAATCGTCCCGGCGCAGACGGTGGCGGTCCGCAGCTCATGATTGGTATGGAACAGGGCGGAATAGCCAACCGGCATACCGGCAGGCAGGGTACTGATCTCATCGATGGTGGCCTCGCACGCGCCCACAGGCTTCAGCCCAAAGCGCTCCCCGCCGGGGATACGCCCCAGCAGGGCGGAGCCGGCCCGCACAGCGTCCATCCGGCTCTCCGGGCAGTGGAACATGGCCGCAGAGCTGGCGCAGTGCCGGATGCCCACGGCGCAGCCCGCCCGTTCCAGGGACTGGACGGTCCCCTGGAAGCGTGCAAGCTGCCGCCCTGTCAGTCCATGGTTCGACCCGGCGGCGGCAAAGTGGGTATAGATGCCGGTAAAGCATATATCCCGGAATTGGTCGTATATCCGGCCGATGCGCTCCGGACGCCCGGCCTGGAAACCGTACCGGCCGAGGCCGGTATCCACCTGGATATGGGCCTGGGGAAGGATATGGAGCCGCTGAGCGGCCCGGGACAGGGCCACAGCGTCCTCCTCGCTCCCGATGGAAAAGGCCACCGGCAGGGCCAGAAGCCGCTCCAGCATCTCTCCGTCCGTCACCGGACGGAGCAGAAGCAGTTCTGTCACCGGCAGGCCGAAGCCTGCCATAGCCAAGACGTCCTCCGGCTCCGTCACGGCGAAACGGTCTATGCCCCGGGCAACGGCTATCCGGGCCATGGGCTCCAGGCCCAGGCCGTAGCCGTTCGCCTTCAGCACGCCGTAAACCAGCGCCTCACCGGCCGCCTGCCGCACCAGTCGGATGTTCTCCTCCAGCAGGTCCTTTTGAACGATATATCTTCTCATTCGTACCAGGTGTCCTTTCCTTGGATACGCTTCCGGCATATCCCTTCACAGCGTTATCATACCTCATAGCTGCATCAGATCTGCATCATTTTTCTTAAGATTTCCGAAAAAATCCCAAAAAATTTCCTTGCGCTCCCCCGTCCCCTATATTAGACGCCTCAGGGACGGGATATGTTTCATGAACGTGCAGATTTTGTAAAGAAAAACCACCCGGTCTCTGTCATTATTCCCCCTCCGGCTCTATAAATTGAACCGCAGGTTTACCCAGCTCATGACCACCGGCACGGTAAATACGCCGCCGGACTGGTCGTATCCGGCCATATCCTCCGCCAGATATACCTCCAGCGCGGCCTCATATTCACTCTCCTCCATCACGTTCCAGGCGTCCAGACCCAGCAGGTCCCCCATCATATACGCTATATCCGTGGCGTAATACAAATACGAATCCGTTTCCATCGCCACGGCATAGTTCTCCGCATCCTCCGTGACCTCCTGGTCGTAATCCGTCCAATAGACGTTCAGGCCGAGCATAACCCCGGAAAGGTCGTTTACAAGGACCGTCACGGTCACAGGCCGCGTCTCCTCATACCCGCTGGCGTCCGCCAGGGGATTCATGGCCCAGGCGCCCTCCACGATCTCCCAGAGGATAGCGCTCTGCCCGTCCCGACCCACATAGAGCCATGGGGTGACCTCCCGGCCCTGGATCTCCTCATCCCAGTGGAATTCCTCGCCCAGCAGATTATCAAACACTGTCTCCACAGCGTCCTCCGCCGCGGCGGCCGCCTCGTCCTCCGTCAGCTGCCGGCCCTGCTCCATGGCCACCCGGGATTCATAGCTCTGGGAGAGATATAATACCTCCCCCACGGACAGGTCGGACAGCAGGCTCAGGTCCACCGTCTCCACCTCCACGGTTTGGACGGCGTTTTCCAGCCGCTCATCCTGCACCCGCAGCACCAGCCCCGGCAGAAGCAGGCTCAGGCTGACCGCCAGCAGCGCGCCGCATATCCAGGAAGCTGTTTTTCCGTTCATACCCGGCCTCCGTTCAGCTCTGCGGTAACGATGGTGCCCTGCCCCTCCTTGCTGCGGAAGGACAGGCTCCCCCCATGGAGCGCCGCGATCTCCTGGCACAGGGCCAGCCCCAGACCCGCGCCCCCCTGGGCGCGGCTACGGGATTTATCCACCCGGTAAAAGGCCTCCGTAATGCGGGTCAGCTCCGCCTCCGGCATGCCCCGGCCGTTGTCCGCCACCCGGATGCGGCAGCCGGCGTCCGTCATCTCCGAGAGGATATAGATGTTCCCCGGCCCGTCCATGGCCTTCCGGGCGTTGTCCGCCAGGTTGATGACCAGGGACTTCACCAGGTCTGCGTCCATCAGGCACCGCCCCTCCTGGCACCGGCACTGGAGGGTCACTCCCTGCTCCGCCATGGAGGGCCGCAACACATGGACAAGCCCTTTTATCACCGCCGCCGGGGATCCCTCTGTCAGGGAGAAATCCCACTTTTTCAGCACCAGCAGGTCCAGCAGCTTGAGAGACAGGCTCTCCAGCCGCCGCCCCTCGGAGAAGATATAGTTGGCGGCCTGCTGCTCCTCCTCCGGGGAGAGGCTCTGGCTGCGGATAAGATCGGCATAGCCGATGATGGAGGTCATAGGCGTTTTCAGCTCATGGGCAAAGCTGCCCATGAATTCCTCTTGGCGGCGCATGGCGTCCTGAAGCCGGACGATGTTCTCCTCCACCTGGTCGGTCATGCGGTTGAAATCCTCCGCCAGCTGCTGGAACTCGTCCCCGGAACGGATATCCGCCCGGCTGGCGTAATTGCCCCCGGCGATCTCCCTGGTGACCCGGGAGAGCTTATACAGGGGCCGGGTCAGATAAGCGGCCATGGCCCAGCTCATGACCGCCCCCACCAGCACCACCGCCAGCAGGAGCCGGTAATAGATGGCAAGCTGGCTGTCCCGCAGCTCGTACAGATCGGATACGTCGTAGGCCGCGGCCAGATAAAGGGTCTGTCTGTTCACCTGCAATATACCGGATACCTGGAGCAGGCTCACCCCGTCCTCCCGGTACAGGCGGACATGGCACTGCCCCTCCTCCCAGTCACCGGTATCCTCCGAGCCATAGGGCAGGGAGCCGCTACGATACAGCACGCCGGCGTCGCTCGACAGCTGCAAAACGCTCCACTGGGTATCGCTCTGCTCGTCCAGCTGCCGGAGCGTGGAGCCCAGGTCGGTCAGCTCGCTTTGCAGGGAGATGCTGTTTGCCAGCACCATGGTGTTTTCTATCATGCGATAGCTTTTTATGGCTGTGTCCTGCTCGTTTTCCAGGCTCTCCCGGAAGGACAGGGAGATCAGCATGCTGCCCCCTGCGCCGAAGGTCAGCGCCAGCAGCATAACGATGCACAGCATGGTCCGCAGGCGAAAGCTCATATCACAGCCCCAGGCGGTAGCCCACCTTGGGGATGGCCACCAGCTTGTCCTCCCAGCCCACCTTCCGGCGCATGCGCTGGACGTGAAGGTCCACCGTCCGGCTGCCGCCGGCGTATTCCCCGCCCCACACCCGCTCATAGATGGTCTCTCTGTAAAGGGCGGTGTTGGGGTTCCGCGCAAACAGCAGGAGCAGCTCGTATTCCTTGTTCGTCAGGGCGATCTCCTCCCCGTCCCGGGTCACGGTCATGGAGCGGGTGTCTATGGTCAGACCGCCCACCTCCAGGATATCGTCCACCTTGTTATACCGGCGCAGGACCACCTCCACCCGGGCCAGCAGCTCCAGCACCTCAAAGGGCTTTACGATATAGTCCTCCGCTCCCATTTTCAGGCCCTTCACCCGGTCATCCACGGCGTTTTTCGCCGTCAGGAATATGACCGGCATATCCATGGGGCGGATATAGTCCATCAGCGCAAAGCCGTCCACGCCGGGGAGCATCACATCCAGCAGCACCAGGTCGAACCGCTCCCGCTCCAGTGTATCCGCAGCGGCGAGCCCGTCGTATACGCAGGTGCACAAATATCCCGCTCTTTGCAGGCTCATCCGTATCAGATCGGAGATGGGCCGCTCGTCCTCCACCACTAAAATGCGTATCATCGGCGCTCCTTCCGGCGTATGGCTTGGTCGGCTTAGCTTTTTAGAGTTTCTGTGCGAACTCCCACAGGGCGGAGATGTCCGCGCTCTCGATCATGCCCTTGTCGCAGGCGGCGGCCAGGGCGGGATTCAGGGGCAGGCAGGCCACGTTCTCCACACCGAACCGGGCCGCGTCCTCCCGGATATGGCTCTCGCCGAAGATGGGCAGCTTCTGGCCGCAGCAGGGGCACTCGTACCAGCTCATGTTCTCCACCAGGCCCAGCACGGGGATATTCATCATTTTCGCCATGTTCACGGCCTTCTCCACGATCATGGACACCAGGTCCTGGGGCGTGGATACCACCACGGCCCCGTCCACCGGCAGGGACTGGAACACGGTCAGGGGCACATCCCCCGTTCCGGGAGGCATATCCACGAACATATAATCCACATCGCCCCATACCACGTCGGTCCAGAACTGCTTCACCGTTCCGGCGATGATAGGCCCGCGCCAGACCACCGGGTCCGTCTCGTTCTGCAAAAGCAGATTGATGCTCATGATCTTGATGCCGCTCTCGCTCTCCAGGGCCACGATGCCCGCCTCGTCTCCCACGGGGCGCTCATGCAGGCCGAAGGCCATGGGGATGGAGGGGCCGGTCATATCTGCATCAAGGATGGCCACCCGCTTGCCGCTTTTGGCCGCCGCCAGGGCCAGCAGGGACGTGACCATGGATTTCCCCACGCCGCCCTTGCCGCTCATCACGGCGATGACCTTGCCCACATAGGACTTCCCGTTCAGCTCCTCCAAGAAGGAGGCCGGGTCCGGCTGCTCCTGCCGCTGGTCGCACTCCTCCGTGCAGCCGTCGCAGCACTCATATTCACATTCCTGGCTCATGCTCATTCTCCTAGATAAATAATACAGATTTCAGGCCCGCAAGGCCCACCGCCCCGGTCCTATACCGAGACATTATATAGTTATATCCGCCCGGGTTTCCTTTGTCAACGATGAAGATTTTTTATCCCCCCGGTACGGCAAAGCCCCATGGATGGCGGAGCCACCATGGGGCAGGTGCGTTTTATAGCAGATATTTTCGTCTATAAATAGCAGGCCGCTCATATCGTTTTTGTTAAATTTATTGACAATCCCGTCATATCAGGGTAAAATCAATAGGGAGAGGTTATCAACATTCTGCATTTATCAGGAGGTATAACAATGGATCAGAAATTTTATTCCTGTGCGCATTGCGGCAAGATCATCGCCGTGGTAAAGGAGACCGGCGTGCCGGTCATTTGCTGCGGGGAGGAGATGCAGGAGATCATCCCCGGCACCACAGACGCCGCCGTGGAAAAGCACGTCCCCGTCTATCAGGTGGCGGACGGCAAGGTCACCGTCACCGTGGGCGCGACAGAGCATCCCATGCTGCCGGAGCATTACATCGAGTGGGTCTCCCTTCAGACCAAGCAGGGCAACCAGCGCAAGGAGCTGAAGCCCGGCCAGCCCCCCAAGGCCGTGTTCCCCATCCTGGAGGGCGACGAGGTAGTAGCCGTCTACGCCTACTGCAACCTCCACAGCCTTTGGAAGGCATAAGCCGCCGCACCGCGCTCCCCCAAACCACAGACAAGGCCAGGCCGCCCCAAGAGGGCAGCCTGGCTTTGATTTCTGCCTTATTACGTCAGGTCAATGCGGGATGTCAGCCCTCGCAAAACAAGCTCCTGCATCAGTCCGCTGATCTCCTCCGTACTTATATTCTTTCCCTTTTCGTTCCAGTACTGAAGCAGCCCGAACAGCGCAGAGTTTGCAAAGCAGACCAGATAATCAAAATGGGGCATATCCTTTGAGAGGGGAATATACGCCTCCACAAAGGGGAGCATCTCCGACTGCACCCTGGTCAAAAAGCCCGAATCGCCGTTCGGCCCCAGAAGCAGGTATATTTTCTCATTCATGGCCGCAAAGATGGTCTGAAACATAGCCCCTACCGAATTATGCTCCGACATAGCCTGCCGGATCGTCTCCTTCAGCTGTGCCAGCAGCTCTGTCTCCACATAATCCAAAAGCTCGTCCGTATCCACAAAATACTCATAGAAGGTGCTGCAGTTATACCCCGCGCGCTTGGTCAGCTCGCTGACAGAAATTTTGGCAACGGGCTTTTCTCTGACCAGCGACCAGAACGCCTCCACAAAACGCCGCCGCGTCCGCTCCGTTACCTCCGGCTGCTTTTTCATTTCTGCTTCCTCCCTGATTTATCCGACAGTTCTGAAAATATTGATGGTTGATGTTTCCCGTCCATACGGGTATAATCCATCGTACAACATGCTGTTGGATAATGTCAAGGGGGGAATTTTGTATGTCAGTCATCTCCATAAATCATCTGACAAAGGACTACGGCCATGGCCGGGGCGTGTTTGACGTGAGCATAAAAATAGACAAGGGCGAGTGCTATGGCTTTCTGGGGCCCAACGGCGCCGGAAAGACCACCACCATCCGTCACCTGATGGGCTTTTCCAAGCCCCAGGAGGGCCGCACATCCATTTTGGGCCAGGACAGCTGGGAAAACAGCGCCCGGCTGCAAAATACCGTGGGATACCTGCCGGGGGAGGTGGCGCTTCCGGCCGGTCTGTCCGGCGCCGCATTTCTCCGCATGATGGAGAAAATGCGCGGCATAAGGAATACAGAATACCTGCAAATGCTGCTTGACCGGTTCGAGCTGGACCCCAATATCAGCATCAAGAAGATGAGCCTCGGGGTCAAGCGGAAGCTGGCCGTCGTCACCGCCTTTATGCACGACCCGGATATCCTCATCCTGGATGAGCCCACCTCCGGCCTTGACCCGGTAATGCAGGAGACCTTCATCGAATATGTCCGGGAGGAAAAGCAGCGGGGCAAGACGATCTTCCTGTCCTCCCATATCTTCCATGAGGTGGACGCCGTATGCGACCGCATCGCCATCATCCGGGACGGCAGAATCGTCTCGGAATTTCAGTCGGAGGAGCTGAAGCAGAAGCACGACCGCATTTACCGCGTTTCCTTCTCGGACGCCGATTCCTATGCGGCCTTCATCGGCAAGCCCTTCACCTTCACATCGAAGAACGAACGGAAGCTGCGGGCACGGGTACAGCTCCCGGCAGACCGGGTGGGCGAGCTGACCGCCAGCCTCAGGGGCCTTCACATCGCCGATCTTGTGGAGATTCCCTTCACGCTGGAGGATTACTTTATGGGCTTTTACGATACCGGCCATCATTTTGAGGGGCTGCCGTCCAGGCGGTCCGGAAGGAAGTGAAGCAATGAGCAACGCCATTATCTCCGCAGCGCATCTCACAAAGGATTACGGACAGGACCGGGGCGTTTTCGATGTCTCTCTGGATATCCGCCAGGGCGAGGTGTTCGGCTATCTGGGGACCAACGGTTCCGGCAAGACCACCACCATCCGGCACATGATGGGCTTTTTGAAGGCCGACAGCGGCACAGTCACGGTAAACGGCCTGGACCCATGGAAAAACGCCCCCGATGTGATGAAAAGCGTCAGCTATATCCCCGGGGAGATCGCCTTTCCCGATCTGAAAACGGGGACGGATTTCTTCAGGGTGCAGGCGCAGTTTCTGGGCGTCAGGGATTTTTCCTATATGAATCATCTGATTGATGTACTGGGCCTGGACCCCTCCGCCAATCTGAAACGGATGAGCAAGGGCATGAAGCAGAAAACCGCCATCGTGGCGGCGCTGATGGGCGACCGGGATATCCTCATTCTGGACGAGCCCACCACCGGACTTGACCCCCTGATGCGGGAGACCTTTCTGGAGCTGATCCGGGAGGAGAAGGCCAAGGGCCGGACCATCTTCATGTCCAGCCACATTTTTGAGGAGATCGAGGAGGTCTGCGACCGGGTGGCAATCATCCATGACGGCAGGATACAGAGCGTGCTGGACCTGTCCGAATTCCGCCACAGCTCCGTGAGAACATATCATGTGGAATTCTCGGATGAGGCGTCCGCCGGAGCCTTCTGCGATCGGCTGCCGAGCAGCGTCCGGAACGGCCCCCAGGTGCGGTTCGACGCGGTGGCAAGGGATGTGGACGCAGCGTTTCAGGCCATGGACGGCTTACAGGTCGTCTCCCTGTCGGAGAGCCATCCCGATCTGGAGGATTATTTTATGAAAACACTACAGGACGAGCACGCGAAGGAGGGTCAGTAATAAAATGAAAACGACGAAAGTATTTTCCCGCCCGCTGATGAAGCAAAGCATCAGCGCCAATAAGGTTTTGGCGATCGCCTGTACCTTGATTCTCTGCCTGATGACGGTGGTAATCACCTTTGCGGGAAATCTGATCGGCTCTACCTCGGATTCCACGGATTACACCGACGCCCAGACGGATTTTTACAGCTATCTGTATGTGCTGGCCTCCTATAACGAAATGGCCGGCACAGAGCTGAGCTATGAGGATTTTGCCGGGGCGGAGGATTTATCGCAGTACGACACCGTATTTGAAATGATGTCCGCGCAGTCGGACGACCTGGATTTGAGCAGCGAGGACTTTGCGGAGGCGGCGGATACCCTGTCCCGGTCGGAGACAGGGCTGGACAGCTATATTGAAAACTTTGAGTATGTCTATGCGCTGGGCTCCGTACAGGGCTGCTTCTCCGGAGACGATCTGGACGTAGAAGCTATGATGACCAACATGCTGGAAATGATGGGTGTATCCTCCGACCTGGTGGAGAATATGAGCAAGATGGACACTTCCGCCATGCTGAACCAGATGTATTTCACCATCATGAGCCTGCTTCCCATCCTGCTGTTCATTATTTTCGCAGGCAACGCCCTGATCGTTGACCAGGTGGACAAGGGCTCCATGGCCTATATTCTGTCCACCCCCACAAAGCGCAGCGCCGTGGCCATCACCCAGGCTGTTTATATGATCGTGACGCCGCTTATCATGGTGGGCTGCGCCTTCCTCACCAAGCTGATCGCCTGCAACGTCATTGTAGGGGAGGTAGACGTGGTAAAATACGCGGCGCTGTACGGCGGCCTGTATCTTCTCACGGAGGCCATGGCGGGCATCTGCTATCTGGCAAGCTGCATCTTCAACCTGAGCAAATACGCCCTGGCCCTGGGCGGCGGATTAAACATCTGGTTTTTCATCTGCTCCCTGCTGGGCATGTTCGGCTCGGAGAGCATGGTGAACGTGGGCATGGGCGTAGAGGAGCTGGGGATGTTCAACCGGGTATCCCTTGTGGGACTGTTTGACATCGACGCCCTGGGCACAGTGGGCTCCGGCGCGGTGGACGATTCCTTTATCCCCAAGCTGATCGCCCTGGTCGTCGTGGCGGTCGTCTGCTACGTGGCAGGCGCTGTTCGCTTCCAGAAAAAGGACCTGCCGCTGTAAACCGGGCTTTCCCCCGGCACCTGATATAAAAGGAGCGCTGCAGAACGTGCAGCGCTCCCCAGTCTGTCAAAGAAAGCGCTTTTAGGTAAGACAAGAACAGATGCAAGATGGCGAAACCGAGAAAAAGCAGTAAGAAACAGCCGGCA
>JAJQBY010000129.1 GCA_021203045.1 Oscillospiraceae bacterium | reverse complement strand
GGGGAATCCCCCAAGACCGGGGATGACAGCAACGCCGCCCTGTGGGCCGGCATAGCTGCCCTGTGCGCATGCGGCATGGGTGCGGTGCTCACGATGAAAAAGAGGAACGCCGCCAGATGACAGAGACTGTGACCTATGAGCAGCTTCTGGAAAAGCTGGAGACCGCCCGTAACGGCGCAGAGGAGAGCGCAGCCGCCGTCATAGGGGAGGCCATGGAGGCCATCGCCGCCCTGCAGAGCCGCATCGCGGAGCTGGAGGGGGAGCTTGCCGCCGTGGAGGAGCGGAAGCAGTGGCGCAAGGAGCGCCAGCATGAGGGCATCGCCGCCGCCCAGAGCCGTGGCGTCACCTTCGGCCGCCCCCGCCTGCCCCTGCCGGATAATTTCGAGGAGGTCAAAAACCTCTGGATGACCCGCCAGATATCCTCCCGCGAGGGCGCCAAACAGCTCGGCATCAGCCAGGACACGTTTTTGCGCTGGTGTAAGACCAGATAAAGCGGACACCTGAATATCAAAAGAATATATAAAATGATCTAAGGAGAAACAAAAAAATGAAGCGAGCAGCAGCTTTGATTCTGGCTCTGGTCCTGTGTCTGGGACTGTGCTCCCTGACGGCTATGGCAGAGGAGACCGGCACGGTCACCGTGGCCGTAGACGGCACATACGCCGCGGCGGATATAACTGCGGTGCTGACGCGGGTCAATGAGATTCGCAAGGAGGCCTATGATGAAGGCCTTGTGGACAGTTATGTGGAAGTGACCTGGTCCTCCGGTCTGGAGGAGATCGCCCAGCTTCGGGCGGCGGAGGCCTGCCTCAACTGGGCTCACACCCGGCCCAATGGGGAGACTTGCTTTACCGTGACAGCATCCGACGGCACAAGCAGCTGGGCGGAGAATCTGGCTCAGTCCGCTATGCTCTATGCCATCGAGATGTTCTATTCCGAGAAGGATGACTACGTTGCGGGAACCGAGGGCGCTGTCACCGGACACTATACAAATATGATAAACCCCTCCTATAACAGCATCGGCATGGGTACCTTTACAGCGTCTAACGGCGGTACCCGCACGGCTATGGAGTTCGGTTATGCTGCCGGTGACGGCGCATCCACCGGCGTCAGTGGCTCCACCACGGTGAGCATCGAGGTCACCGCCTCGGGGCTGAGCGTCTCCGGCACATCCGCGCTGACGGTGGGGGATGAGAGCACCCTGGCTGTCACCGCCACCTATAATGGCACGGCGTACAGCGTGGTGGACGATATCACCTGGACCAGCTCCGATGAGGCTGTGGCCACGGTGGACGAAAACGGTATTGTCACCGCCGTCGGCGCGGGCAGCGCCACCATCACCGCCACGGTGGGAACGCTTTCCGGCACGCTGGATGTGACGGTCACTGAGGTCGTCGAAACGGCGGAGCCGACCGCCACACAGCCCGCCGTCACGGGCACCGAGCCTACGGAGACTCCTGCTGCCACAGATACCAGCGCTACGGAGACTCCTGTCTCCACGGACAGCAGCAGCGGCGGCACGACCGTCACTGTGACGGTCGCCCCGACAGCGGATGCCGCCCGGTCTCCCGAAACCGGCGATGATGCGAACACCGGCCTGTGGATTGCGCTGATCGCGCTCTGCGCCATAGGCAGCGCGGCAGTCATCATGACGCTGCGGAAAAAGGCTGAATAATATAAAAACCGCATCCGGAAATTGATTGCGGATGAAAAAAGACTGACCGGCAGAGCCTCAATCGAGCGAATGGGCTTCTGCCGGTCTGCGGTTTAATGAATGGAAAAACGATACCTGGGGAGATTGGTGCGGAGATGGTGTATATATGAGAGAGATACTTATGCCCGTGGGGTCTGACGATGCCGTGGAGCTGACGGAGGGGCTGATAGAGGAATACCTGGCGGCGCTGGCCGCCCGTGGGCGGAATCAGGACACGGTGAAGACCTATCGCCGCTGCCTGCGTGAGCTGCGGAGCTTTCTGCTCCGGGAGGACCTGCCCCTTACGACGGATGCTGTGGCGCTGTGGCATGACAGCCTGGGGGAGAGTGATCTTTCCGCCGGTTCCGTGAACACAAGGCTGTCGGTGGCGAAGGGCTTGCTGGAATATTGCGACATCCTGCCCACGACCCTGCGCCATGACCGCACGCAAACGATGCAGATACGCCCGACGCCTACCCGGACGGAATACCTGCGGCTGCTGTCCTATATCCGGGCCAGGGGCACCAGGCAGGAGTATTTTCTGGTCAAAATATTCGGTCAGATCGGCCTCGATGTCAGCGAGCTGCCCAATTTGACCGTAGAGGCCTGCCGGGCAGGGGAGATCACGGATGAAAACGACGAGAGGACGGCGATCCCCGCGGGTCTGTGCCGGGAGCTGCTGCAATACGCTGAGGAACGGAGCGTCGTCTCCGGCCCCGTGATGGTGACCCGGAACGGAAAGCCGATTCACCGGGCCAATGTCAATCATATTTTGAATAACGTATCGGCAAGTGCTGGCCTTGCCCCCGAGAAATTCAGCCCCAGCGTTCTCGGCCGCATGTGCCGGCAGGCGCAGGAGGATATCCGCAAAAAGCTGGAGCCCCTGTATATCCAGTCCTACGAGCA
>JAJQBY010000061.1 GCA_021203045.1 Oscillospiraceae bacterium | reverse complement strand
TGAGTCATTCTTTTTCGTCTTTTTGACTGTTGCACTTACATTGTATATTCACCCCTTCCTTATCCGTTCCAGGCCCTTGCCTGGGCCAGGAGCCAGTTTTCCCATGCCTGGAAGCCCTCTCCCGTTTTGGCGGAAACGGAAAACAGCTCCAGATCGGGATTCCTCATGTGTGCATAGGCCGCCACCTTTTCCATATCAAAATCAAAGTAGGGCAGCACGTCGATCTTATTGATGATAAGCGCGTGGCACACCTGGAACATCAGGGGATATTTCAGAGGCTTATCGTGCCCCTCCGGCACAGACAGGATGGCCACATTTTTCACCGCGCCGGTGTCGAATTCCGCGGGACAGACCAGGTTTCCCACGTTTTCCAGCACCACCAGGTCAAATGCGTCCGCTCCCAGCTCGTCCAGGCCCTGCTCGGTCATGCCTGCATCCAGATGGCACATACCGCCTGTATGGATCTGTATTGCCTTCGCTCCGGCGGAGGCGATGGTCTCCGCATCCACGGTGGAATCGATATCTGCCTCCATAATGCCGATGCGCAGCTTATCCCCCAGGTCGCCGATGGTGCGGACCAGGGTGGTGGTCTTCCCCGCGCCCGGGGAGGACATCAGATTCACCAGAAATGTTTTTTCCGCCTTCAGCCGGCGGCGGATGCGCTCCGCCTCTGCGTTGTTGTCCGCAAATACGCTTTCCTTTACCTCTATGACCTTTACCTTGTCCATACCGGTTCCTCCTGTGGGACTTCGATCTCTTTTATCATAAACTCATTGCCCCGCAGCAGATAGGTGCTGCTGCTGCCGCAGTAGGGGCAGGTGCGGCCATGGGCCACGGTCCCGTATTCCCGGCCGCAGTCCTGGCAGTAGGTGACAGCGGGAATCGTCTCGATGGTGAGCGCAGCGCCCCTCACCAGCTCGCTTTTTTCGCTGGCCCATTTCCAGCAGTCGGTAAGGTACCGGGGGATGACCGTGGATACCTCCCCCAGCTCCAGGGTCACGGCGCTGATGCGTTCCACCTGATTTTCCGCCGCCACCCTTTCCAGGGTGTCCAGGATATGAAAGACTACGCCAAGCTCGTGCATAAGCGTCACCGCTTTCCGGCAAATCTGATGCGGATCGCCTGCTTTGCAGCGTAAGGCAGTATCTTCTTCAGCTTATCCTCCGACGGGCACATATTGCTGCATTCCGGCCGCTCCCGGTGGATGGTGATGGCGTCAAAGGCGCATTTTGTGGTACACACGCCGCAGCCGATGCACTTGTTCGGGTCCACCACAGAGGCCCCGCAGGAGAGGCAGCGGGCAGTCTCCCGCTTCACCTGCTCCTCTGTAAAGGGAACACGGTCGTCCCGGAAGGTCCGGCGCAGGGCCTCATTATAGCCTATGCGCTGGCGGGGCGTGTTATCGAAAGTCTCCTGATCCACAAGGATATCCTTCTTATCCAGCTCTATGAACTGCCGGCGGTTCCGGCCGATGGTCAGGCTGGAATGGGGCTGGACGAACCGGTGCAGGGAGATGGCTCCCTCCTTGCCGGCGGCGATAGCGTCTATGGCGAACTTCTGGCCGGTGTATACGTCCCCGCCCACGAAGATGTCCGGCTCCGCCGTCTGATAGGTGACCGGGTCCGCCTTGGCCGTTCCGTTGGGATTGAGCTCGACCCTGGTGCCCTTCAGAAGCTCCTTCCAGTCCGCCTTCTGCCCGATGCAGTACAGCACCGTGACGCACGGGGCCTCCTCCGTGACGCTGTCATCAAACTGAGGATCGAAGCGGCCCGCCTCGTTTTTCACCCGCAGGCATTTGCGGAAACGGACCCCGGCACACTGCCCGTTCCGGGACAGTATCTCCGTCTGGCCCCAGCCCGCATGTATCTCTATGCCGTCGCTCTCGCACTCTGTCCGGTCCTCCTGGCCCATAGGCATCTCATCATAGCCCTCCAGGCAGTACATAGCGACGCTTTCCGCACCGCACCGCACCGCGGTGCGGGCCACGTCCGCAGCGATATTCCCGCCGCCGATGACCACCACACGGCCGGATAGCTTTCCCTCGCCGCCCAGGTTCACGGCCCGCATGAAGTCGATACCGGGGATAACGCCCTGGGCCTCGTCTCCCGGAACGCCCAGACGCCCGGCGGTCTGCAGGCCCACGGCCACATAAAAGCCCTTATAGCCCTGCTCCCGTAGCTGAGGGATGGTCACATCCCGACCGACCTCTATGCCGCACCGGAATTCTACGCCCAGCTCCCGGAGAATATCTATCTCCGCCTGGACCACGTCCTTTTCCAGCCGGAAGCTGGGGATTCCGTTCATCAGCATACCGCCCACCCGGCTCTCCTTCTCAAAGACCGTGGGCCGATATCCCTTTTCCGCCAGATAGTAGGCGCAGCTCAGCCCTGCCGGGCCGCCGCCGATAACGGCGATCTTCTCCGAAAACTCTCCCTGGACCTTGGGAATGACCTTTTCCGGAACGAACCGGTGGGCCGCATCCAGGTCCTGCTGGGCGATAAAGCGCTTTACCTCGTCGATGGCCACCGCCTGATCGATGGTCCCTCTGGTGCAGGCATCCTCGCACCGCCGGTTGCATATGCGGCCGCACACAGCGGGGAAGGGATTTTCCCGCTTGATGAGCTGCAGCGCCTCCCGGTATTTGCCCTGGGATGCCAGCTTCAAATATCCCTGCACGGCGATATGCGCGGGGCAGGCGGTCTTGCAGGGAGAGGTACCGGTCTCGTGGCAGTTGATCCGGTTTTTATCCCGGTAATCCTCCGTCCACATCTCCGGGCCCCATTTCCGCTCCGACGGCAGCGGCTGGCGGAGATAGGTCACCTCCGAGCCGTCCCCGCGGCACAGCTTCTGCCCCAGCTTCACCGCCCCGGCGGGGCAATATTCCACACACCGTCCGCAGGCCACGCATTTGGACTTGTCCACATTGGCCACATAGGCCGAGCGGGACATATTGGGCGTATTGAAAAGCTGGCTGGTACGCAGGGCATAGCACACATTCACGTTGCAGTTGCAGATGGCAAAGATTTTTTCCTCTCCGTCGATGTTGGTGATCTGGTGAACAAAGCCGTTATCCTCCGCCTTTTGGAGTATCGCCAGCGCTTCCTCCCTGGTAACGTACCGGCCGCCCTTGTTCGTCTCCACCACATAATCCGCCATATCGCCCACGGCCAGGCACCAGTCGTGGAAATCGTCGGCGCAGCCCTCCTCATAGGTGGTGCGGGACCGGCGGCAGGAGCAGGGGCTGGCGGCGTATTTGCCGTCATATTTATCCAGCCAGTGAGAGATGTGCTCCAGGGATACGGACCTGTCCTCCAGAGAGATGGCCTTTTCCACAGGGATGACGTGCATGCCGATGCCCGCGCCGCCCGGCGGCACCATAGCGGTGACATGCTCCAGGGGCAGGAAGGACATGCGCTCGAAGAATCTTCCCACCTCCGGATGGGCCCTCATCACATCCTCGTTCATGTTCGTAAACTCCGCACTGCCGGGCACGAACATGGGCAGCACATAGCGCCGCTCCCCATCAGGGTTTTTCCCGTCCAGGTTTTCCTGGTTATACTCCAGCAGGCCGGTCCAGGACATATGATCCAGCAGCTCCTGGAGCTTTTTCTCGTCCTCAATGCCGGAAAGGGCCTTGATCTGGGCAAAGGTCCTGGGCTTCCGCACCCCCATCTTGATAGCCAGCTCCGCCTCCTCATCGGTAGCGACAGCGGCCAGGCCCCAATATTCCGGGTCGTCCTTCGTGATCTTCTTTAGCCCCAGGTGCTGGGGGATACGGTCAGTGACCAGCTTCGCCAGCCTGACGATGGGTTCCCGGATGGGGCCGTCGTCCTGAATATAATCCGGCTTCGGTACGTCTCGAACAGACATCGCTCATACCTCCATTATTTGATCTTGCAGCGTTCCTGCGGTATGGGGAGCCGGGCTTATTCAGCCCGAGCCATAGCCTCCTCATAGTCGCGGGTACCGACAAATATCTCATTCTTATAAGGATTCTTCCCCTGCTCCCTGGCTCTCTTGGCGATCAGGGCCAGCGCCGCCACATTGATGAGGATGGACAGGCAGGCAATCACGCCGCCGGGCACCGGGTTCGCAGCAGTGGGGTGGACAGCCGCATCCATGACTCCGTCCGCATACAGCACAGGCAGGACGGTGAATATGCTGGCATCCTGGAACAGGGGGAACACCTGGGCGAACATGCACCAGGTTGCCAGGGTATTGGCCCGGTTCTGTATCCAGCCGCCCTTATTCCAGAACATGGCTGCAAAGGTAGGCGCCAGCAGCAGCGCCAGTCCGCAATACCAGGCGTGAGTGGGCAGATTGAGATAGGTATACTCGAAATTCCAGACATCATAAGCCAGGATATAGACCCATGTCATATCCGGCCAGAGCATATCGTCGTGCTTTTTGGAGGAATAAATGCCCCACCAGCCGGTCATGCAGAAGATATTGATGATGCCGGCCATGCCGTTGAGGATATTCCACCAGCCGCCGTAGACCCATACGTTCTCGCTGGACAGCCACCAGCGGCTGCCGGTCTCCCGCAGGGCGGCCGCGCCCTTGATGGCGCTTTCAAAATCGCTGCACACAGCGATCATGATGTTTATGGTCACGATCAGGAAGGGCCATACCTTGAACCAGTCCGTCTTGCCGATCCACTTTTTATACTTCAGCAGCATGAAGCCGATGCACCCCGCCGTGGCCGCGTAAAGCTTGGCATAGTGGAACCAGCTGTTCATATGGACGTAGGTCTGGTTATTCAGCGCCCAGTCCGCCCCGGCCGCCGCCGAAATATAGATCGCAGCAAAATAGACCGTCAGGGCGATCGGCAGGGCGATGAAAAACGCAAATCCGCCGATCCTGCTCCGCCGCTGAATCTCGTTGGTCAGGATCAGCGCCAGAAACACCATGACCCACCCCAGTATCTGGTAGATCGAGTTTTCGCCATACACCTGAAAAAGCATTTCATTTTCCTCCTGAAAAATTTTGGGTTTTTCTTTGTCATTTTCCGTTTGACATTTGTCAAGCGAATTATACAACACCAGCCGGTTGAAAAACAATTCGTTTTCAGGTAAAATTTATTCCAGGCAGGAATATATTTTTCCCGGCCGCAGCACTTTTTTTAGGAGCATATGGAGCATGGAAACTTCATACCTTCGGGAATTTCTGACCCTGGCAGACTGCCTCAGCTTCAGTGATGCCGCCGAGCGGCTGTATCTGTCCCAGTCCACCCTCTCCAAGCGTATCCACGCCCTGGAGCAGCATCTGGGCGTTTCTCTCTTTCTTCGCAGCACCCGCAGCGTACAGCTGAGCGAGGCGGGAGCGGCGCTGCTTCCCTTCGCCCGGCAGATAGACGAGCTCTGCCGCTCCGGGGAGGCGGTGCTGGATCAGCTCAAGCATGGCGCCGACCGGCAGCTGACCATCGCCGCCATGCAGAATCCGGAGTATTACGACATGGCAAAATACATCGTCAGCTTCCAGGTGGCCCATCCGGAGCTGTCCATCTCTCTGGTGGAAGCCAACGAGTCCGGTCTCTATGAGATGTTTATGAAGCGCCAGGTGAACGTGTTTCCCTCCTATGAAAACTTCAGGGGCGGGTCGGACTACATTTTCATGCCCCTGGCGGAAAGCGTCGTCACCGCGATCTTCCGCCGGGATCATCCCCTGGCCGGGCAGGAATGCGTCACCCTATCCCAGCTGAACGGTCAGCGGCTCCTGCTGCCCTCCCGGGGCGGGTCTCTGACCAGACTGATACAGGCCGCCTTTCAGCAGGAGGGCATCACCCCCTCCGTGCTCTACGAGGGCAGCTCCATCGGCTGCATCGATCTGGTAAAGGCCGGCATGGGCGTCTCTCTCCACGGCAAGGGCTTCGCGGATACGCTCTCCCGGGACCAGGCGGTCTCCACCGCCGCCATCGAGCCGCCCATCCATTTCGTCTACGGCCTGACCCACCGCCCTGTCCAGGAGCTGTTTCCGGCTGAGCGTATATATCTGGAGCACATGCGCCAGTTTGCGCTGTGATGTGCGCGTCCGCTCCCGGCCCGCGGCACGGACCAAAATATTTTTCACAGATTCCTGATTTTTGATCATAGAAAACGTTGCATTTCCCGGAGAAGTGTGATAATATATCTTTTACCTGCCGTCCGGGCGGGAGAACCCGTTATGGCCGGAACAGGGAGGCAATATAACAAGGAGGTGCCGAAAATATGGCAGCAGAAGCGAGAATCAAGGTCGTGCTACGCTGCAGCGAATGCAAGCAGAGGAACTACAATACGTTCAAGAACAAGAAGAACACCACGGAAAAGCTGGAATTGAACAAGTATTGCCCCTTCTGCCGGAAGCATACGCTGCATCAGGAAACCAAATAAGGAGGCAGTAATCATGGCAGAGGAAAAGAAGAACAGCACTGCCCCCGCCACGCCGAAGGTCGCCGTCAAGAAGACCTCGGAGAAGCTTGGTTTCTTCAAGCGCATCGGCAAGTGGTTCCGGGACATGAAGAGCGAGCTGAAAAAGGTGGTCTGGCCCACAAGGAAGCAGACCGTCAAGAACACCTGCATCGCTGTGGTCATGATCGTCGTCTGTGCCGTCGTCCTTTGGGGCTTCGACAGCGCAGCGCAGGCGCTCGTAAAAGCGCTGATCAACATCTTCGCATAAACCATGGCTGAGGATGCGAAATGGTATGTGGTCCACACATACTCCGGTTATGAAAATACCGTCTCTGCCTCCATTCTGAAATCGGCAGAGACCCGCCATATGGAGGATCTGATCCTGGAGGTCAAGATCCCCATGGAGAAGGTCACCGAGCGTACCGACAGCGGCGAGGAAAAGACCTATGACCGCAAAATCTTTCCGGGCTATGTTCTGGTGAAGATGATCCTGACGGACGAAACCTGGCATATCATCCGCAACGCCCGCGGCTCCACCGGCTTCGTGGCCATGGACGGCAAGCCCGTCCCCCTGACCGAGGAGGAGGTCCAGAGTCTGGGCATGGAGCGCCACGAGATCGTCGTGGGCTTCGAGATCGGCGACACGGTCAAGGTCACAGAGGGCCCTTTGGAGGGCTTTTTGGGCACAGTGGACGAGCTGGAGCCGGACAAGAATCGGGTACGGGTCATCGTCTCCATGTTCGGGCGGGAGACGCCGGTGGATCTGGATCTGGATCAGATCGAGCCGGTGAAGGAAGATTGATTATTTACGTCCTCTTATACAGAGGGTCAAATAGGAGTAATGAAAAATGTCTCAAAAAATCGTAGGATACGTTAGATTCCAGGTCCCGGCGGGCAAGGCAACCCCTGCGCCCCCCGTAGGCCCCGCCCTTGGCCAGTACGGCATCAACATCGGCCAGTTCACCAAGGACTTCAACGAGCGCACCAAGGGCGACATGGGCATGATGATCCCCGTGGTCATCACCGTGTACGCCGACCGCAGCTTCACCTTCATCACCAAGACGCCCCCGGCGGCCCTGCTCATCAAGAAGGCCTGCAACATCGAACACGCCTCCGGCGTGCCCCAGCGGGACAAGGTAGCCACCATTTCGAAGGCGGATCTGCAGAAGATCGCGGAGCAGAAAATGCCAGACCTGAACTGCACCAGCATCGAGTCGGCCATGAGCATGATCGCCGGCACCTGCCGCAGCATGGGCGTTCTGGTGGGCGACTAAGCCCGTTCATGTGGGAGGAAAACTTCCGCTTAACCACATTATTGGAGGAAATTTTGAATGTTCAGAGGCAAGAATTATAAAGAGAGCGCCAAGCTCATCGATAAACAGACCGTATATGATCCCAAGGACGCCTTCGACCTGGTCTGCAAGACCAGCAAGGCCAAGTTCGACGAGACCGTTGAGCTGCATGTAAAGCTGGGCGTGGACGGCCGTCACGCCGACCAGCAGGTCCGCGGCGCCATCGTGCTGCCCCACGGCACCGGCAAGACCCGCACCGTTTTGGTGTTCTGCAAGCCGGAGCGCGAGGAGGAGGCCAAGGCGGCCGGCGCCGATTACGCAGGCGGCCAGGATCTGGTCCAGAAGATTCAGACAGAAAACTGGTTCGATTTTGACGTTGTCATCGCGACCCCTGATATGATGGGCGTCGTGGGCCGTCTCGGTAAGGTCCTCGGCCCCAAGGGCCTGATGCCCTCCCCCAAGGCCGGCACCGTCACCCCCAACCTGACCCAGGCCATCAATGAGGTCAAGGCCGGTAAGATCGAGTACCGTCTGGACAAGACCAACATCATCCACTGCCCCATCGGCAAGGTCAGCTTCGGCCCCGAAAAGCTCCAGGAGAACTATGACGCTCTCATCGGCGCGATCATCAAGGCCAAGCCCGCCGCTGCCAAGGGCCAGTATATTCGCTCCTGCGTCACCGCCTCCACCATGGGCCCCGGCATCAAGGTCAACGCCCAGAAGGCTGTGTAAGAAACAAAATATCATCTATAAAACTCTATCAACAGAAATCCCTGTAGCTTCAGTGACTACAGGGATTTTCATTATTCCAAGGGACTGTTCCCCTCTTGCCTTGCTCCTCACGGATTCGTCCGGAGGTCTTAGCTCTCCATTTGCTTGCCCAGAAAACCGGCTACGGTGCCGGCCAGCTTGACCTCCACATCCCCGGCCCGGGCGCCGTCTGCCCGCTCCAGAAATACCACGCAGCCCAGTACGTCCCCCTCGGATAAAATAGGGGCGGCCACTGCCGCCGCAGGAGAGCCCTCCTGATCGGTCACCGGCACACGCCGTCCGCCCGGCTCGCCCCAAAAGGTCTGTCTTCCCTCCATGACCGCTTCCAGCGCCGGGCCGATATGCCGGTCCAGGATATCCTTCCGCCCCGGTCCTGCCGCCACGATCACACCGTCCCGATCGCATACCGCCGAAGGGTAGTTCGTGTTTTTATGCATGGATTCGCAGATCTGCTCCGCAAATCCGCTCAACTCCCCCAAAGGGGAGTATTTTTTGAATATGACCTCTCCATCCTTTTCCGTGTAAATCTCCAACGGGTCGCCGTCACTGATAACATTGACACGGTAGACCTTGTCTGCGTGCCGTTTTGCACGCTGAACAAGGGTGACCTGGCCGTTTTCTGCCGCATCCTGATTAAAATTTATGGTATCCTCCAGCCGCTCCGTGTGGAGCAGCGTGTCGATATCCGGCTGAAGCTGTATCTCCAGATGATCCTCGTACACCTTTATGCGGTCGATGAGCAGCTCCAGGTCGCTGCGCTCTAGGTGCTCCTTTGTCAGAATGTCCTGAAATACGTCTATGGCCGTTTTTGCCGCCCGGTTCGCCCGGAGAATGGTGTTGCGTTTGTCAGACAGCAGATCGATCTGGTGGTTCAGTCCTTCGATTTTTCGCTGGAGGTCGGTTTCCAGCTCGTCATAGGTCTCCTCCAGCAGCTGCTCCTGCTCCGGGTGCTTCATGATGTCCCGGATGCGCTGGCGCTTGGTGGCTTTCAGCTCCTCTGTCAAGTCGTCCAGCACCGCAGCCAGATGGTCGGCGGACTGCTCGGTCTCTGTCACATCCTCTGTCTCCCGGTTCAGGTCGGCGTTCAGCTGTTCCAGCATGGCAGAAGACTGCTCCATGACCCGCCGGACATAGAGCCGCAGCAGCTCATCCAGCCTGTCCACCCGGATGTGATGACTGGTGCATCCCGCTGTGCCCCGGCGGTGATAGGTGCCGCAGGTGTAGGCGGGTTTCAGGTCGCTGCGGCTCATGGCAAACATGGGGCTGCCGCAGTCCCCGCACTCCAGGAAGCCGGAGTATACGTTGTCATGGATTTTCACCCCCCGGTAGTTGTTCCGGCTGCGCTTCTCCCGGAGGGCGCGAGTGGTGGCAAAGGTGCGGTAGTCGATGATGGCCTGGTGGTGGTTTTCGATGACGATCTGCTCCCCGTCATTCCGGCGGACATCCCTGCCGTTGATTTTGGTTCGGGTATACTTGCCCTGCCGCAGGGTGCCGATATAAAAATCGTTGTCCAGTATCCCCTGCACCGTCACGATGGCCCAGGCTGCCTTGGTTTTGCGATTGTATGTCTCTCCCTGGGCCTCCTTGCGCATCTGCTCCGACATACGGGGCGTGGGAATGCCCTCGTCGGTGAGGTAGTTGGCGATCTTCTTGTAGCCCCAGCCGGCGTTATTATAGAGATCAAATATCCGGCGCACGATGTCCGCCTCCGTGGGGACTATTTCAAATTCCCTGCGCTTGTTGATGATATAGCCATAAGGCGCGGCGCAGAGCCACTGGCCGTCCGCCTGGCGGCGTTTGATGACATTGCGTACCTTTTTGCTGGTGTCCGTCACCGGCATCTCGTTGATGAGAAACTGAAACTGTATCTTCAGCCAGTCGTCATCGTTGGGGAAGTCGATGCCGTCCCCGATGGAGATAATACGCACGCCTGCGTCCCGCAGGTCCTCCAGCTCCACCAGCCCCCGGCTGTTCCGGCGGGAAAAGCGGGAGAAGTCCTTGACTACCAGGATATCATATCTGTGGCTCATCAGCCCCCTTCGCATGGTCTGATAGCCGTCCCGCTGCTCGAAGGTGTAGCCGGACTTATCCCGGTCCACGAAAAAGGTCAGCGCAGAGCCGGGGAATCGGTTCTGCACAAAATCCTCGATGATCGCTTTCTGGTTTTCAATGGATACGTTGTCCCTATCCAGCTCATCGTCCACGGAGATGCGGGCATAGCCCGCAATGTCGAATGTTTCTTTCATACTGGCCAGTCCCCGTTTATCTAATCCAATATACTTTATTTTAGATAACATTGTACTCCTTTTCTCTGTAGATTGCAACAGAAAAATAACGGCGGGAGGGAAAAATTCCTTCCCGCCGGTAATCAGCGCTCCATCACAGCATTACGCCGCTGCTTCTCGCGCTGCACATCCAGTTCCGCCACCCGTCTTTTGTTGTAAGCAAGCAGGGCCAGCGTGCTCTCATAGAGATCACGGTTACCAGACTGGTAGACTGCCACCAGATTTTTTTCTTCTTATACTGCGCATAGATGTCCTTGAGCTGCGCCTGAATCTGCGGGTCGTTCTTTTCCGCATTTGTCAGCCAGACATCAACCATTTTCTTGCTGTCCCTGACATTTACCTCCAAAGGCTATCACAACTCCTTTCTGTTACCGTTATTTTCCGCAGATTGTGAAGCCTTTATTCCAATCAAGCGGCCGCGTCCTGACGCAACCTTGATTATTGTTTTTTAGCGCAGGGAATTCCATCACGCAAAACGTTACTCACAGTAGATAATCCAGCCTGCTCCTCTTTTCTCCGGATTACAAACTACTCCTCGTCAAAAGTCCGCACACCCTTTTGCAGAAATTTTATGTGTTTAATTTACATAATACTATTTTATGTCTCTATTGCCATCAAAATACGGCGGACATCCCGGGAGGATGCCCGCCGTATTTGGAAACCGTTGAATTAAACGTACCATTGTTTATTATAACCGTCCCTGTACCTTGGTTTTTATTACTTACAGCGCCGCCAAAAGTGCCCCCATTAATTATCTCTGTAATTTCAACTCCGTTCCGGTTTGTAGAAAACTCGTTTACAGTATGTAAAAAGTCACAATAATGTAATTCGATTACCCCTCTGAATCAGCCCTGATAGTCCGGTTTATGGGACTTTGGTTGTGATATATAATCAATAGACAAAGAAAAGGCAGGAATTTGTGTATGTCCAAGCGTGAGAAGATTTCGATTATCGAATTGACTAGACGTTATTCTACGGAGGAAGCTTGTATTAATCACATTTTATGAAACACAAACAGGTACTCATGCGCCAGCAGCAGGAAATTATATTTTGCACCGTTTGTTTTTCAGTAGCCGGTTGCACGGCAGTTGTGCTGCTCCTTGATGATGATTTCTTTGGTTTTGAACCCAACGGCCTCAAAAATCTTCATTACATCAAAGCTCATTGGAATAACATGACCTTTTTTCCTCGTGTCAGGTTATTTTTTTCGATACACACCTCTATCAACAAACTCAAGAATCCCTTTGTCGCGCAATACTTGCAACTGCTGCCGTATCTTGGCCTCCACATTGTGATTGCCTGGGTGCTGACGCTTCAACTCATCCCCGAAGTCATAAACTTCGGATAAGGTGAATTGATCCTTATTAATTCTATTTATACAGTTCAATACGTCCACCAACCAACTGCGGCTCTCAATACTCCTAGTCTGCAACTTTGAAATATTCTTATATCGTTCTACTACCTCTTTAGGGTCGACTACTTGCTGGTTACGAATGATTGGTATACGCCCCTGTTGTGGAATTTCAGATAACAGAATATTACATCCCACCCAGCCAGCCCTTCTCGCTGTATCCGACAGAGGTTTCCTTTTCTCAATAACCTGTGGAACAAAGAAGAATTTTGGTATAATTATCAGGTCAATTACACTGAGAGTGTTGGCATATCTGAGGACAAACAAGTCCGGGTTTGTAGTGCTTGTTATTCTTCCAATCATAGTCCCATAGGCACCATCAGCTATTTTACTATCAATCTTTCCATTCTTACTTTTCAGTTCAAAGATTTCTCCACAAGAATCACACTGGAAATCAGCTACAGGCTTATTGTTGTCCAGTTTTACAATATGGGGACTGCCACAACAGGGGCAATAAATATTGCTCTCTACCCAACTTTCACTCATAACACGTATTCGCTGGGAATTACTTGTGTACTGGCTCGCTATCGATTTATCAAAATATAAATTCACTAAAACTCAACCCAATCCGTAGCTTCATTAGTCTCTAAACATTGGCCATTCATTTGTTTTGCTACCAAATTTCCAGGAGAAAGGACAAATTCGCCATTATTGTACTTATATTCGGCTAATATTCGGCTAATTCCATGGCTTCTTCCATATTTGCTGCATCGACCGTAAAATCCTGCGAAACCATTTCTTCAATAGTAATGATATACTTCATGTTTATCTCCTGTTTTTAGGTCGCGTATGGTTCCCCCTTATAGGAATATAAGAGCTTTATCACGCCATCCACGTCTGTTTTTACTTTGCTGTACATATTTATAAGCTCGGCGTTGATGTCACTGATGTATACCTCATCCAGGTCATAATGGGTCAAAATATCAAGTAATATTGCGCCTCCTCCGACAAACGGCTCTGCATACTTCCTTATAGTTGTACCAAGCCCCTTGGGATAATGTGAGGAGATTACCTCAATTAATTAGCTCTTGCCTCCGGCCCACTTTACAATCGGTCTTATAGTTCTTTTTTTCATCTGTCCCCCTGTCGTTAGTCTAACTCTAGCTTTATCACAAGTCAACAAAACGATTCATCATTTTTTGTCCTATGTACAGTTTCAAGAATTCCGTAACAGCCGTTCCCGTCAGGCCTCCACGATATCCTGCAAGCCGCTTGAACATCACCTGGCTCCCTTCTCCTCTGCTAAACATCTATTGACAGAACCGTCTTTTTATGTTATTTTAACACACTTTTGCGTTCTATGCCACAGGGAACCGCAGATTGAAGTGCATTTTCATGG